>NZ_JAOQNS010000025.1 GCF_025961475.1 Rhodobium gokarnense | reverse complement strand
CCCCCCAAAGGCCTTCGCCGATCAAAAGAAAACCGAAAACCCATCACCGAATTCGTGAACTTGCACAATTGCGAGCGCAGCGAAGCAATCCAGGGCAGCTCGCTCGGTGTGTACTATCGTGTGCTTGCCACTCCACCCTCTCCCGTCATCCCGGGCGGAGCGAAGCGCAGACCCGGGACCCATTGCCCACCTCGACAAAGTAGCCCGTCGCGATTCCTGACACAGCCGACACTCGCGCCAAGGTCCTGTTTAACCAACACCCGGCATACCGTGTGGATAAGGGCAATAGACCCCGGCTCGGGGGCCGGGGTGACGAAGGAGTGTTGGGCCAGCGCAAGCGACAAACGGCGAGCGCAGGAAGAAGGGAATCACCCCCCCTTCCTTGTCGTCAGCTTCAGGATCGCCGGCAGGAACAACAGGTTCGCGATCAGCGCCGTCGTCAGCACGATGACGGAGACCTCGCCGTAGAGCCGCACCGTCGGCATGACGCTGGTGACGGTGATGCCGAGGCCGACGACGAGGACGATGGTGGAGACCAGAAGCACCGGTCCGACGGCGACGACGGTGCGGTGCAGCGCCGCCGCCCCCTCGCCGCGCACCGCCGTTTCCAGACGGTAGCGGTTAAGCATATGGATGGTGCTGTCGACCGCCATGCCGAAGGAGATGGTGAAGGCGACGACGGACGTGAACTGCAGGCCGATGCCGGAGAGCCACAGGAACGTGCCGCCGACGGCGATCGGCATGACGTTCGGCAGGATGCTGACGAGCGAGGCGCGGGCCGAGCGCATCGACAGGCCGATGGCGAGGATGATGACGATGATCGCGGCCGCCAGGCTGCGGTTGAGCTGGCTGATCATCTCCGTGCTGGAGCGGGCGGCAACCGCATCGATGCCAGTGACGTCGATCGTCACCTCCGGATGCGCCGCGCGAAGGGAATCGAGCCGTGCCTCAAGCGCATCCAGCTTCGGCTTCAGCTTGGAAGCATCCACATTGACGAAATAGCCGGTGACGAGGGCCGAATGGTCGGCCGGCGAGATCACCCGGTTGGCGAACAGCTCCTGATATTGCTTCAGGAACGCGCCCAAGTCCTCGGCGGGGCGCGAACCGGCGGCGTACCAGTCGGCAATGCTCTTCAGCGACCAGACCGAGTCGACGCCGGGGGTCTCGGCGAGGAACTCGTGCGCATTGGCGATGACCGTGCGCGCCGCCTCCGATGTGAGGTCGACATCGTCCTTCCAGCGCAGGAACAGGTAGAGCGTGCCGCTGCCGGCGAGTTTGCTGTCGATCGCCTCGATCGCCCGGTAGGCGTCGTTGTTCTTCGGCAGGTTCTCCTTGTAGATGTGATGCGGCCCGTTCTGGGCGTAGGCAAGCCCGCAGACGACGGCAAGGACGACCGAGACGACGGCGATCAGCCCCGAGCGCCGGTCGACCAGCCGGGCCAAGCGCTCCGAGACCGCAACGCTTTCCCGCGCGAACCAGCTATCGACCGCCCGCGCGCCCTCGCCGATCGCCTCCCCCTTCAGGATGAACCAGGCGACGAACGGAAAGATGAAGATCGTGGCAAGGAACGCGATCACCGTGCCCATGGCCCCCGCCATGCCGAAGCCGGCGATGAACGGGTGCGGGACGAGCACCAGCGACAGGAGCGCGAGCGTCGTCGTCAGCGAGGTGAGGACGCAGGCCGGCCCGACATCGACGAGGGCCTTCTTGATCGCGGCCCGCGTCTCCTCGCCCGCCGCCATGTTGTGGCGCACGGCAAAGAGCAGGTGCAGCGCATCGGCGAAGGAGAGCACCATGACGAGCGTCGGCACCACGGCCGTCAGGACGTTGAGGCTGCCGGAGATCAGCGCCATCGCGCCGAGCTGCCAGACGATCGCGGCAATCACCGGCGCGCCGACGATGAGCACGTAGCGAAGGCGCCGGAAGAACATCCAGGTGAGCAGCGCTCCGAAGGCGAAGCCGGCGATCTTGAAGGTGAGCTGGTCGCGGCGCAGCGCGTCGATGATCTCGATCCGCATCACCGGCAGGCCGGTCAGCTCCATCCTGATGCCGGTGCCTCCGAGCACCTTGTCCCCCAGCGCATCGATGCGCCCGAACGCCTCCGACAGCGGCTTGATGTCGTTGAGCGAGGAATCGAGCGAGACGACGAGGAGGGCGAGGTCGCCGTCCTTGGAGAGGAGCTTTCCCTCCACCAGCGGATTGGCGAGGAGCCGCGCCTTCAGGTCGGCCATGTCGACGCCGGAAAGATCGGCCGGCACGGTCGGCGCCGGATCGCCTTCCGCCGCCGGCGGCTCGCGGGCGGAAAAGATCGACAGCACCTCCGTGACGCCGTCGACGAAGAGGAGTTCCAGATGCAGCGTGCGCAACTTTTCCAGGATGTCCGGCTGAAGGAGGTTCTGGCCGGAGAGCACGACGAGGACATCCTGCTCGCTCGCCGGATACTCGTCGGCGACGTCCTCCAGCACCGAATAGTCGCGCGCATCGGAGCGGAAGATCTCGCGGATGTCGCTCTCAAAGCCGAGATGCAGGGAGGCCACGAACAACCCGACGGTCAAAAGAAGGACACCAGCCGCGGCCAGTCCCTTGTGGGCGAGCGACCACAATCCCAGTCGTTCAAGGCCAAAGCCAGCCGTCATCGGCGCTCCCGCACCTTATCCCCTCGGCCGAGTCGCGATCGCGCCGGCTATCTTCTTTCGTCTAGCATCCGGACCGGGGCAAACGAAAGGCCGTGATCGCGAGGCCCATGGAATCGCGGGGGGAGATCGAGGTGATGTGATTGGGGGCGGGGCCGTCGCGCGCCGTCTCGGTCGGATGACCGTCGTCGCCGCATTCTCTGCCGTCATCCCGGGCGGAGCGAAGCGGAGACCCGGGGCCAATTGTCCCTATCGACGCAGTAGCCCGCCGAGAGTCCTGCCGCGGCCGGCATCAACGCGAAGGCCTCGTTCCGTCAACACCGGGCATCCCGTGTTGATGTGGGCATTAGGCCCCGGCTCGAGGGCCGGGGTGACGGCTGAGTTTGTGGCAAACGCAGCATGTTCGACAGCAAAGCGGGGCCTGCCGCTACCGCCCGCTGGATTGTCGCGTCGGCCTCCGGCCTCCTCGCAATGACGTTGAAATTCTTTAGGAATTAGCCACTCGACGTCATTGCTGTGCAAGTTCACGAATTCGGTGATGGGTTTTCGGTTTTCTTTTGATCGGCGAAGGCCTTTGGGGGGATGTTTCCGATCGCCTGG
>NZ_JAOQNS010000024.1 GCF_025961475.1 Rhodobium gokarnense | reverse complement strand
GGGTAGTGTCTCAGTTTGAAAATCAATGAGCTTGACGTCTCTTCCGACCTTGCCCACCTCTAGTGAGCATGCTTTTCGCTAAGCATGTCGATTTGCCCGCGCTGCGAAGGATATGGCTTCCTCGATTGTGAAGCCTGCAATGGCAAGCGTTTCATGGACGCGCCTTGCCCTCAGTGCGATGATAGCGGGGTAAAAGAGTGCCCCCGCTGCCACGGGAAATGCGAGGTATCGAGTTTCAATGGCCAAAGGACCACGAGGCGAGAAACGCCCCGGTGACGTCATCGGCGCCGCGATCAAGGTCGCCAAGATCGCCACCGGTGAGGAATCTGACGAGATCGAAGACGACGGCAAAGACCCGGCGGCCAAGGCGCTTGGGACGAAGGGCGGCAAGGCCAGGGCCGAGAAGCTGACGCCCGAGCAGCGTAAGGAGATCGCGCGGAAGGCGGCGGCTAAGCGGTGGAGCCAATCTGAATAGCTATTGCGGCCTGTTACAAATCGGACCATACTGTATGGTGAGATTTGTAACACGAGATCGGAAGCATGGCACTCAACACTGTCAAAATTCTCCGCGAGGAGTGGGAGGTCGACCCTCGGCTTGCGGAACTCCATACGGACAAAGAAAAGCTCTTGCGCGTTCGCGCAATTGCGATCGGCGCGGCAGCCGATGCCACTCCTTTTCACCCGGCCAATGCCGCTGGCACCTTTTCGTACCAGCACGGCACGTTCGCCCTTCGTAATGAACATGACGGTAAGGAGGGCTGGGAGTCAGATCGACCGAATGGGGTCGAGGCGATAAAGAACGAAGGAACTCATGCCCGAGTCGTTTTCGCGAACGTCGACATTGCTTGCAGCGATGCACATGAGCCCAAGCCTAGGTCCGCCAAGGGGGCAGGAGCAGAGCGGTTGTGTGCTGGGAATGATGATCTTTTTGGTGGTCTACCGCGGTTCGTTGACGATGGACATGCAAGTGATGGTTGGATCACGTTCTATTTGATGGTTGCTCCGAATGGTGCCGCTGAGCTTAGCCGGGCGACGGTGGAGCATGGCCAATTTAAGCGTTTCGTCGAACGGATTTACCTGTCCGATGGTAGCGATTTGGATGCCGAGCCAGTACTGATGGACGACGATGTCGCGGCGGACCAATTCGACCCGCAGGTCGTGCGCAAGTAGTCATGGACAATAAGTTTAATCCGAAACGGCTCAGCCTCGCCCGGCAAAGGCGGCGGCTGACAGGAAAAGGACTCGCGCAGGCCGCAGGATTGTCTGCAATGGCAGTGTCGAGGTTGGAGAACGGACTTTCGGATCCGGACAACGCCACAATTTCTGCTCTTGCGTCTGCGTTGCGCTATCCGGCTGCGTTTTTCTTTGCTGATGATCCGGACGAGCTTGATACGGCGTCAGTTAGCTTTCGCAGCCTGACAAAGATGAGCGCAAAAGAAAAGGCAGCAGCCCAAGCGGCCGGCATATTAGGTCTTGAGATTAGCGATTGGCTCGAAAAAGAGTTTCGCTTGCCCGAGGCGGATTTTGTCGACCTAAGCTATGAGGCAAATCCAGAGGCGGCGGCTAAGGCGGTTAGAACCTATTGGGGGCTGGGTGAAAAACCGATCACAAACATGCTTGGCTTGCTTGAGGTGAAAGGAGTCAGAGTTTTCTCTTTGTCGGAGGCGACTAAGAATGTTGACGCTTTTTCATTTTGGCGAGATGAGCGTCCATTCATCTTTCTAAACAACTTCAAGACAGCCGAGCGCAGTATATTCGATTCCGCTCACGAACTGGCACATTTGGTTATGCATAGGCACGCCGGCACGCAGCCCGGAGATCAGCCGTCGCGTATTGCAGAACGCGAGGCTGATGGGTTTGCCAGTGCTTTTTTGATGCCGGCGAATGACGTGCGCTCCCGGTTACCCCGTTTCATTACAGTTGACGTAATCCTGAAAGCAAAGGCTCGTTGGCGTGTGTCGGCAATGGCGCTGGCTTACCGCGCCCATCGGCTAGGTTTAATGACCGATTGGCAATACAAGTCAGCCTGTATTGAGTTAGGCCGCAGAGGATACCGCACAGATGAGCCGAACGGTGTCGAGCGAGAAACTTCCGCGGTTTGGAGAAAGGTGCTCGCTGCGCTTTGGAGCGAACGAACGACCAGGGACGAAATCGCAGCTAAGGTGAATTTGCCGCCAGATGAACTTGAGGGCTTAATTGGAGGACTGGTGGGGCCGGCCGTGCGACCCGAAAGAGCATCCAATCCGCCCAAGCTGCGCCTCGCTTAAGTGAACAAGAATGCTTGACACCAAGCATAAAAGTTCACATATTTTGGGTATGGCAAACGTCCTACCCACCGCGAAGCGCGTTCAAATCCTCAGCATGCTGTGCGAGGGGTCGTCCATGCGGTCGATCTCCCGCATTTGCGATGTGTCGATCAACACGGTTTCCAAGCTGCTCGTGGATGCCGGCGAAGCGTGCGCGGCCTATCATTACGAGACGGTGCGCGGCGTCGCTTCCAAGCGCGTCCAGTGTGATGAAATCTGGTCGTTCTGCTATTCCAAGGCAAAGAACGTCGAAGGCGCCAAGGCGGCGCCGGACGGGGCCGGCGACGTCTGGACGTGGACCGCGCTCGATCCCGATAGCAAGTTGATCCTGGCCTATATGGTCGGCGACCGGGATGCCGAAACGGCCATGTTCTTCATCGATGATTTGAAGGATCGGCTGGCCAATCGGGTGCAACTCACGACGGACGGCCACAAGGTCTATCTGGACGCCGTTGCCGGCTCATTCGCTGGCGATATCGATTACGCCATGCTGGTGAAGATGTACGGCGAGCTTGGCCCGAAGGGGCCGGAGCGGAAATACAGCCCGGCCGAGTTCAACGGATCGAAAAAGCGGAAGATCACCGGCAACCCGGATATCGACAAGGTGAGCACGTCGCATGTCGAGCGCATGAACCTTTCCATGCGGATGGGAATGCGGCGCTTCACGCGGCTGACCAACGCCTTTTCGAAGAAGGTCGACAACCATATCCATGCGCTGTCGCTCTACTTCGTCTGGTACAACTTCTGTCGCCAGCACAAGAGCCTGAAAGGCTCGTCGCCGGCTATGGCCGCAGGGCTTACCGACACGCTGCACGACATGGAGTGGATCGTCGGATTGATCGACGCGCGGGCGCCGAAGCCGGGACGGCCAAAAACGTACAGGAAACGCTGACAGACCATACATTCTCGCCACATTGAGTACCTATCTAACGATAAGCGGAGGCCCAATGTGTAATGTTAACGTGACAATCACATATGGTACCCGCATAGTTCCCTGCGCATGCAGAATCGCTCAACACATAGGGAAAACGGAGGACACCGATGACCAAGCTTCGCACAAGCGATGCTTTGTTGAAAGCATTGGAAGAATCGTCGCCACGCCGCCCTTCGCGCGCCCAAATGGAAAAACAGCGCCTATCGTTCGTCATGGGGTCTCTTGACGAGGAAAACGACATGACGCGAGAAGAAGTTCAGAGCGTCCTCGAGCAGCAGGATGGTCGCGCACTCAACGTCTGATGATCTTATTTGAGATTACAAACACCGAGGCGCACCCTGCATATAGGGCGCTAGAGGTTGCCAACGGCAACAGGCAGTATCATTTTTTGCAGTCGATAGTGGCCGCTGCGTTAGACATGCAGCGGCCTTTTATTTCTCAACACATTATCAAGGCGTTCAATTTTCAGGCTATCACATGCCTGCATATTAATCCGGGCGAATATAGGCCATGCCGGGTGACGGTAGGTGATCATGAACCTCCACCGTTTTATCGTGTTCCCGCATTGATGGATGATTTTGTAAACTATGTTAATAGGATATGGGAAACAACAGACCCCGTAGTTCTTGCCACCTACGTTTTATGGCGTTTGAATAATATACATCCGTTTGTAAACGGAAACGGCAGAACAGCGCGCGCAGCAAGCTACTTTGTGCTTTGTTTAAAACTTGGCGGTTGGCCGAAAGGCTCTACAATTTTACCAGAACTAATCCGGCAAAATCGTGAGGAGCATTGTGCCGCACTTCAAAAGGCGCACGATTCGTTTAACGAGACCGGCGAGCCAGACTTGGCAGACTTGCATGCGATCGTTTCACGGCTTCTACAGGAACAATTGAATTCCGCTTAGCAAGGCGTGCCATCCTTCCCTAAATTTCAAACTGAGACACTACCCCG
>NZ_JAOQNS010000023.1 GCF_025961475.1 Rhodobium gokarnense | reverse complement strand
ACGGAGATGGTGATGCCGGGCGACAACGTGACGATGGACGTGACGCTGATCGTGCCGATCGCGATGGAAGAAAAGCTGCGCTTCGCCATCCGCGAAGGCGGCCGCACGGTTGGAGCAGGGGTGGTGGCGCAGATTATCGAGTAATCGATAATCGCGGCGCCGACCCGTCCGCGACAAGCGCGAACGGTGGCGGTGCCGGCGTCGTCGCGCAGATCATCGAGTAGCGTTTCTGCCGACCGGCCTTTCGCCGGTCACTGAAAAGATTGAGGCCCCGCGCGGAGAAACCTGCGCGGGGCTTTTCGTTGTGCCGTCGTTGGTTGTCCGTCCGAGCACGCGCCGGCGCCTTTCGTGCCGCTACCAATTGGCCGGTTGTGGTCGGAACCGCTGATTGTATCCTCGGAGTATTCGGGGCGCCGGCGGCGTTGTCCCGCTATCGCTGCCTTTTGTGTCCTTGTGAGAGGGATTTCGTGAAGACCGTCGATCCACGCAGGGGCAGGGCCAGAATCAACGAGAGCTCAGGCGCCCTTGAGATCACGATTCCCGCCCGCAAGCGGGTTCTCTACATCGTGTCTTATGCCCCCATGGTGCTCATCTCGATGGTCCTGGGCGGGGTCTTGATTTCTTACGCGGTCGCGAGTGTGACTAACTTGCCTGACACGCTTGGGCCATTGCTTGCTGTTTTCGTCTTCGCGCTGGCCTGGCTGCTGATTAGCAGTTTGCCCGTGTTCACCCTGCTCTGGATGTTCTGGGGCAGAGAAGTGGTCGTCTTCAATGGCGACGGCATGACCCACCGGCGCTGCCTGTTCGGGTTGGGAACCGACCGACGCTACGACCTTGTCCATATGAGGCGGCTTCGGGTGGTGCGCGAAATCGCTCCGGGCTGGGGCATGCGAAGCGGACCGTTCACATCGACCGGCCAGATGATCGGCATCTCCGGCGGCAGCCTGGCCTTCGACTACGGCATGAAGACGCCGCATTTCGGCGCGGCGCTGGACGATGCGGAGGCGGCACATATTCGCGAGGAGATCTGCAAACGGGCGCCGACGATCTGCGCGTGATGCCGTGGCCGGGCATTATTTTCGGCCGGTGGATTGACCCCCTTGCAAATGGGCAAAAATCTTCCTAGTTAGAGCGGCCGAAAGGCGCTCGACGATAGGGGTGTAGCTCAGTTGGTAGAGCATCGGTCTCCAAAACCGAGGGTCGGGGGTTCGAGTCCCTCCGCCCCTGCCATCGTTTTTTGTCCCATAAGGGTTGCGGAATCAGTCTGGACGTCCTAATAACGCGGTCCTCAGGGTTTATCGGGAACCGGATGGCGGCGCGTGGGCGAAGATGCTTGCGCGCCTCAAGTTCATGAGTTTTTGAATGGCGAAGACCAATCCGTTCACATTCATCCAGCAGGTGCGCGCCGAGACCGCCAAGGTCTCCTGGCCGACCCGCCGCGAGACCGGCATCACCACCGTCATGGTCTTCGTGATGGTGTTCTTCGCTGCGATGTTTTTTCTGTTGGTCGACCAGCTCCTGAGCCTCGGTGTCGGGTTTTTGCTCGGCGTCAGCGGTTGAGCCCCTTTTGAGAGAGCCTTCAAGGAACGCGGAATAATGGCCAAGCGCTGGTACATCGTGCACGCCTACTCGAATTTCGAGAAGAAGGTCGCCGATTCCATCCGGGAAAAAGCGGTGGCGACCGGCCTGGACCATCTGTTCGACGAAATCCTGGTGCCGACCGAAAAGGTCGTCGAGGTGCGCCGCGGCCGCAAGGTCGATGCCGAGCGCAAGTTTTTTCCCGGCTATGTGCTGGTCAAGGTGGATTTGACGGACGACGCCTACCATCTGATCAAGAACACGCCGAAGGTCACCGGGTTCCTCGGGGCGGACAAGAAGCCGATCCCGATTTCCGACGCCGAAGCCGACCGTATCCTCCACCAGGTGCAGGAGGGCGTGGAGAGGCCGAAACCGTCGATCAGTTTCGAGGTGGGCGAGCAGGTGCGCGTTTCCGACGGCCCGTTCGCCTCGTTCAACGGTCTCGTCGAGGAGATCGACGAGGAGCGGGCACGGCTCAAGGTGGCCGTGTCGATCTTCGGCCGGGCGACCCCGGTCGAACTGGAATACGGTCAGGTCGAAAAGCTCTGACCGCATCCGTCTGGCGGGAGGTGAGGGATGCTTTCGCCGGCATCCCGGCAACCGAACCGCCGGCTCCCGACCGCCGGCACTGCCGGCATCATGACTGGAGAAGAAGATGGCGAAGAAAATCGAAGGGTACTTGAAACTGCAAGTGCCTGCCGGCTCGGCGACCCCGTCGCCGCCGATCGGTCCCGCGCTCGGTCAGCGCGGCCTCAACATCATGGAGTTCTGCAAGGCGTTCAACGCCCAGAGCCAGGAGATGGAGAAGGGCGCTCCGTGCCCGACGGTCATTACCTATTTCAGTGACCGCTCCTTCACCTTCGAGATCAAGACCCCGCCGGTCAGCCACTACCTGAAGAAGGCGGCGAAGCTGCCGAAGGGCGCCTCGGCGCCGGGTCGCGGCACCGTCGGCCGGGTCACCCGCGCACAGGTCCGCGAAATCGCCGAAGCGAAGATGAAGGACCTCAACGCCGCTTCCGTGGAATCGGCAATGCGCATGGTCGAAGGTTCCGCCCGCTCGATGGGCGTCGAGGTGACGGAGTAACGACGATGGCCGGCAAGAAACAACGTACCGCCCGCGAAAGCGTCGACCGCAGCGCCGTCTACTCGATCGACGAGGCCGTGAAGCTGGTCAAGCAGGCATCGACCGCCAAGTTCGACGAGTCCGTCGAGGTGGCGATCAATCTCGGCGTCGATCCGCGCCATGCGGATCAGATGGTGCGCGGCGTCTGCGTGCTGCCGAACGGCACCGGGCGCACCGTGCGCGTCGCCGTCTTCGCCCGCGGCGACAAGGCCGAGGAAGCGACCAAGGCCGGTGCCGACATCGTCGGTGCGGAGGAGCTGGTGGAGAAGGTGCAGAAGGGCGAGATCGACTTCGACCGCTGCATCGCGACGCCGGACATGATGCCGCTGGTCGGCCGGCTCGGCAAGATTCTCGGTCCTCGCGGCCTGATGCCGAACCCGAAGGTCGGCACGGTGACCCAGGACGTCGCCTCGGCGGTCAACGACGCCAAGGGCGGCGCGGTCCAGTTCCGCGTCGAGAAGGCCGGCATCGTCCATGCCGGCGTCGGCAAGGTGTCGTTCGACGAAGGCAAGCTGGTGGAAAACATCAAGGCGCTGGCAAGCGCGGTCTCCAAGGCAAAGCCCACGGGCGCCAAGGGCACCTATTTCCGCCGCATGGCGATTTCGTCGACGATGGGGCCCGGCGTGCGCGTCGATGTTGCCTCGGTCGTTTCGGCCACCTAGAGTTTAGAAAGTTTCCGCCCGGCGCCAGGCGCCGGGCGGATCGGTCTCCGGCCGGCGTCGCCTCAGACGACCTGCCCGGAGGCCACCCTGTCCGAGATTGCAGGTGGGGCAAGCTTCCCTCGGGGGCGCGCCGCTTAAGCCAGAAGGGCCTGCATGAGACGGGTGCGACCGATTTTTCCCGGCCCTTGCGGCCGACGATCGGTTCGGACCGTTGCGCCTTGCGGCACCTTCCGGGGTCCGCCAGGGGACAGGCACGCAAGCGTCGCCATGGCCTCTGGCAAGAACGCCGGAACAAGTGGCGGCAATGGTAACCGGCGGATGTCCCCATCCGCCATTTGGAGAGAGGCAAGTGGATAGAGCTGAAAAGCGAGAGGCTGTCGCGGCTCTCAACGAGGTGTTCAAGAGCACCGGCGTTGTTGTCGTGACCCACAATTTGGGCCTCACGGTCGCCCAGATGAACGACCTCAGGTCGCGCATGCGGGAAGCCGGAGCAACCCTGAAAGTGGCCAAAAACCGTCTCGCGAAGCTTGCCCTTGACGGCACGGATGTCGAGCACATCTCCGACCTGTTCCAGGGTCCCGTTGCGATCGCCTATTCGGACGATCCGGTAACGGCCCCGAAGATCGTGTCGGATTTCGCCAAGTCGACCGACAAGCTGGTCGTTCTCGGCGGTGCGCTCGGCGCCACCAATCTCGATGCGAACGGTGTGAAGGCCCTGGCCGATCTGCCGTCGCTCGACGAACTGCGCGCCAAGCTGGTCGGCATGATCAACACGCCGGCAACGCGTATCGCGCAGGTCGTCAACGCTCCGGCCGGGCAGATCGCCCGCGTGCTCGGAGCCTATGCCGAAAAGGGTAATGCGGCGTGAGGCCGTTCACTGAAACTCCGAACCGACGGTTCGAACTGACAAGGTAACGAGACAATGGCAGATCTGGAAAAAATTGCTGAAGAGCTTTCCAACCTCACCGTGATGGAGGCCGCCGAGCTCTCCAAGATGCTCGAGGAGAAGTGGGGCGTTTCCGCCGCCGCTCCGGTGGCTGTTGCCGCTGCGGCCGGTGGTGGTGAAGCCGCCGCGGTTGAGGAAAAGGACGAGTTCGACGTCATCCTGACGTCGGCGGGCGACAAGAAGATCAACGTGATCAAGGAAGTCCGCGCCATCACCGGCCTCGGCCTGAAGGAAGCCAAGGACCTCGTGGAAGGTGCGCCGAAGCCTGTGAAGGAAGGCGCCTCCAAGGACGAGGCCGAAGAGCTGAAGAAAAAGCTGGAAGACGCCGGTGCGTCTGTCGAGCTGAAGTAGCGCAAGCTATTTTTGGGGGCGGCTCCGGGTTGTCGATCCGGAGCCGCGTCCGGCCATAGCGGTCCCGCGGATGCGGACCGGTTTTTTTGACGGCCCGCACGGGCCGATTGGCGTTTCCGACGGGCGGCTGTCCCGATGATCGATGCCCCGGATGGGGCCCGGTCCTCCGGACAGTCGCAGCCAGGGCGGTACGAGGAGCGAGAATGACGCAGACGTTCAACGGGCGCAGAAGGGTTCGCAAGTATTTCGGGTCGATCCGCGAAGTCGCCAAGATGCCGAACCTCATCGAGGTTCAAAAGGCGTCGTACGACCAGTTCCTCCAGGTCGAGGAGCCGGATGGCGGACGCACCGAGGAGGGCCTGCAGGCGGTCTTCAAGTCGGTTTTCCCGATTTCCGACTTCGCCGGCACGGCGCTTCTGGAGTTCGTTTCCTACGAGTTCGAGCCGCCGAAATACGACGTCGAGGAATGCCGGCAGCGCGACATGACCTTCGCCGCGCCGCTGAAGGTGACGCTGCGGCTGATCGTGTTCGACGTCGACGAGGAGACCGGCGCCAAGTCCGTCAAGGACATCAAGGAGCAGGACGTCTATATGGGCGACATGCCGCTGATGACGTCCAACGGCACCTTCATCATCAATGGCACCGAGCGCGTCATCGTTTCCCAGATGCACCGCTCGCCGGGCGTCTTCTTCGACCACGACAAGGGCAAGACCCATTCCTCGGGCAAGCTCCTGTTCGCGGCGCGGATCATTCCCTATCGCGGCTCCTGGCTCGACATCGAGTTCGACGCCAAGGACATCGTCCATGCGCGCATCGACCGGCGCCGGAAGATTCCGGTAACGTCGCTGATGTTCGCGCTCGGCCTCGATTCCGAAGAGATCCTCGACACCTTCTACCAGCGCATCCTCTACACCCGCTCCGGCGACGGCTGGCAGATGCCCTATGACGCCCAGCGCATGAAGGGCTTCAAGCCGACGAGCGACCTGATCGACGCCAAGACCGGCGAAGTGGTCGTGGAAGCGGGCCGCAAGATCACGGCGCGGCTTGCCCGCCAGCTCGGCGAGAAGGGCGTGGAGGCCCTCAAGGTCTCCGACGAGGAGCTGTGCGGCCATTACCTCGCCGAGGACATCGTCAACGCCGAGACCGGCGAGATCTACGCCGAGGCCGGCGACGAGATCACCGAGAAGATGCTGCAGGGCTTCATCGAGCGCGGCTATGACGAGATCCCGGTGCTCGACATCGACCACGTCAACACCGGCGGCTACATCCGCAACACGCTCGCCGTCGACAAGAACGAGGCGCGCGAAGAGGCGCTGTTCGACATCTACCGGGTGATGCGCCCGGGCGAGCCGCCGACCCTTGAGACCGCCGAGGCGATGTTCCATTCGCTGTTCTTCGATCCGGAGCGCTACGACCTGTCGGCCGTCGGCCGGGTCAAGATGAACATGCGCCTCGACCTCAAATGCGAGGACACCGTGCGCGTGCTGCGCCGCGAGGACGTGCTGGCCGTCATCAAGACGCTGGTCGACCTGCGCGACGGCAAGGGCGAGATCGACGACATCGACAATCTCGGCAACCGCCGGGTGCGCTCGGTCGGCGAGCTGATGGAGAACCAGTACCGCATCGGCCTTTTGCGCATGGAGCGGGCGATCAAGGAGCGGATGTCGTCGGTCGAGATCGACACGGTGATGCCGCAGGACCTGATCAACGCCAAGCCGGCGGCCGCGGCCGTGCGCGAGTTCTTCGGCTCCTCGCAGCTCTCGCAGTTCATGGACCAGACCAACCCGCTGTCGGAGATCACCCACAAGCGGCGCCTGTCGGCGCTCGGCCCGGGCGGTCTGACCCGCGAGCGGGCGGGCTTCGAGGTGCGCGACGTGCACCCGACCCACTATGGCCGGATCTGCCCGATCGAGACGCCGGAAGGCCCGAATATCGGCCTCATCAACTCGCTGGCGACCTTTGCCCGGGTCAACAAGTACGGCTTCATCGAGAGCCCGTACCGCCGGGTCAAGGAAGGCCAGGTCACCGACGAGGTCACGTATCTGTCGGCGATGGAGGAGTCCAAGTACCACGTCGCGCAGGCCAACGCCCCGATCAGCATGGAGGGTCGCTTCGAGGGCGACCTCCTGACCGCGCGCCATGCCGGCGACGTCGTCATGACGACGCCGGACGGCGTGGAGTTCATGGACGTCTCGCCGAAGCAGCTCGTTTCGGTCGCCGCGGCGCTGATCCCGTTCCTTGAGAACGACGACGCCAACCGCGCGCTGATGGGCTCCAACATGCAGCGTCAGGCCGTGCCGCTGGTGCGCGCCGAGGCGCCGCTGGTCGGCACCGGCATGGAGCCGATCGTCGCCAGCGATTCCGGGGCCGCCATCGGCGCCCGCCGGGCCGGCGTCGTCGATCAGGTCGACGCCACTCGTATCGTCGTGCGCGCAACCGCCGATCTCGACCCGACCAAGTCCGGCGTCGACATCTACCGGCTGATGAAGTTCCAGCGCTCCAACCAGAACACCTGCATCAACCAGCGCCCGCTGGTCACCGTGGGTGACGTCGTGGCCAAGGGCGAGATCATCGCCGACGGCCCGTCGACGGAGCTGGGCGATCTCGCCCTCGGCCGCAACGTGCTGGTCGCGTTCATGCCGTGGAACGGCTACAACTTCGAAGACTCCATCCTCTTGTCCGAGCGGATCGTCCGCGACGACGTCTTCACCTCGATCCACATCGAGGAATTCGAGGTGATGGCCCGCGACACCAAGCTCGGTCCGGAGGAGATCACGCGCGACATTCCGAACGTTTCGGAAGAGGCGCTGAAGAACCTCGACGAGGCCGGCATCGTCTATATCGGTGCCGAGGTCAACGCCGGCGACATCCTCGTCGGCAAGATCACGCCGAAGGGCGAGAGCCCGATGACGCCGGAAGAAAAGCTCCTGCGCGCCATCTTCGGCGAAAAGGCCTCGGACGTCCGCGACACCTCGCTGCGGCTGCCGCCGGGTGCCACCGGCACGGTCGTGGAAGTGCGCGTCTTCAACCGCCACGGCGTGGAGAAGGACGAGCGCGCAATGGCGATCGAGCGCGAGGAGATCGAGCGCCTCGCCAAGGACCGCGACGACGAGCAGGCGATCCTCGACCGCAACGTCTACGGCCGCCTGTCGGAGACGCTCGTCGGCAAGACCGCCAATGCCGGGCCGAAGGGCTTCAAGAAGGACACCGAGATCACCGAGGAGGTCCTCAACGGCTATCCGCGCAGCCAGTGGTGGCAGTTCGCCGTCTCCGACGAGGCCCAGATGGCCGAGATCGAGGCGCTGCGCAACCAGTATGACGAATCCCGCAAGCAGCTCGAGCAGCGCTTCATCGACAAGGTCGAGAAGCTGCAGCGCGGCGACGAGCTGCCGCCGGGCGTCATGAAGATGGTCAAGGTGTTCGTCGCGGTGAAGCGCAAGCTGCAGCCGGGCGACAAGATGGCCGGCCGTCACGGCAACAAGGGCGTCGTCTCCAAGATCGTTCCGGTCGAGGACATGCCGTTCCTGGACGACGGCACCCATGTGGACATCGTGCTCAATCCGCTCGGCGTGCCGAGCCGGATGAATGTCGGTCAGATCCTGGAGACCCATCTGGGCTGGGCCTGCGCCGGCATGGGCCACAAGATCGGCGAGATGGTCGATGCCTACAAGCGCGAGGGCAACATCACG
This sequence comes from Rhodobium gokarnense, assembly GCF_025961475.1. Lineage (NCBI taxonomy): Bacteria > Pseudomonadati > Pseudomonadota > Alphaproteobacteria > Hyphomicrobiales > Rhodobiaceae > Rhodobium > Rhodobium gokarnense. The sequence continues at coordinate 9,197 of NZ_JAOQNS010000023.1, read as the reverse complement.
CCGCTGCGCACCGAACTGGAAGGCATCTACGATCCGGAACGCGACCTGATCTCGGTCGCCGAGAGCGACGACGACACGGTCGTCATGCTCGGCGAGCAGCTCAAGAAGGGCATGGCGATCGCCACGCCGGTGTTCGACGGCGCCCATGAGCCGGACATCGTCGAACTGCTTGAAAAGGCAGGTCTCGACCGCTCCGGTCAGGTCACGCTGTTCGACGGACGCACCGGCGAGCAGTTCCACCGCAAGGTGACCGTCGGCTACATCTACATGCTGAAGCTGCACCACCTGGTGGACGACAAGATCCACGCCCGTTCGATCGGCCCCTACAGCCTCGTGACCCAGCAGCCGCTGGGCGGCAAGGCGCAGTTCGGCGGCCAGCGTTTCGGCGAAATGGAGGTCTGGGCACTGGAAGCCTACGGCGCGGCCTATACATTGCAGGAAATGCTGACCGTCAAATCGGACGACGTTGCCGGCCGGACCAAGGTGTACGAGGCGATCGTGCGCGGCGACGACACGTTCGAGGCCGGTATTCCGGAAAGCTTCAACGTGCTGGTCAAGGAAATGCGCTCGCTCGGCCTCAATGTGGAGCTGACGACGACGAAGGAACCGGACGAACCGGCGGGCGAGGACGACCTGCCGGCGGACGCGGCGGAGTGATCCGCCGCGTGCCCCCTTCGACACAGCAATTCGATGCCAAACTCGTGCGGGTTCGACGGCGTGACGCGGCAAACGCCATGATCGATCGCACTTATGGAGAGAGCCTATGAACCAAGAGGTCATGAACCTTTTCAACCCTCAGGCTCAGGCCCAGACTTTCGATCAGATCCGCATCTCGATCGCCAGTCCGGAAAAGATCCTGTCGTGGTCTTTCGGTGAGATCAAGAAGCCGGAGACCATCAACTACCGGACCTTCAAGCCGGAGCGGGACGGCCTGTTCTGCGCCCGCATCTTCGGCCCGATCAAGGACTACGAGTGCTTGTGCGGCAAGTACAAGCGGATGAAGTACAAGGGCGTCATCTGCGAGAAGTGCGGCGTTGAGGTCACGCTCAGCCGGGTCCGGCGCGAGCGCATGGGCCATATCGAGCTGGCCGCTCCGGTCGCCCATATCTGGTTCCTGAAGTCGCTTCCGAGCCGCATCGGCATGCTGCTCGACATGACGCTGAAGGACCTGGAGCGCATCCTCTACTTCGAGAACTACGTCGTCATCGAGCCGGGCCTGACCCCGATGACGCAGTACCAGTTGCTGTCGGAGGAAGAGTACCTGCGCATGCAGGACGAGTACGGCGAGGACGCCTTCACGGCGATGATCGGCGCGGAGGCGATCCGCGAGATCCTGATCTCGCTCGACCTGCCGAAGCTCGCCGAACAGCTTCGCGTGGAGATCGCGGAATCGACCTCCGAACTGAAGCCGAAGAAGCTCGCCAAGCGGCTGAAGCTGGTCGAGGCGTTCATCGAATCCGGCAACAAGCCGGAGTGGATGATCCTCAAGGTCGTGCCGGTGATCCCGCCGGACCTGCGCCCGCTGGTGCCGCTCGACGGCGGCCGGTTCGCGACCTCGGACCTCAACGACCTCTACCGCCGCGTCATCAACCGGAACAACCGCCTGAAGCGGCTGATCGAGCTGCGCGCGCCGGACATCATCATCCGCAACGAAAAGCGGATGCTGCAGGAGGCCGTCGACGCCCTGTTCGACAACGGCCGCAGAGGCCGCGTCATCACCGGCGCCAACAAGCGTCCGCTGAAGTCGCTGTCCGACATGCTGAAGGGCAAGCAGGGCCGGTTCCGCCAGAACCTCCTCGGCAAGCGCGTCGACTATTCCGGCCGCTCGGTCATCGTGGTCGGCCCGGAGCTGAAGCTGCACCAGTGCGGCCTGCCCAAGAAGATGGCGCTGGAGCTGTTCAAGCCGTTCATCTATTCGCGGCTCGATGCCAAGGGCTTCTCGTCCACGGTCAAGCAGGCCAAGAAGCTGGTGGAGAAGGAAAAGCCGGAAGTCTGGGATATCCTCGACGAGGTCATCCGCGAGCATCCGGTGCTCCTCAACCGCGCCCCGACGCTGCACCGGTTGGGCATCCAGGCCTTTGAGCCGGTGCTGATCGAGGGCAAGGCGATCCAGCTTCATCCGCTCGTCTGCGCGGCCTTCAACGCCGACTTCGACGGCGACCAGATGGCGGTCCACGTGCCGCTGTCGCTGGAAGCCCAGCTCGAAGCCCGCGTGCTGATGATGTCGACCAACAACATCCTGCACCCGGCCAACGGCTCGCCGATCATCGTGCCGTCCCAGGACATCGTGCTCGGCCTCTACTACCTGTCGCTGATCGCGGACGGGGAGCCGGGCGAGGGCATGCTGTTCGGCGACATGGGCGAACTGGCCCACGCGCTGGAATCGAAGGCTGTTTCGCTGCACGCCAAGGTCCGCGGCCGGCATCGTTCGGTCGACGCGGAAGGCAATGTCGTCTCCAAGATCTACGAGACGACGCCGGGCCGGATGATGATCGGCGAACTGCTGCCGAAGCATCCCGAGGTTCCCTTCGACATCTGCAACAAGCTGATGACGAAGAAGGAAATCTCCAAGATGATCGACGTGGTCTACCGGGCCTGCGGTCAGAAGGAGACGGTCATCTTCTGCGACCGCGTGATGGCGCTCGGCTTTTCCAATGCGTTCAAGGCTGGCATCTCCTTCGGCAAGGATGACATGGTCATTCCGGACACCAAGCACGGCCTGGTGGAGGAGACCCGCGAACTCGCCAAGGAATACGAGCAGCAGTACAATGACGGCCTGATCACTCAGGGCGAGAAGTACAACAAGGTCGTCGACGCCTGGGCCAAGTGCACGGACCGCGTCGCCGAGGAGATGATGAAGCGCATCTCGTCGGTCCAGATGGACGAGGAGACCGGCCGTCAAAAGCAGATCAACTCGATCTACATGATGAGCCACTCCGGTGCCCGCGGCTCGCCGGCGCAGATGAAGCAGCTCGCCGGCATGCGTGGCCTGATGGCCAAGCCGTCGGGCGAGATCATCGAAAGCCCGATCATCGCCAACTTCAAGGAAGGCCTGTCGGTTCTGGAGTACTTCAACTCCACCCACGGTGCCCGCAAGGGCCTCGCCGACACCGCCCTGAAGACCGCGAACTCGGGCTACCTGACGCGTCGTCTGGTCGACGTCGCCCAGGACTCGATCGTCTACGAGCCGGATTGCGGCACCTCCGAGGGCCTGACCATGCAGGCCGTGATCGACGCCGGTAACGTCGTCGCTTCGCTCGGCCAGCGCATCCTCGGCCGGACCTCGGCTGAGGACATCGTCAGCCCGGCGGACGGCTCGGTGATCGTGCCGGCCAACACGCTGCTTGAGGAGCGTGAGGTGGAGAAGATCGAGGCGGCCGGCGTCCAGCGGGTGAAGATCCGCTCGGTGCTGACCTGCGAGGCCTCGGTCGGCGTCTGCGGCGCCTGCTACGGCCGCGACTTGGCCCGCGGCACCCCGGTCAACCGGGGTGAGGCGGTCGGCGTCATCGCCGCCCAGTCGATCGGCGAGCCGGGGACCCAGCTCACCATGCGCACGTTCCACATCGGCGGCACGGCGCAGGTGGTCGACCAGTCGTTCCTGGAATCGAACTTCGACGGCAAGATCGAGATCCGCAACCGCAACGTCGCCCGCGACTCCGAAGGCAAGCTCGTCACCATGGGCCGCAATACGTCGATCGCGATCCTCGATGCGGAGGGCAACGAACGCTCGACGCACCGGATCGTCGCCGGTGCGCGGCTCTATGTCGACGATGGCGACGAGATCAAGCGCAGCCAGCGGATCGCCGAATGGGATCCGTACACGCGCCCGATCCTCACCGAAGTCGACGGCGTCATCGACTACGAGGACCTGGTCGAAGGCGGCTCGCTGCAGGAATCGACCGACGAGGCGACGGGCATCACCAAGCGCGTCGTCACCGACTGGCGCTCTTCCGCCCGCAGTGCCGACCTGAAGCCGGCGATCGTCATCAAGGACGACAAGGGCGAGATCGCACGTCTGCCGCGTGGCGGCGAGGCGCGCTATCTGCTGGCGGCGGAAGCAGTGCTGTCGGCCGATCCGGGCACACGGGTCAAGGCCGGCGACGTGGTCGCGCGTATTCCGCTGGAAAGTGCCAAGACCCGCGACATCACCGGCGGTCTGCCGCGCGTTGCCGAGCTGTTCGAGGCCCGGCGTCCGAAGGACCACGCGGTGATCGCGGAGATCGACGGCACGGTGCGGTTCGGGCGCGACTACAAGAACAAGCGTCGCGTCATCATCGAGCCGCATGACGAGAGCCAGGAGCCGGTCGAGTACCTGCTGCCCAAGGGCAAGCACATGCACCTGCAGGACGGCGACACCATCGAGAAGGGCGAGTACCTGCTCGACGGCAATCCGGCCCCGCACGACATCCTCGCCATCAAGGGCGTGGAGGCGCTGGCGACCTATCTCGTCAACGAGATCCAGGACGTCTACCGGCTGCAGGGCGTGACGATCAACGACAAGCACATCGAGGTGATCGTTCGCCAGATGCTGCAGAAGGTCGAGATCACCGATGCGGGCGAGAGCGGCCTGATCACCGGCGAGCAGATCGACAAGGTCGAGTTCGAGGAGATCGTCGCGCTCTGCAACGAGGAGGGCAAGAAGCCGCCGACGGCGAACCCGGTCCTGCTGGGCATCACCAAGGCGAGCCTTCAGACCCGCTCGTTCATCTCCGCGGCATCGTTCCAGGAGACCACCCGCGTCCTCACCGAGGCGGCGGTCAACGGCAAGAGCGATACCCTGGAGGGCCTGAAGGAGAACGTCATCGTCGGCCGGCTGATCCCGGCCGGTACCGGCGGCACGGTGGGGCAGATCCGCTCCGTCGCGCGCCACCGGGACGATCTCATCCAGGAAGAGCGCCGCAAGCAGCAGCAGGCGAGCGTGGCCGAAGCCGCGCTGGAAGACCTGTCGCCGCCGGTCTCCCCGGCGGACTGATCGGAACCAGCCACGATCCGGCACCCGGATCGCGGAACAAGTCGGGCGGGCCGCTGCGGCGGCTCGCCCTTTTTTGTGCCGCGCGGCGGCGACGCCCCCGTTCGGGCATGCTGAGCGTTTGGCGCCACTACGGAATCGCCCTAGCTGCCCTAACTTTTTGTTTTGACCCGAATTCCTATCCGACGATCGGTTCCCGCCCTTCGGGAACAGCTTTCACAAGGAGATATCCATGGAACAGGACAATGCGCCGACGGTCTACATCCTCATCGGCCGGGCCTGGCGGGAGAAATCGGAGGACCGGGGGCCGGGCACGGCCGTGAACGTCGTCCTCGGTGCCCCCGACGACGACGGCGCGGTGCGCCGCACGCTGGAGGCGCTCGGCGAAAACGGCTTCGTGGAGGCCGAGCTCGACAAGATCGGCATCCTCACCGACGTGCCGGAGGAGGAGCCGTTCCTGCAGGCCTATCGCGATGCGATGGAAGGCAAGATGGCGGTCATCGCTTTCACGGACTGATTCCGGTTTTGGCCCCAAGTGTCGGCCCCGGCGAGGGAATCGCTTTTCGCGCCTGCCGGAATCAGGCGCTGCTCCGGCGGGTGATTCCGCCGACATGGTTTACGGATCGGGCCTCGTTTTCCCGTCCGGGCGCGCCGACCGGGAGGGCCGGTCTCCGATGGCCGCGCCGGCGCCGATTGCCGATCTTTCGCTTTGGTATACATTGGCGAAACGATATTGCGCGGATCGCCGTCATGGATTTGTAAAGATTCCCCGCCTGCGGCATTCGCGCCCGGCCATCCGCGCAGCCAGAAAAAACGCCGGCTCTTGGGCAAAAAACGGGCACGGTGGGGTTGACGCGGAATCCTGAAACGACTAGGTTCCGCCCACTTTCACGGCAGGTGGTAAGTCGGGTTGATCCGGTCCGCAACGAGGACTGGACGGAAGACTTAAACGCTGCCGCGTTTTTGGCGAGATTAGCCGGACACAAGATCGCGTCCATACGGATCGTGATCCTCTGTTGTTTAAAGGCGCCCTCCGCATCCTCTTTCGGGAGCGGGGCGGCGTTGTTCGTTCGCGCAGGGTTCTCCCTGTTGCGGAGGATCTTGAGCTGGATACGGAGAAGGCAAGGGATGCCGACGATTCAACAGCTGATCCGCAAGCCGCGGAAAAGCCCGCCCAAGCGCAACAAGGTGCCGGCCATGGAGGCCTGCCCCCAGAAGCGCGGCGTGTGCACGCGCGTCTACACGACCACCCCGAAGAAGCCGAACTCGGCGCTTCGCAAGGTCGCCAAGGTGCGCCTCACCAACGGCTTTGAGGTGATCGGCTACATCCCGGGCGAGGGGCATAACCTGCAGGAGCACTCGGTGGTGATGATCCGCGGCGGCCGCGTCAAGGACTTGCCGGGCGTCCGTTACCACATCCTGCGCGGTGTGCTCGATACGCAGGGCGTCAAGGATCGTAAGCAGCGCCGGTCGAAATACGGCGCCAAGCGGCCGAAGTAAGCGAGGGAAGCGGGAATGTCTCGTCGCCACAGTGCAGAGAAGCGCGATATTATTCCGGACCCGAAGTTCGGCGATATCGTCGTCACCAAGTTCATGAACTCGATCATGCGCGACGGCAAGAAGTCGGCCGCAGAGGCGATCGTCTACGGCGCCTTCGACGTGATCGAGGACAAGACCCGGCAGGAGCCGGTGTCGATCTTCCATCAGGCGCTCGACAACGTCATGCCGCAGATCGAAGTGCGCTCCCGGCGCGTCGGCGGCGCGACCTACCAGGTGCCGGTCGAGGTTCGTTCCGAGCGCCGCCAGGCGCTGGCCATCCGCTGGCTGATCACGGCGGCGCGCGGCCGCAACGAGCGGACGATGGTCGAGCGGCTGTCCGGCGAACTGCTGGACGCCTCCAACAACCGCGGCAACGCGGTGAAGAAGCGCGAAGACACGCACCGCATGGCGGAAGCGAACCGCGCCTTCTCCCATTACCGCTGGTAGCACGAACGTCGAGAGAGCGACCCCATGGCCCGCACCCACAAGATCGAAGACTACCGGAATTTCGGCATCATGGCGCACATCGATGCCGGCAAGACGACGACGACCGAGCGCGTCCTCTTCTATACCGGTCGCAGCCACAAGATCGGCGAAGTTCATGACGGCGCGGCGACCATGGACTGGATGGAGCAGGAGCAGGAGCGCGGCATCACGATCACGTCGGCCGCCACGACCTGCCACTGGCAGGACAAGCGCCTGAACATCATCGACACCCCGGGCCACGTCGACTTCACCATCGAGGTCGAGCGCTCGCTTCGCGTTCTCGACGGCGCCATCGCGCTCCTCGATGCCAATGCGGGCGTCGAGCCGCAGACCGAGACGGTGTGGCGCCAGGCCGACAAGTACCACGTCCCGCGGATGATCTTCGTCAACAAGATGGACAAGCTGGGCGCGGACTTCTACCGCTCGGTGGAGATGATCAAGAAGCGCCTCGGCGCCAATCCCGCCGTCATGCAGCTCCCCGTCGGCGCGGAATCCGATTTTGCCGGCGTGGTCGACCTGCTTCGCATGAAGGCGGTGATCTGGGACGCCGAGAACCTCGGCGCCTCGTTCCATGACGAGGAGATCCCGGCCGATCTCGCCGACAGGGCCAAGGAATACCGCGAGAAGCTCGTCGAGCAGGTCGTGGAACTCGACGAGGCCGTCATGGAGGCCTACCTCGAGGGCGAAGAGCCGGACATCGACACCATCAAGACGCTGATCCGCAAGGGCACGCTTTCCAACGAGCTGGTGCCGATCTTCTGTGGCTCGGCGTTCAAGAACAAGGGCGTGCAGCCGCTCCTCGACGGCGTCGTGGACTACCTGCCGAGCCCGATCGAGGTGCCGGCGATCAAGGGCATTGATCCCAAGACCGAGGAAGAGACCAAGCGCGTCTCGTCCGACGACCAGCCGCTGTCGATGCTGGCCTTCAAGATCATGAACGACCCGTTCGTCGGCTCGCTGACCTTCTGCCGCATCTATTCCGGCAAGCTGGAGACCGGCGTGTCGCTCCTCAACACGGTGAAGGAAAAGCGCGAGCGCATCGGCCGCATGATGCAGATGCACTCCAATCACCGCGAGGACATCAAGGAGGCCTATGCCGGCGACATCGTCGCCATTGCCGGCCTCAAGGACACCACCACCGGCGACACCCTGTGCGACCCGCTGAAGCCGGTGATCCTGGAGCGGATGGAATTCCCCGAGCCGGTCATCGAGATCGCCATCGAGCCGAAGACCAAGGCCGACCAGGAAAAGATGGGCATCGCCCTCAACCGCCTCGCCGCCGAGGACCCGTCCTTCCGGGTCAAGACCGACGAGGAATCCGGCCAGACCATCATGGCCGGCATGGGCGAGCTTCACCTCGACATTCTGGTCGACCGGATGAAGCGCGAATTCAAGGTGGAAGCGAATATCGGCGCCCCGCAGGTCGCCTATCGCGAGACCATCACCAAGCTGCACGAGATCGACTACACCCACAAGAAGCAGTCCGGCGGTTCGGGCCAGTTCGCCCGCGTCAAGCTGGTCATCGAGCCGGGTGAGCCGGGCGAGGGCTTCCAGTTCGAATCCAAGATCGTCGGCGGCAACGTGCCGAAGGAATATATCCCCGGCGTTTCCAAGGGTATCGAGAGCGTCATGGGCTCGGGTGTGATCGCCGGCTTCCCGGTGGTCGACATCAAGGCGACCCTCATCGACGGCGCCTACCACGACGTGGACTCCAGCGTGCTGGCGTTCGAGATCGCCTCCCGCGCCGCGTTCCGCGAGGCGCTGCAGAAGGCGGGTCCGAAGCTGCTGGAGCCGATGATGAAGGTCGAGGTGGTCACCCCGGACGAGTATATGGGCGACATCATCGGCGACCTGAACTCCCGGCGCGGCCAGATCACCGGCACCGAAAACCGGGGCATCGTCACCGTGGTCAACGCCATGGTGCCGCTCGCCAACATGTTCGGCTACGTCAACACGCTGCGCTCCATGAGCCAGGGCCGGGCCCAGTACACGATGCAGTTCGATCACTATTCGCAGGTGCCGCAAGCGGTCGCCGATGAAGTTCAGGCCAAATACGCCTGAGGACCCTTTTAACGCCGACTTGAAAAGTCAGAGAGAAACGGAGAGATCCGATGGCGAAAGAGAAGTTTGCGCGGACGAAACCGCACGTAAACATCGGGACGATTGGTCACGTGGACCACGGCAAGACGACGCTGACGGCCGC
>NZ_JAOQNS010000022.1 GCF_025961475.1 Rhodobium gokarnense | reverse complement strand
GGCGAACGCAGTGAGCTCGGCGTGAGCGAAACATCGAGCCCGCAGGGCTCGCAAGGCCGACCGGCCGTCGGCGCCGATGCGCCGCCCCCGCGGAGGCCAGCGAGCGATAGCGAGCGCTCGGCCGTGAGCGGGAAAGAGAATCCCTAAACCTTCCGCACCACCCAGGTGACGATGTCCGTCAGCACGGCGTCGAAGGCGCTGTCCATGGCGGCGACGGCGTCGGCGACGCGGTCGGACGGGCTCGCCGCCTCGGCGTGGAAGATCTTCTGGGCGACGACGCGCCCATTGCGGTCGTGCAGCAGCTTGACGGCGACCTCGACCACGGCCCGCTTGCCGCCCTTCAGCTCAAGCTGGAACGAGCGCACGTCGACGACGACCTGGTAGTGGATGAGGAGCCCCTCGCCCGGCCGCCCGACGGCCCGCACGCGGCCGGAATTCTCGAACGACTCGACGAGCCGCGCCTGGATCAGCTTCGGCAGCGTGTCCGACCACTGGCCGTCGCCGAAATAGGTGATAACGGAAACATCCGGCTTGATGGCGATGGACTGCGTGTCGAGCGCGCGAACCGCCTTCGGCGGCGGCACCAGGAGCTGGGCGCTGGTGCGGCCGGTGAGGCCCGGGAAGTCGCGCGGCGCGGAAAGGTCGTAGATCGGCGGCGGGGTCGATCCGCCAAGGCTGCCGCAGCCGGCAAGGAGACCGGCCAGCAACGCTGACAGCAACACGTTTTTCAACCGCATCAAGACCGATCCCTGACCTAAAGCCGCGCAACTATAGCAGCTTTTTGTTTCGCCGCTTGCGCCCGCGCCGCCGTTTGTCTGTCACTGCGTGGCAATAACGCACGCATGTTTCCTTTTGGCCACAATGGCTCTAGCCAATTCGCCGGCCCGCGGCAAGCAGCTAAGACGGCCGCGCCATGCGGTGTCGCCTTACCGCCGCTTGTAGGTCGGCTGGTTGGAGCCGCCGAAGATCACCCGGTTCGGGTTCTTGTCGAGATCGGAGAAGGTCCGCTCGATAGTGTCGAGCGTCTGCCGGCCCTGGTTCATCATCGCCTCGAAATCACGCACGCCGCGGGTGGAGAACCGCTCCAGGCCGCCGGCAATGGTGTCGGCCCGAGACGCGAAGGCATCCGCCGCCTTGCGGATCGACTGCGCCGCCTTGGTCGCCTCGGTGATGAAGCCCTCGCCGTCGCTGTCGACCATGCCCTCGACCTTGGCCAAGAGGCTCTCGATGCGCACCGAGACCGCGTTCAGCCGGTTGGAGAACTGCCGTGCATCGGCGACGATCTGGTCGACGTCGGCGTTCTTGGCGGCAATGTTCCCGGTGAAGGAATTGACGTTCTCCGACGCCTTCTTGGCGTTGTCGATGATGAGGTCGAGGTCGCCGGCGCGGTTGCCGAGCCGGGTGGTGAAGCGGTCCACATTGTCGACGACGCGGCCGACCTGCTCCGTGTCGACGGCGGCAAGCAGCTTGCGGACATCGGCGACCGCGGTGTTGATCTCGCCGGAGAACCTGTTGAAGCGGCTCGTCGCGCTCTTCACTTCCGAGATGATCTGGTCGATGTCGCCCTCGCGTTCGGCGAGCCTGGCGGTCAGCTTGTTGATGTTCTCCGCCGACGAACTGGCATCGACGATCAGCCGGTCGATCTCATCGCGGCGCTTGGCAAGCCCATCGGTGATGCTCTCCACATTGTCGACCACGCGGCCCACCTTGTCGGCATCGACGGCGGCAATGACCTTGTCGGCCCTGGCCAGCGTCTCGTTGAGGCTGTCGCCGAACTGGGAAAGCTTTTCCGCCGTCTTGCGGAAATCGGCGACGACCCCGTCGACGTCGTCGGCAGCCGCCGCCAGGGAGTCGGTGAAGGTGGCGACGTTGTCCACCACCCGGCCGACCTTTTCCGGATCGACCGCGACCACCAGCTTGTCGGCGTGCTCCACGAGCCCTTCCAGCTTGCCGGAAAGGCTGGCGAAGGTGTCGGCCGCACGCGCGACTTCGGCGAGGAACTTGTCGACGCCCTCGGAGTTCTCGGCCAGCGCGCCGGAGAATTTCTCGACGTTGCCGATGGTCTTTTCGATGCTGTCGCGGTTGTTGACGACCAGTTCCTCGATCACCGACAGCGCCTTGTCCGCGCGGGACAGCACGGTCTGCGCGCCGTCGACAAGGTCCTGGAAGGCCGAGCGGTCGGCCTTGACCACCGGCACCCGGTCGTCGGCAAAGAGCGGGCCGGCATCGCTGGTGCCGCCCTCCATCTCGATATGGGCGACGCCCGTCAGGCCCTGATAGGCGAGCTTCGCCTTGGTGTCGGCCTTCAAGGGCGCAGTCTTGTCGACCGAGGCGACCGCCTGCACCTTGGTCGGGTCGTTGGCGTTGAGGGCGAGCGTCTGCACCTCGCCGATCTTGATGCCGTTGAACAGCACCAGCCCGCCCTGGCCGAGGCCGGTGACCGAGCCCTCGAATTCGATGATGACGGTGCGGCGCACCCCGTTGTCGCCGGTCTTGGCCAGCCAGTAGATGAATCCGAACCCGCCGAAGATGACCGCCAGGACGAAAATGCCGATCGCCACGTAATTGGCGCGTGTTTCCATGATGGGCCCTTCAGCTTTCGATTCGTCTGGCGCGTTCGCCGCGGAAATAGGCGTGCACCCAGGGATGATCGTAGGTCAGCATTTCGCTGTAGGTTCCGGTAATCAGAACCTTGCGGTTTCCCAAGACGGCAATTCTATCGCAGACCGTGTAAAGACTGTCGAGGTCGTGGGTAATCATGTAGACCGTCAGGCCCAGCGTGTCCCGCAACTTGCCGATGAGGTCGTCGAATTCGGCCGCGCCGATCGGGTCGAGGCCCGACGTCGGCTCGTCCAGGAACAGGAGTTCCGGGTCGAGCGCCAGCGCCCGGGCAAGGCTCGCCCGCTTGGTCATGCCGCCGGAGAGTTCGGACGGGTACTTGTCGGCGGCATCGCGCGGCAGCCCGGTGAGTTCCAGCTTCAGAAGCGCCAGCTCGTCCATCAGCCGGCGCGGCAGCCTGAGGTGCTCACGCATCGGCACCTGGATGTTCTGGCGCACGGTCAGCGAGGAGAACAGCGCGCCCTGCTGGAACAGGACGCCCCAGCGCTGGCCCACCTGCCGCCTCTCCTCGTCGGTGACGTGATCGACGTCGGTGCCGAACACCTCGATGGTGCCGGAGCGCTTCGGCAGCAGCCCGAGGATGGCGCGCATCAGGACCGTCTTGCCGGTGCCCGAGCCGCCGACGAAGCCGAGGATCTCGCCGGCATGGACGTCGAGGTCGAGGTTCTCCAGCACAGGAGCGTCGCCGAAGCCGACCGTCAGGCCGCGCACGGCGAGCACGCTGGGCCTGGAGGCGCCGGGGGGTGTCGGGGTCACACGTGCATCCATCAACCGGGCCCCTTAGATGTTGATCGCGGCGAAGAACACCGCGAACAGGCCGTCGACGACGATGACCATGAAGATCGCCTTGACCACCGCGACCGTCGTCTGGCGGCCGAGGGATTCCGCGCTGCCGGCGACCTTCAGGCCCTCCGCGCAGGCGATCAGGCCGATGATCAGCGCCATCACCGGCGCCTTGACGATGCCGATATAGAGCGTCTGCAGGTCGATCGCCTCCTGCAGGCGGGCAATGAAGGCCTGCGGCGTCAGCCCGAGATAGGCCCAGGAGACGAGCCCGGCGCCGGCGAGCGCCGAGACGTCGGCAATGAAGGCCAGGATTGGCAGCGCGATCATCAGCGCCATCAGCCGCGGCACCACCAGCACTTCGACGGGCCGGAGCCCGATGACGTGCATGGCGTCAATCTCCTCGCGCATCTTCATGGAACCGATTTCGGCGGTGAACGCGCTGCCGGAGCGGCCGGCGACCATGATCGCGGTGAGGAGCACGCCGATCTCGCGAAGGACGAGAACGCCGACGAGGTCGACGACGAACTGGTCGGCGCCGAACTGGCGCAGGTAGAAGGCGCCCTGCTGGGCGATGATGCCGCCGATGAGGAACGACATCAGCGCGATGATCGGGACGGCCGTCCGCCCGGTCTGGTCGAAATGGTGCAGGACGGCGATGCCGCGCATCCGGCTGATGTTGACGAGGCAGGCCGACAGGCCGGAGGCGAACTGGCCGAGGATGGCGACGAGATCAATGGCATCGTGCCAGACGTCGACCGTGCGGCGACCGACCTTTTCGACGCCGGCGACGATGCCGCGCCTCGGCAGCGCCTCGGCGATGTCGTGCGGCTTGTGCTCCTCGACCTCGTCGAACAGCGGCGTGTAGCTGTCGTCGTAGCCCTCGATGGCGGCCGAGCGCCCCTTGGCGGTCAGCGCATCGCGCAGCCGGACGATGAGCCAGGCACCGGCGGTGTCGAGCGCCGTGACGGCCGACAGGTCGAGCACAACCGACCCGGCGTCGCGATCGGCGACGCCGGCCAGCAACCGTTCCGCTTCCGCGGCCCGTTGCACCGTCCAGTCCCCGGAGAATGCCAGCCGCATCTCCGAGCCGTGGACGCTTGCCGTGACCTTCGGCTGTTCCAGCACCAAAGGAATGTTCATGCGGGCTCTTCCCGGCGCCCCCGCCCCTTGCCCGACACGCCATCGGACCAGTAAGAATCGCCAATTGCGAAAACTTGCCATCGCCTCCGAGGCACCGCAAGCAAACCCCGCCGGCTTCAGCCGCCCGATGTGCCCTGCGCATCGGATATGGACACATGCCGGGCAACCTGTTGCCGAATGGTAACATGGCCCGAAACCGAACAAGGGCGATTCATGACGAGAACCCTCAGCGCCACGAGCGAAAGCTGGCCGATCGCCGGCGGCTTCACCATCTCCCGCGGCACCAAGACGACGGCCGAGGTCGTCGTGGCCACAGTGACGGAGGGCGGCAACAAGGGCCGCGGCGAATGCGTGCCCTATGCCCGCTACGACGAGACGGTCGAGGGCGTCATCGCCGACATCGAGAAATTTGCCGGCGCCGTCGCCGACGGCCTCACCCGCGCGGACCTGCAGACGGCAATGCCGGCGGGCGCGGCCCGCAATGCGCTCGATTGCGCCCTCCTCGACCTGGAAGCCAAGATGAGTGGAAAGAGCGCCGCCGATATCCTCGGCATTTCGCCGCCGGCCGAGGCCGTCACCGCCTATACGATCAGCCTCGGCACGCCGGACAAGATGGCGAGCGACGCCCGCGCCGCCGCCCACCGGCCGCTGATCAAGGTCAAGCTCGGCGGCGCCGGCGACGTCGACCGCATCCGCGCGGTGCGCGCCAACGCCCTCGGCGCCCGCCTCATCGTCGATGCCAACGAGGCCTGGACCGACGAGCTCTTCGCGCCGAACATGGAGGCCTGCAAGGCCGCCGGCGTGGAGCTGGTCGAGCAGCCACTGCCGGCCGGCAACGACGCCATGCTGGCAAGCCTTGCCCATGCCGTGCCGGTCTGCGCCGACGAGAGCGTCCACATTTCCGACGGCCTTGCCGACCTCGCCGACCGCTACGACGCCATTAACATCAAGCTCGACAAGGCCGGCGGCATCACCGAGGCCCTGAAGATGGCGAAGCTGGCCGGGGACCTCGGCCTCACCGTCATGGTCGGATCGATGCTGGCGACCTCGCTCGCCGTCGCGCCGGCCTATCTGCTTTCCGGCTATGCCGCCTTCCTCGACATCGACGGCCCGCTGCTCCTGGCCAAGGACCGCGAGCCGGGCCTTTCCTTCGATGGCTCCACGGTGAAGATGCCGGAGCCGGCGCTCTGGGGGTAGGCCGCGCTATCCGGCCGCGTGCAAGCGCCGCCGCTTGATGACGACCGACAGCGCCACCAGCCCCATCGCACCGACGGCAACGCCCGCCATGGCAAAGAAGGCATCGCCGCCGAAGGCGCGGTAGAGCGGCCCCGAAGCGCCCATCGACAGCGCCGAGGCGCCGGTGACGACGGTGACGGCAAAGGCCTGGGCGGCACCCGCATGGCGTTCCGGCACCGAGCGCGAGACGTGGTGGACGAGCCCCAGATGGGCGGCGCCGAAAGTGACGCCGTGCAGCATCTGGACGGCAAGGAAGGCGGCAAAGCCCGTCAGGAACGGAAACGCCGCCCAGCGCAGGACCGCGGCAGCAGCGGAAGCGAGGATCAGCCCGGCCGGTCCGAGTGACGCATTAAGGCGCCCGGAGACGGAAAAGATCGCGATTTCGGCAATCACACCGATCGCCCACAGGGCGCCGATCTCCGTGCCGCTGAAGGAGAGCTCCTGCCAGTAGAGCGAGCCGAAGGCATAGACGAGGCTGTGGCTCGCCTGGCAGAGGCCGCCGGCGGCAAGCAGCGCCAGGAACGCCGGGCGCTTGAGGAAGGTGCCGAGCGGCGCCTCGTCGCCGTCCGAGGCCGCCGGCTCCAGCCGCGGCAGCAGGGTGGCCGCAAGGACGACGGAGGAAAACCCGAACACCAGCACCCAGAAGACGACGTCGCCGGTGAACCGGCCGACCAGCCAGCCGGCGCCGAGATTGGCAAGGATGAAGGCGAACGAGCCCCACATCCGCATGCGGCCATAGTCGGCACCGTCGCGCCGGGTGACGGCCATGGCGAGCGCATCGGCAAGCGGCGCGAGCGGCATCCAGAACACCGCCAGCGAGGCGAGGAACACGCTGATCAGGATGACGCCGTCGACGGCACCAAGGCAGAAGAGGAAGGTTAGCGCCGCCGCGGCGAAGACGAGGATCGCGCGCGCCGGCGCGCCGAACCGGTCGGCGAGCGCGCTGGTGAAGGTCGTGGTGACGATCCTGACCACCATCGGTACGGCAAGCACGATGCCGATCTCACCGGCGCTGAGGCCGCGCGCGGACAGCCAGACCGGAAAGAATGGCATGTATACGCCAAGCACAAAGAATAACGCGAAAAAAAAGAGGGATAGACGAATTGACGCCGGTATCCTGACAAGACGACGGGACATTGCTGACATAAACTCGTCGACGTAAACTTGCTGTAAGGATTCGTTGGCTAGAAATCCCAGATCGGGGGGATTTTGACGCTAAGGTGCCGAGAAAGACGCTCTATGATTGATTCGCCTCCGCCGACACCCCTTCCCGACAAGGATTACGAGATCATCGAACAGGCGGTGATGGAAACCGCCCGCGGCCGGTGGTTTCTTTCCGAGTTCGCGCGCCGGAACCGGTCCGCCGATACCCGCGTGCTGCTTGAAGCCATCAGCCGTCTGGAATCCGTTGTCAAGCGCGAGCGCGAGATCGACGACGTCGACCGGCTCAGGGTCGAACTCACCGCCATGAAGCGGGCGATCGAGAAGACCAAGCAGGAAATCGCCGAGATGCAGGTCGAGTGCGGCGACAACGACCAGCTCACCGAGGCGACCGCCGAACTCGACGCCATCGTCGAACAGACCGAGACGGCGACCGGCGACATCCTCAACCGCGCCGAAGCGGTGCAGGAGATCGCCTGGACCCTGCGCGAGGCCGGCGCCGATCCGGAGCAATGCGACGCCCTCGACAACAACGCCACGGAAATCTACACGGCCTGCTCGTTCCAGGACCTGACCGGCCAGCGCACCCGCAAGGTCGTCGACGTGCTGGGCTTCCTGGAATCCCACATCAACCGGATGATCGACATCTGGGGCGACGAGGAAATCGAGGTCGAGGAGACCCGGCGCCCGCGCGACGAGCGGCCCGACGCCCACCTGCTGAACGGCCCGCAGCGCAGCGGCCGCGGCCACGACCAGGACGCCATCGACAACCTGTTCGACAGCGAGGTCCATCCCGATGCGGGCCCCATGGTCGACGTCGAGGTGGATTGGAACGATGCCGACGCCTTCGAGGCGGTGAGCGTCGACGCAGAGAGCCCATCCTCCGGCGAGGAAGACGTTCTCGATGCGGAGTTCGCAGAAGCCGACAGCAGCGAGACCGACAGCGGCACACCGGCGCAAGCGGCCGAGGACGACGCGCCCGCCGACGCCGATGATCCCTTCGCTACCGCCGACGATCCCTTCGCCGAAGCCGAGGACGTCGTTGCCGGGGCGGCCGAGGTCGATCTGGACGCCCTCGTGGACGTGGAAACCGAAGGCGAAAGCGCACCGGAAGCCGCCGAGGCAGAGGCCGGCGAGACGGCTTCGGACGAGGCGGACGCCGATGCGTTCCTTGCCGCCGAGACCGCCGACGCGGAGCCCGCCGAGGACGACCCGTTCGCCGCCATCGAGGAACCGGAGACGGCGGAAGACGACATCTTCGCCGAAACGCCCCAGGACGCTCCGCACGCCGACGAGGGTGAGGAGACCGGGAGCGCGGAAGACGAGACCCGCGCCGCGGCCCCTGCCCCGACCGAAGAGACGGCCGAAGAGGCGGCCGACGACGCGAGCGAAGAAGACGCTGAAGGTGCCGGCGATGTCGGTACCCTGGCGGACGTCGACATTGGCGACATCTTCGCCGAGGACGACAGCGAGGACGAACCGGAAGAGCCGCGCGCGGCCGGCGGAACGTTGCGCGGGGCGGCAGCCTCGGCGACGTCGGAGCCGGCGGGCCTCAGATCTGCCGACGATCCGACCGCCCACCTCACCAT
This sequence comes from Rhodobium gokarnense, assembly GCF_025961475.1. Lineage (NCBI taxonomy): Bacteria > Pseudomonadati > Pseudomonadota > Alphaproteobacteria > Hyphomicrobiales > Rhodobiaceae > Rhodobium > Rhodobium gokarnense. Next base: position 21,425 of record NZ_JAOQNS010000022.1, on the reverse strand, counting down.
GGGCGAGCGGCTGGCGTTGTTCAGTTAAGGGAAACGCGGGCCGTGACCGCGGGACGTCGAGCCATCGGAAAAGCCATCTTTTCCAAAGCCTGCGTGCGTTTTGCCACGAAGGTCGTCACAGCCCGCTGGTCTCTGACCAGGCGCGGTTGCACCTATTCGTCCGGCGCGTCGAGCGCCCGGCAGAGCATGTCGTTGTCGATGTTGCCGCCGGACAGCACCGCGACGACGGTGCGGCCGGCGGCGGCAAAGCGGCCCGACAGAAGTGCGGCGAGCGCCACCGCTCCGCCAGGCTCCACCACCAGCTTCAACTCCCGCGCTGCATAGCCGACGGCGGCAAGGATTTCCTCGTCGTCGACGACGAGGCCGCTCGTCACGAGCTCCTTGTTGATCGCGAAGGTCACCTCGCCCGGCGCCTCGGACAGAAGCGCATCGGCGATCGATCCGCTGCGCGCGTCGTTCTCGCAGCGCTCTCCGGAAGCAAAGGACCGGGCCTGGTCGTCGAAGCCGGCCGGCTCCACCGTATGGATGGCAGCCGCGCGGAAATGAGATCGTATTGCCGTCGCGATACCGGCAGTGAGCCCGCCGCCGCCGGCGGGAATGAGCACCGCATAGGGCGCCTCGCCCGTTGCCGCGATCGCCTCGGCGATCTCCAGCCCGGCCGTGCCCTGGCCGGCAATCACCCCCGGGTCGTCGAAGGGATGGATGAAGGTGGCACCAGATTCCAGCGCGATGTTGGCGGCGATCGCCATGCGGTTTTCCGTCTCCCGGTCATAGGGAACGACGGTGGCGCCGAGTGCCTTGGTACGCGCGAGCTTTGCCGCGGGCGCGTCGGAAGGCATGACGATGGTTGCCGGCACGCCATAGAGCCGCGCTGCCTCGGCCACCCCTTGCGCGTGGTTGCCGGAGGAGCAGGCGACGACGCCCTTGGCGCGGTCCGCTTCCGGGATCATCGACAGCCGGTTGAAGGCGCCGCGGAATTTGAACGAGCCGGTGCGCTGCAAGGTCTCGGCCTTCAGAAAAATCCTGCCGCCGCAACGCGCGTCCAGCACCGGGCTGTTGAGGAGCGGCGTCTTCACCGCCCTGCCCTTCAGCCGCTGCGCCGCCGCCTCGATATCGCCGATCCCGAACGCTTGCGCCATCGCCCTCTCCCGCGCCGTACCGCGATCGTCAAGGACCGCACCGACAGCCGGTATCAGCCGCAGCGACGATCGGCAAGCTTTTGCAAGGGATTGGGACGGCGGATTATTCCGCGGCGTTGCGGCGAGCCGCGCCGTTCGCTTCCAGGATGTTGTGGAGGAACTGGCGGGCGCTGGCCGGCCAGTTGTAGCCGCGCCCGACCTCAAGGCAGCGCTCGCGCGGAATGTCGAGCGCCTGCAGCGCCGCCTCGCGCAGATCCTCCGACAGGACGCCGGCGCCCGTCTCGCCGATGATGTCGAGCGGCCCGGTCACCGGGAACGCCGCCACCGGCACGCCCGAGGCGAGCGATTCCACGATCACGTTCCCGAAGGTGTCGGTGAGGCTCGGAAAGACGAAGACGTCGGCGGAGGCGAAATGGCTGGCAAGCTCCTCACCGACCTTGGCGCCGGTGAAGACGGCCTCGGGGAACTTCGCTTCCAGCGCCGGCCGCGACGGCCCGTCGCCGACCACCACCTTGGTCCCAGGAAGGTCGAGAGCAAGGAACGCCTCGATGTTCTTTTCCACCGCCACCCGGCCGACATTGATGAAGATCGGACGCGGCAGATCCTGGAACACCTTCGGCGCGTCGGGCCGGAACAGGCCATGGTCGACGCCGCGCGTCCAGTACATCAGCTTTTCGAAGCCCTGCGCCTCCAGCGCCTGCTTCAGGCTCGGCGTCGTCACCATGCAGCCGAGCCCGTCATTGTGGAACTTGCGCAGCCAGGCATAGGCCCAGCGCTCCGGCACCGGAAAGCGGGCGGACAGGTATTCCGGAAACCGCGTGTGGTAGCTCGTCGTGTAGCCGCCGCGCCCGGTCTTCTTCAGATAGCCGCGCACGCCGAGGCCGAGCGGGCCCTCGGTCGCCACATGGATGTAGTCCGGGCCGATCTCCTCGATCGCGTGGCCGACATGGCGTGCCATCGCCATCGACAGGCGGATTTCCGGATAGGTCGGACAGGGCAGCGTGCGGAACCGCTCCGGCGTCAGATAGGTGACCTTGATGCCGATATGGGTCAGTTCCTCGCCGATGCGCTCAAGGGTTTTGACGACGCCGTTGATCTGCGGGCGCCAGGCGTCGGTAACAATCAGGATATGCGTCATGCTGCGACCGGCTGGCTCGTCTCTTCGCCGTCCTCGGCGTCCTCGGTGACGTCGGCGGGAACCACGTCCTTGCGCAAATCGGCCCAGCGGATGATCTCGAAGCTGCCGTCATGGCCCTCCGCGATCGCCGTGCAGCTTTCCACCCAGTCGCCGGTGTTCATGTAGACGTGGCCGTTTTCCTTGCGGATCACCGCATGGTGGATGTGGCCGCAGACGACCCCGTCGGTGCCGCAACGCTTGGATTCCGCGATCAGGGCGTCCTCGAAGGCGCCGATGAAGTTGACCGCGTTCTTGACCTTCAGCTTGGCCCAGGCCGACAGCGACCAGTAGCGGAAACCGAGCTTGCGGCGAATCAGATTGAACCAGGTGTTGAGGCTGAGCGCGGTGACATAGGCCCAGTCGCCGAAGAAGGCGAGCCACTTGGCGTGGCGCACCACGACGTCGAACTCGTCACCGTGGATGATCAGGAGCCGCCGGCCGTCGGCGGTCTCGTGCACCGCCGTCTCCATCACTTCGACGCCGCCGAAATGGGTGCCGAAATAGTTGCGCAGGAACTCATCGTGATTGCCGGGAACGTAGACGACCCTTGCGCCCTTTCGCGCCTTGCGCAGCAGCTTCTGGACGACGTCGTTGTGCAGTTGCGGCCAGTGCCAGGACCGGCGCAGGCGCCAGCCGTCGACGATGTCGCCGACCAGGTAGATCACCTCCGCATCGTTGTAGCGCAGGAAATCGAGCAGGAGATGCGCCTGGCATCCGCGCGTGCCGAGATGGATGTCCGACAGGAACAATGCCCTGTAGTGACGCGCGTCCGGTTTAGCAGTCATGGGAAGTCCCGGGTGGCTTGGCTCAAGGGCTTGGCGTAATGAATTCAGCCCTTTAAACGCGATTCACGTCTCAATTATGTGACAACGCGTTTGCCCGCCCGGAGCGGCATTTCAACCTTGAAGACGTAAGCCGCGCCGCCGCCTCACGACAGCATCGGCACCACCACGGAGGCGAGCAGCAGCACCGCCATGGCGATAGAGAAGAGCCGCCAGGCCCGGTCGGAGGTGCGGAAGAACCGGGCCACCGCGCGCCCGAAGATGCACCAGATGGTGACCGCCGGCGCGCCGACCAGGAGAAACACGACGAGGAACGCGAGCGTGCCGGAACCGTCCTTGCCGGCCGGGGCGGCAAACAGCGACACCATGGCGACGATCGTCGCCCAGGCCTTGGGATTGATCCACTGGAAGGCGGCGGCCTCCAGGAAGGTCATCGGCCGGGTCGCGCCGTCGACCGTCCCGGGCGGCGAGGCGATGGCGACCCGCCAGGCGAGATAGAGAAGGAACAGGAGGCTCGCCGCCGTCAGCACCATGGAGACCGTCGGCGCGGCCTTCAGGAACCCGCCGACGCCGAAGCCGGTGAGCACGACCATCACGCTGAAGCCGACCACGATACCGAGCATGTGCGGCACCGTTCGGGTAAACCCGAAGGTCGCACCGGAGGCCAGCAGCATCATGTTGTTCGGCCCCGGCGTCGCCACGGCGACGAACAGGAAGGTCGCCAGCGAAAGAAATGAGTCGATCATGACGCCTTCCCGCAATCATCGTGCTAATTAGGTCAATAATACTGACATAAATTGCCGACGCCATCGCGCTCTGCGCATGGCAGCCCCCTCGCACGCGCATGGCCGGCGACGCTGGCGAAGCGCTTCCAACAGGCTGTCAAACGCACTAGGTACTGGCCAGGACAGAACGCAAAGAGGGAAAGGACGGACCCAATGGATCTCGGACTGAAGGGCAAGACGGCGATCGTCTGCGCATCGAGTCGCGGCCTCGGCAAGGGCTGCGCCATGGCGCTCGCCGAAGCCGGCTGCGATATCGTCGTCAACGGCCGCAACGAGGAAACGCTGAACGCCACGGCCGGCGAAATCCGCAGCGCCACCGGCGCCTCGGTGACGGCCGTTAGCGCGGACGTCTCCACCGCCGAGGGCCAGAAGGCGCTGCTCGCCGCCTGCCCCGAACCCGACATCCTGATCAACAACAATGGCGGCCCGCCGCCGCGCAAGTTCACCGAGCTCGGCCGCGAGGAGATCATCGAGGGCGTGATCCAGAACATGATCACCCCGATCGAACTGCTGCAGGCCTCCATCGGCGCCATGCGCCAGAAGGGCTTCGGGCGCATCATCAACATCACCTCGCTGTCGGTGGTGATGCCGATCGAGGGGCTGGACCTGTCGAGCGGCGCCCGCGCCGGCCTCACCTCATTCCTTGCCGGCGTCTGCCGCGAGGTCGCGGGCGACGGCGTCACCATCAACCAGGTCCTGCCCGGCAAGATGGATACCGACCGCCTGCGCACTACCGTGCGCAACGCATCGAAGGCGCGCGGGCTCTCCGAAGAGGACTTCATCGCCCAGCAGCAGGCGGAAATCCCGGCCCACCGCTACGGCAATGCGGAGGAATTCGGTAAGGTCTGCGCGTTCCTGTGCTCCGTCCATGCCGGCTACATCACCGGCCAGAACATCAAGGTCGACGGCGGCCTCGTTCCTTACGCCTTCTGAGCGAAGCCGAGACAAAAAAAGCCGCCGGCGGGCCCGATTCCCGCGGGCGGCTGCAGGCCTCTCGCCGCAGTCGTTTATTCCGACAGCCGCATCTGGCTGATGTCGGCGGCGATCGACTTGAAGGCGTTGCGCAGCGCCGTGCCGTTCGACGCATCGAAATATTTGCCGGACGTGCTCGCGCACTCCTCCATCATCGCCTTGGCGCTGGTGCTGTAGAGCTGGAAGGTGACCGAGTAGATCTCGATGCCCGCCTTCTTCATGTTCTTGCAGAGCTTCTTTGCCCGCTGCTCCGACTTCGACTTGGCGTTGCCCCGCGATTCCTTGTACTTGCCGGAAGCCTCGTTGTAGTCGTAGGCGGTGTTGAACTCGCCGTCGGTCATCAGGATGGCGATCTTGACCGTCTCGTCGTCGTCATAGGCGACCGGATCGCTGCCCGCCGGCCACAGCGGCGACCATTTCGGCGACAGCGTGTACCAGCTCCAGGCAATGCCCGTATGCCCGGCGGTATAGCCGGTGGTGGCGAGCGAATTGATCTTGGTGGTCAGCGTCGCGTTGCTGTCGGTCAACGGCAGGAACTCCACGCCCGGGCAGCCGGTAGAGCCGTCGCCGATCGGCGCCTGTGTGTAGAAGGCGTCGGTGAAGGACTTCACCGAGCGCTCGGTCGCGCATTTGTTGCTGACCCCGTCCGTCACCGCGGAGGCATAGGAGGCGACGTTGACGCCCTGGCTGTAGGGGATGATCGCGATCCGCACCTCGTTCTGATAGGAATGCGCCGTGGTCGGGATCAGGACGTCGATGAGTTCCTTGGCCGCCGCCTTCAGGTCGGAGATCTTGGAGCCGGCCATTGATCCGGTGACGTCGAGCATCAGCGCCACCTCTATGTCCTTGTCGGAGAGCCGCGCCACCGACTTGTTGGCAATGTCGATGTCGGCAAAGCCGGCAAGCTGCATGAAGGTCGTCGGCATGGTGAGGGTCGCATCGACACTGACCGCGCCGGTGTCGGGATCCTGGGTGATCGTTAGGCCCTTGATCGAAATCCCGCTGCCGCCGGACAGCGTGATCGCGTTCTGGAAGGTGGCGTTGACGATGGCGTCCACCTCGTCCTTGCTGCCGCCTTCGCGCACCAGCTTGGCGACGCCCGCAAGGGCCGCCGCGTCGAGCGCGTTCCTGAGCGTCGCCTTGGTCTCCAGCGCCCGGGAATAGTCGATCGCCGTGCCGACCAGAAGCAGGATCGGTATCAGGAGAAAGGCAAAGAGGATCGACAGGGCCCCCGCCTCATTGGACGCAAATCGCGCAACAACGGCTTTTAAACCGGCAATAGACATCGTTCCCGCCTCGCCCATTTCCGGCGGCCGAGGGGCCGCGAACCGGAAAACAGCATTTCTTGATATTCGTTGAGGCGATACTAGCGAATAACCGGTATATCTCCCGTTAAGGCAGTTCGCTAAACTGTAATTAAAATGATAGGTAAAATTTGAATCGAATTTTCTGCTTCCAGGGACGATTCAATGCTTGCGGCCAAGGCGCGGCCGATCGCCCGGCCCCGGCCGACAAGGAAGACCGGCGGCCCCTGCCGCCGCCGGCCATAATAATTCGATGCAGGAAACGGCGTTACGACGCCGCGTCGCGGGCCGACAGGAACCGCGCCTGGGACACCCGGCTCCAGGTCGCCTGGGTCGACCTTGCGTTGCGGAACGAGGCAACGACCTCGGCGCTGACGGCATCATGGTCCGCGACCATGTCGAGGACGTCCTCGCTTGCGGTAGCGGCGGCGGCAAGCAGCGTGTCGGGATAGTAGCGCAGCTCCACGCCGTGCTCCTCGCGCAGCCGCGTCAGCGCTGCCCCGTTGTGCCATTCGGACTCGGTCAGCGCGAAGATGTTCTCCGCCGCCGCGGCGTGTTCCACGACCGCCTGAAGGTCGGCCGGCAGCGCCGCGAACGCCTCTTTGGAGACCAAGGCCTCGCCGGTGCCGTTCGGCTCGTGGAAGCCGGGGGCGTAGTAGTATTTCGCCACCTTGTAGAAGCCGAGCGCGGCATCGCTCCAGGGCCCGAGGAATTCGGTGCCGTCGATGACGCCGCTTTCCAGCGCGGTGAAGATCTCGCCCGGCGGCAGCGAGACCGGGGTCGCGCCGAGCCGGCGCATGACCTCTCCGCCGAGCCCCGGCATGCGGATCTTCAGGCCCTTGAGGTCGTCGAGGGAGGTGATCTCCTTGCGGAACCAGCCGCCCATCTGGAAGCCCGTATTGCCGGCCATCAGCGGGCGGACGCCGAAGGGCGCATAGAGCTTTTCCCAGACCTCCTGGCCGCCGCCATGGTTGATCCAGGCGATGTGCTCCAGCGGCGTCAGCCCGAACGGCCCGGCTGTGAACAGCGCGGCGGCCGGCATCTTGCCCTGCCAGAAAAGCGAAGCCGTATGGGCCATTTCCGCCGCCCCGTTGGTGACGGCATCGAAGACTTCCAGCGGCGGCACCAGTTCGCCGGCGGCATAGACCTTGATGGTGAGGCGCCCGCCGCTGAGGTCGGCAATGCGCTTGGCCAGCCGTTCCGCGGTCACGCCCGGTCCCGGCAGGTTCTTCGGCCAGGAAGTGACCATGCGCCATTCGATGGCCTCGGACGCCGGCGCGGCAAGCGCCGGGCGGGCGAGCATGGCGCCGGCGGCGCCGGCAAGGGTCGCGCCGAGGGCGGCGCGGCGGGAAAGGCCCGTGCGGTCCGGATGTCCGGTCATGGCTCAATCCTTCCAGAGTGCGTGGAAATGGTGGACGGGTCCGTGGCCGGAGCCGATCCGGAGCCCGTCGGCGGCGCGGATCGCCGCCGTGACGTAGTCCTTGGCCTCACCCACGGCCTCGGTGAGGTTCCGGCCCTTGGCCAGCCCGGCCGCGATCGCCGAGGACAGCGTGCAGCCGGTGCCGTGGGTGTTCTGCGTCTCGTGCCGCGGCGCGGTGAACCAGTGGCTCTCGCCATCGGCCGTGACGAGAAGATCGGAGCTTTCCGTCCCGCTGCCGTGGCCGCCCTTCAGGAGCACGGCCCGCGGGCCGAGCTTCAACAGCGCCTCGGCCTGGCGGGTCATGGCATCGGCGTCCGACGCCACCGGCTCGGCCAGCATCCGCGCCGCCTCGAAAAGGTTCGGCGTGATCAGGAGCGCCTTCGGCACCAACACCGAGATCAGCGTCTCGACCGCCTCCGGCACCAGGAGCGGGTCGCCGGAGGCCGCGACCATGACCGGGTCGAGCACCACGATCTCCTGGGCGTGCGCGGCAAGGCCCGCCGCCACCACCTCGATCACGGCCGGCCGCGACAGCATGCCGATCTTCACGGCGTTGACGGCAAGGTCGGAAAACACCGCATCCATCTGCGCGGTGACGAATTCCGGCGGCACGTCGTGGATGCCGGTGACGCCATGGGTGTTCTGGGCGGTCAGCGCGGCAACGACGCTGGCGCCGTAGACGCCGAGGGCGGAAAAGGTCTTGAGGTCTGCCTGAACCCCGGCGCCGCCGCCGGAGTCGGTTCCCGCAATAGTCACGGCGATCGCCGTCATGTCCCGGTCTCCCTGAGATATGGAAAGTGTGGTTAGAGCCCGGCCGGGACGTCGGCCGGGCAAAGCGTGAGGCGGGCCTGAAGCGTTGCCGCATCGAGGCCGTAGAGCGTATCGAGGAAGCCGACCTGCAGGCTGGCCGGCCCGGCCGCCGTCTCGCCGGCGATTTCCGCCGCAACGCCGACGGCGGAAAGGCCCGCGGCCGTCGCAATGAGCGGATCGCCGATGACGGCAAGGAAGGCGGCAACGACTGCGCTCGCGGCGCAGCCGGCCGCCGTCACCCGCGCCTGCAGGGGATGGCCGTTGTCAAGGAAGACGGTCCGATCCCCGTCGGAAAGGATGTCGCGCGCGCCGGTCAGCGCGACGACGATGCCATGGCGCAGTGCCGCCCGGGCAACGGTGTCGGGCCCCGGTTCGGCCTCGAACAGGGTGCGGAATTCGTCGGCATTGCAGCGAAGGACGGCCGGTCCGAGATCGATCAGCCGCCGGGCAAGCGCGATGCGCCGCGGTGAGGATTCCGCATGCGCCGGATCGAGGCACCAGGAAAGCGCCCGCTCCTTCGCCGCCGGCATCGCCGCGTCGACGGCCTCGGCGCGAAGGGCATCGAAGGTGCCGAGATTGACGAGAAGCCCGTCGGCCCTGGCGACGAAATCGCCGATCTCGTCGGCGGCAAGCGTCATGCTGGGAACGGCGCCGAGCGCCAGCAGCGTGTTGGCCGAAAAAGTCTGGGCGACCGTATTGGTGATGCAGTGGACGCGCGGTCGCGCTTCTCGCACTTCGTCAAGAGCCGCGGCGATCGCGCCTGCGGTGACGGCATGGCCGTGCGTCATGGCCGCCTCCCCTGTCGGGAGAAGGTCCGATCGATTGATGTCGTGAAGATGAGAGAAACGCTCATCCCAATCCCTCCGCCGGCATGATCCGGATCAGGTTCTTGGGGTTGGCAGACCGCCTCTCAGCCCGTTCGGGCACCCCCTTGGAATACGCTGAAAGACGTAAAGCCAATCGGGCGTGATTGCAAGAGCCCGGCTAACCATGCGCGGGTGCCGGAGGGGCCAGACCCGCCTTGCCTCCCGGGCGCAACAATGCCATCTGTTGCGGGGAACTCGTCCAATGCTTTGCGGAGAATGCCGGCCATGAAACCGTTTTTCGTCCTCATCAAGTCGCAGCTCGGCAAGGCCTACGACGTCGCCACCGAGATCGCCGATGCCGAGATCGCCTCGGAGATCTATTCGATCGCCGGCGACCACGACCTCCTGGTCAAGTTCTATGTCGAGGACGACACCGATATCGGCCACTTCGTGAACCAGAAGGTGCACGTCATCCCCGGCATCCAGGACACCAAGACCATCGTCACCTTCAAGGCGTTTTAGGCCTTCTGCCAGCCTTAAGAGCGACTACTAGAAAAAAGTAGCCGAATTCCGTTGGCGTTTTGGAAGACCTGCACCCCCGCAGCCAGACCCTTACAGTGAAAAGCAATATTCAGGCCGTATTGGATCTATGAAACAGAATAATATGAAATAAAATATAGCAAGAGAGATATGACTGTGAATTTTTAAATTTTTAAAAATTCCAGAATACTAATATCTCTCATTCAACGATTGGTCAGCCTTCCAGAAAAATTGTGAGGGCCAGGAATGCCGCTGCATGTGTATGTACCACGCACCCGCGTACCATTGATCCAACCCGTGTAAGAACAGTTATTTCTATCACTTGCATTGAATTGCCGCAGTGTTATCGAATCGCCGCCGCATGTATAGTCGATCTCTGCGCTCTTCTCAGCGCCAGCAGTCACACCATGATGCGTGTAATCTTCGAAATCCCAAGTTATTGCCCATGCTGCGGCCTCTCTCCCGACCATATGGCTATAACCGTTGCAATCTGCGAACACCATATTACAGGAAGCAACAACAAAAAGAGAAGTTACCAACGTTCGCACATCAACCTCCATTAATGGTAGTTTAATGAAAATCTAATCCATTTAAAATTGTATTGGTTTTTTTGTCAATGCCCATCGATACCATGTGACGGTATCCTCAATACTTCGCCGGCGTTCCGGCGCGGCGCTGGCGGGTGCGGTCGCGGTCGAGGCCGAGCCGGTGCTCGCGGTAGATGACGAAGAGGCCCGAGGCGGCGACGATCGCCCCGCCGATATAGAAGGCAAGGGTCGGCACCTCGCCGAACACGGCCCAGCCGACCATCATTGCCCAGATGAGCTGGATGTAGTCGAACGGCGCGATGGTCGAGGCGTCCGCATAGCGGTAGCTCTGGGTCAAAAGGAACTGGCCGAACCCGCCGACGAGCCCCGTCATGACCAGCAGAAAGGCGTCGTAGGGCGACGGCCAGACCCAGCCGAAGGGGAGCGTCGCCAGCGACAGCGCCGACCCGACGAGCGCAAAGAACAGCACGATCGAGGCCGTCTTTTCCGTTTCCGTCATCTTGCGCACCAGTGTCATGGCGCCCGCCATGCCGACGGCGGCAACGAGGCAGAGCAGCGCGCCGGTGCGCGCCTCGGGCGTCTCGGCCACCGACCCCAGACCCAGATGCGGCGACATGATGACGAGCATGCCGACAAAACCGACGAAGACGGCGCCCCAGCGATAGGCGCGCACCGTCTCGCCGAGGAACAGCGCGGCAAAGGCGACGGAATAGAGCGGCGCGGAATAGCTGATCGCGGTCGCATCCGGCAGCGGCATCATGGTCAGCGCCCCGAACCAGGAGGCCATGGCGATGAGCCCGACGGCCGCACGGGCGACATGCAGCTTGGGCCTGTGGAGCCTGAGCGCACTGCCGAGCTCGCCGCGGATCGCGATCATGGCGAGGATGGGAAAGAGCGAAAAGAAGGTGCGCGCGAACACCACCTCGCCGATCGGAATGCGCTCGCCGACGATCTTGACCAGCATGACCATCCCGGTCAGCACCAGACCGGAGGCGATTTTCAGAATGACGCCGAGCACGGGGCGCATGGATCGAACCTTTCGCGGAGCGGAATCGGAAGACGCGTCAGCGAAAAGTGATAATCGGTTTTCGGGCAGGAACACGCTTCAGACGCAAATCGTCGCCTTTGTCCATACGGCTTTGCCGCCGAAAGGACAAATGCGAATCGCGCAATGCTGCGTCCCGCTGTCGCAGCCGATCCCGCGTTCAGCGGCTTGACGGGGCCGCCGCCATCGCCGTCAGCCGGTCGAGCACCTGCCGTTCCATATCCTTGGGAACGGCATCGATCCGGAACATGCGGTTCACCCACAGGCCGTCGACCGCAAGCCGCACGATCGCGGCATTGAGCGGATCGATGCCGTCGGAAAACATCGCCGACTGCAGGTCCGGCTGGCGCTCCCGCAAGGGCTGGATCAGCTCCGGCTTGTAGAGGGTGCTGCTGAGGAGCGCGGCGGCAATGTCGGAGAACTTGTTGTCGTCGTCCGGCGGGAACGAGGCCGCCACATAGGCCCGCGCCCAGGCGCCCGGCGCCTCGTCCCGGCCCATGGTCGCCTCGACCTGGCAAACGAAGGTGTCGAACATGCGCTGGAGGAGCGCCGAAAAGAGGTCGTCCATGGTCGGATACACGGCCTCGACAGCCTCAAGGTCGAGGTCGGCGGCCGCCGCGATCGCCGGCAGCGTCAGGGCCTCGGCCCCGCTCTCCTGAACGAGATGCGCCGCGGCATCGAGGATGTATTCGCGTGCCTGGTCGCCCTGCATGTTGCGCCCGCCTTTTCGGAAACCCGCAGGCGCAACGTAGTATTTTTTTCCGCCAGATCAATCGGCAGAAGCCGACGCCCGGCGGATTGCCTCCCAGACCCGGAGCGGTGTTGCCGGCATGTCGATATGGACGATGCCGCATGACCGGTGGAGCGCGTCGACGACGGCGTTCATGACGGCCGGCGTTGCGCCGATCGTGCCGGCCTCGCCCGCCCCCTTGATGCCGAGCATGTTGGTGGTCGAGGGCACGTTGCGGGTCTGGAACCCGATATCCGGCATGTCGTCGGCCCGCGGCATGGTGTAGTCGAGGAAGCTCGCCGTCATGAGCTGGCCGTCCTCGTCATAGACCGCGTGCTCCATCAGCGCCTGGCCGGCCGCCTGGACGACGCCGCCATGGACCTGGCCGGCGAGCAGGATCGGGTTCACCGTGACGCCGAAGTCGTCGACGATGGTGTAGCGCACGATCCGCGTGACGCCGGTCTCCGGGTCGATCTCGACCTCGCAGACATGGCTGCCGTTCGGATAGGTCGCCTCGTCCTGCTTGAACTTGCCCTTTGCCGACAGCTGTTCCCTGTCGCCGACGGTCTGTGCCAGATCCACGAGGCTCACCGCCTTGTCGGTGCCGACGACCCGGACCTCGCCGTCGGCAAGTTCCAGATCCTCCACGGAGGCCTCCAGCCGGTCGGCGGCGATCTCCTTGAGCTGTTCCACCAGCGTGCGGCTGGCGATGTCGACGGAGGGCAGCCCGAGCGGGATCGAGCGCGAGCCGCCGGTGCCGCCGCCGGACTTCAGCTTTGCGGTGTCGCCCTGGACGAGGTTGACCCGGTCGAGGTCGACGCCGAAATAGCCGGCCGCGATCTGGCCGTAGGCGGTGGCGTGGCCCTGGCCGTTCGACATCGTGCCGATGAGGATGCTGAGCGAGCCGTCCTCTTCCAGCCGCACTTCCGCGCCCTCCGAGCCGGCAAAGGCGCAGGCCTCGATATAGGTGGCAAGGCCGATGCCGCGGTAGAGCCCGCGCGCGCGGCTGTCGGCGAGACGCGCCTCGAACCCGGTCCAGTCGGAAACCTCGAGCGCCTTGTCCAGATGACCGGCGAACTCGCCGACGTCATAGGTGCGCCCGCCCGGCGTCGCGTAGGGAAAGGCGTCGGGTTGAATGAAGTTGCGCCGCCGGATCTCGTCCTGGGGAATGCCGGTCTCGCGGGCGCATTTGTCGACGAGGCGCTCCAGCAGGAACGCCGATTCCGGCCGCCCCGCGCCGCGATAGGCATCGAGTGGCACGGTGTGGGTGAAGACGCCGCGGATGTGGGTGCGCGCCGCCGGGATGTCGTAGACGCCGGTCATCATGGTCGCGCCGAGCCAGGGGATGTAGGGCCCGAACTGGGCGAAATAGGCGCCCATATTGGCGATGATGTCGACCTTGAGCCCGAGGAACCGGCCGTCCTTGTCGAGCGCGACTTCGGCACTCGTGACGTTGTCGCGGCCGTGCGAGTCGCCGAGGAAATGGTCGGTGCGGTCGGCGACCCATTTCACCGGCCGGCCGAGCAGCCGCGCGGCATGGAGCGCCAGCGGATATTCCCGGTAGACGAACATCTTGGTGCCGAAGCCGCCGCCGACATCGTGGGTGACGACGCGCAGCGTGTCCGGATCGATCTTCAGGATCTTTTCCGAAATCAGCCGGTGCATGGAATGCACACCCTGGGAGGCGACCGTCAGTTTCAGCTTGCCGGTCTCCGTATCGATTTCGGCAACGGCGCCGCGCGGCTCCATGTAGTTGGTGACGACGCGGTTGTTGATGAGCGCGATGGAAACGACCCGGTCGGCCCCGGCAAAGGCGGCCTCGACCTTGTCGGCATCGCCGACGATGGTTTCATAAGCGTGGTTGGTGCCGCGATCCTCCCAGACGAGCGGCACGCCGTCACCGAGCGCCCTGCCCGTATCGGCGATGGCATCGAGCGGCTCGAAATCGATCTCGATCAGTTCGGCCGCGGACTTTGCCTCATTGACGCTGTCGGCGACGACGAAGGCGATGGCGTCGCCGACGAACCGCACCCGGTCGCGGCAGAGCACCGGAAAGTCCGGCACCTCCGGCTTGGAGCCGTCCGGCTGGGTCGGCATCGCCGCACAGGGCATCGGCCCCAGATCTGCGACGTCCGCACCCGTCAGCACCAGATGGACACCCGGCGCAGAGCGCGCGGCGCCCAGGTCGCCGAGGGTGAAGGTCGCATGGGCCATCGGCGAGCGCAGCACCACGGCGTGGAGCGTGCCCTCCGGCGTCACGTCGGCGACATAGCGTCCGCCGCCGGTGATGAAGGCCTTGTCTTCCTTGCGCCGGACCGGTGCGCCGATGCCGAATTTCTGGTTTGCCACGTGGTTCATGCCTGGCCTTCTCAGGGATCTGGATAAGAGCGGGATGGATTGCGGCGGGACCTTGGGCGAAAAAGCGCACCCGGCCGCCCGAAAACAGTTACGTGACGATACATATAAGCGGGATATTCGTCACGCCCATGTCGGTCGAACAGGGAAACGCCGGACGGCCCTGTCCCTACCTGCCGCGCAGCGACCGCAAATGGGCAACGAGGCCGGCCGTCGAGGGGTCGTGCTCCTCGGGCGAGGCCCCGTCGCGGACGACGCCGAGAAGGCTTGCCGCCAGTTCCTTGCCGAGTTCGACGCCCCACTGGTCGAAGGAGTTGATGCCCCAGACCGCCCCTTGCACGAACACCCGGTGCTCGTAGAGGGCCAGCAGCCGGCCGAGGGTGCGCGGATCGAGGGTCTTGTAGAGCAGCGTCACCGTCGGCCGCGAACCGGGGAACACCTTGTGCGGGGCGAGTGCTTCGACCGCATCGGGCTCCATGCCCTTTTCGGCAAGCTGCGCGCGCACCTCCTCGGCATCGCGCCCAACCATCAGCGCCGCGCTCTGGGCAAAGCAGTTGGCGATCAGCTTGTCGTGGTGGTCGCCGAGGTCCTCGTGCGGCTCGGCCGCGACGAGGAAGTCGATCGGAACGATCTCGGTTCCCTGGTGGAGAAGCTGGAAGAAGGCGTGCTGGGCGTTGGTGCCGGGCGCGCCCCAGACCACAGGGCCGGTCTCCATGGTCGCCGGCTCGCCCGACAGCGTCACGCGCTTGCCGTTCGATTCCATGTCGAGCTGCTGCAGATGCGCGGCGAAGAGTTCCAGCCGCTGGTCGTAGGGAACGACGCCATGGGTGGCAAAGCCGCAGATATCCCGGTGCCAGATGCCTGAAAGCGCCATCAGCACGGGCAGGTTGCTGCCGAGCGGCTCGGTGCGGAAATGCTCGTCCATCTCGTGGGCGCCGGCAAGGAACGCCTTGAAGCTCTCCGCTCCGACGGCAATCGCCACCGGCAGGCCGATCGCCGACCAGACGGAATAGCGCCCGCCGACCCAGTCCCAGAAGCCGAAGATGCGGTCCTCGGCAATGCCGAACTCCGTCGCCTTGGAAATGTTCGTGGAGATCGCCGCGAAATGGGAGCGCACGGCCCGGTCGGTGAGCTTTGAGGCAATCCAGTCGCGGGCGCTCGCCGCATTGGTCATCGTCTCAAGGGTGGTGAAGGTCTTGGAGGCGATGAGGAACAGCGTCGTCTCGGGGGTGAGGTCCGCCAGCGTATCGGTGATGTGCGCGCCGTCCACATTGGAGACGAAATGCACGCGCGGCCCGCCCTCGCGATAGGGCGACAGCGCGCGCGCCGCCATTGCGGGTCCCAGGTCCGAGCCGCCGATGCCGATATTGACGACGTCGGTGAAGGGCAGCCCGGTAGCACCCCGGATCCGGCCGGCCCGGATTTTGTCGGCGAAGTCGCAGACCCGCTCCAGCACCCCGTTGACGTCCGGCATGACGTCGGCGCCGTCGACCTTGATCGGCCGGTTGGAGCGGTTGCGAAGAGCGACGTGCAGCACCGCCCGGTCCTCGGTGGTGTTGATCTTTTCCCCGGCGAACATCGCGTCGCGCTTCTGTTCAACGCCCGTCGCTTCGGCAAGCGCCAGGAGGTCGGACAGCACCTCGCGGGTCATCGCGGTCTTGGAGAGATCGGCGAGGAGATCGCCTTGGCCGAACGAGAAATCGGCGAACCGGGCCGAATCGTCCTCGAAGAGAAACCGGACCGGCAGGTCCTTGAGGTCGGCCCAACGGGCCTTCAGGTCGCGGAGAATGGCTGGGACGGTTCTGGTCATCGAAACGGCCGCTTTTCTGGGAACATGGGAGAGGAAAGGCTGCGGCGATCATACACGTCCTCGCGATCCGCACCAGCCTTGACGCTCCGCCGGCAAACGCCCTCACCCCTCTGCGGCACCCGCCTCGGCCGCTGCCGCGCTCTTTGCCTCTTCCGCCTGCAGTTCCTTCTTGGAGAGCTTGCCGACCAGCGTCTTCGGCAGTTCCTTGCGGAACTCCACCGTACGCGGCGTTTCCAGCCGCGACAGCCGGTCAGAGAGGAATTCCATGAGGGCGAGTTCGGTCAGCTTTTCCCCGTCATAGAGCTTGACGAACGCCTTCGGCACCTGGCCGCGATAGGCGTCCGCAACGCCGATGACGGTGACCTCGTCGACGGCGGGGTGCTGGCCGATCGCCTCCTCGATCTTGCGCGGATAGACGTTGTAGCCGGAGGTGATGATGATGTCCTTGATGCGGTCGACGAGATAGACGTAGCCGTCCTCGTCCATATGGCCGATATCCCCCGTCCTCAGCCAGTCGCCGTGCAGCACCTCCGCGGTCTCGTCCGGCACCTTCCAGTAGCCCTGCATGACCTGCGGGCCCTTGACGACGATCTCGCCCTTCTCGCCCGTCGGCATCACCCTGTCGAAATCTTCCATGTCGCGGATCTCGACCCGTGTCCCGGCAAGCGGCGGCCCGATGGAGCCGGCCTTGACCGGCCCGGTGATCGGCGTGCAGCAGACGACCGGCGAGGCCTCGGTGAGGCCGTAGCCTTCGACGAGGACGCAGGTCGCAAGGGACTCGAAGCGCTCGCGCACGTCGGCCGGCAGCGGCGCCCCGCCGGAAAGGCAGACCTTGAGCGACGTCAGGTCGTCCGAGCCCACATTGCGCGCATTGTTGAGGGCGGCAAAGAGCGTCGGCACGCCGATGAAGAGCGTCGGCTTGGTCCGGCCGAACGTGCGGACGAGTTCGCGCAGCTCGAACTTCGGCAGGAGCACCATCTCCGCACCGATCAGGACGCACAGATTCTGCTCCGCCGTCATGGCAAAGACGTGGAAGAACGGCAGCACGCAGACCATGCGCTCCGCGCCGAGCGCGGCCGCGCCAACAAGGACCCGCACCTGCTCCATATTGGCGGAGAGATTGCGGTGGCTCAGCATCGCCCCCTTCGGGATGCCGGTCGTGCCGCCGGTATACTGGATGAGCGCGATCAGCTCCTCCGGATCGGCCTCGACGGGCGACGTGTCGCCGCCGCGCGCCATCAGGTCGGGATAATGGACATAGGCCGGATCGTCCGGCACATGGGCCCGCTCGCCGCCCTTGAAGAGGCCGAACATCATCCGCTTCATCGCCGGCAGCGCATCGGCCAGCGGACAGACGACGATGGTCTCGATCACGTCTTCCGCATGCGCGGCCGCCGCCTTGTCGAAGAGGTCCTTCAGGTCGATGGTGACGAGGATCCTGATCTCGGCGTCTTCAGCCTGGCGGATCAGTTCCTGCTCGGCCATCAGCGGGCTGAAATTGACCACCGTGCCGCCGGCGCGCAGCACCGCGTAGTAGCAGATCGTGTAATAGGGGGTGTTGGGAAGGCAGATGCCGACGCGGACGCCCGGCTTGACGCCGAGGCTGCGGAACCCGGCCGTCGCCTTTTCCACGTCCGCGCCGACCTGCCCCCAAGTCCAGCACCGTCCCATGAAGTCGATCGCAGGCCGGTCGGGATGGGCCGCGACCGTATCGTCCAGATAGGTGTGCATGAGCCGCGGCCGGAACGCTGCCAGCCACTCGTCCACGCCCGTCATGGGCATCCTCCCTTCGCCGCGATTGTCGCGGTCATGGCTTTTCGGCACATCGGATGGCATGTGCCGCAAGACCTTAACATATGCCCGGCCCGCCGCGTTTGAAGGGCTCTGCCCGCTCCGCCGGCCTCGCTCACTCCTCGTAGGAGACGCCGCGTTCCGCCAGCCAGGCGCGGAACCGCTCGACCTTTTCCTCAAGCGAACAGGTCGGCGGCAGGTCGTCCAGATAGTTGCCGTACTGCTCGCGCAGTTCCAGTTGCTGCGCCACCGGCAGGTCGTCCCACGGTATCAGCGTGTCGGCGGTCGTCATGCCGTCCTCCTTGCCGCGCTCACAGCTTGCCGTCGAGCGCTGCCTTGATCGTCAGGAAATCGCGCCAGGCGAGCCGCTTCTGCTGCGGCTGGCGCAACAGATAGGCCGGGTGGAGCGTCGCCATGGCGCGGATCTCGATGCCCTCGCGCTTGTAGCTGAGCCACTTGCCGCGCAGCCGCATGATGCCCTCGCGCGCGCCGGTGAGCTGCTTCGCCGATGCGCCGCCGAGAAACACCAGCACCTCCGGCGAGACGAGCTCGATCTGGCGCTCGATGAAGGGCGCACAGATCTCCGTCTCCGACGGGCTCGGCGTGCGATTTCCGGGCGGCCGCCAGGGCACCACATTGGCGATATAGGCGCCGGACCGGTCGAGCCCGATGGCATGGAGCATGCGATCCAGCAGCTTGCCGGAACGGCCGACGAAGGGCAGCCCCTGGATGTCCTCGTCACGCCCGGGCGCCTCGCCGACCAGCATCAGCCGCGCTTCCGGATTGCCGTCGGCAAAGACCAGGTTCTTGGCGGTCATCTTGAGGTTGCAGCCGTCGAAGGCGGCAAGCGCGGCCTGGAGATCGTCGAGGGTGGATGCCTCGCGCGCGGCGCTGCGCGCCTCCGCCACCGCCTGGTCTCCGGGAACGGTGGCTGATCGCGCCGGCTGGGCCGGTTGTCGGGTTTGAGGCGGCTCGGCACGCGGCGGCGCCGGACGGGCCTGGGGTGCCGCCGCCTGCGGACGCGCCGGGCGCTCTGCAACCCCGGCCGGCAGCGCCTTCTGGCGGCTTTCGGCGAAGCGGTCGACGGGATCGTCGGCGAGCACCGCATCGACGCCTGATGCGGCATAGAATTCCAGGAGCGCGGTCAGTTCGTCGCGACCGATCCCCTCTCCGCCAGCAATGCCCGTCTCGTCCTCGCTCATGCCCGCGACAGTAACGGCGGACGGCACCGTTGGGAAGCGGCCGGCACGGGCGGAAGGCCGTCGCGCGAACGCGCGCGACGGTTCCCCATGCGACTTGTTTCCGTATCTCCTGCGATTGCCGCCGGCGCTGCGGTGCAATATGAAAAACGTATAACAACCCGTGCACGGGACACCGACAGAGCAGCCTTCAGCGACACAACCGACGATGGGAGACCTTGAGATGAGCGACCAAAGCACCCGGCCCGAACGCGAATCCATGGAATTCGACGTCGTCATCGTCGGCGGCGGCCCGGCCGGGCTTGCCGCTGCCATCCGCATCAAGCAGCTCGCCGCCGAGCGCGACGAGGAGATCTCCGTCGTCGTCCTGGAAAAGGGCGCGGAGGTCGGCGCCCATATCCTCTCCGGCGCGATCCTCGACCCGATCGGCCTCGACAAGCTGCTGCCGGAGTGGCGCGAGGAGGAGAGCCCGATCAAGACGCCGGTGAGCCGCGACAAGTTCCTCTATCTCGGCCCCGCCGGCTCGGCCCGGCTGCCCAACTTCGCGCTGCCGCCGCTCCTCTCCAACCACGGTTGCTACATCGTGTCGCTCGGCAATGTCTGCCGCTGGCTGGCGGAAAAGGCGGAGGCGCTCGGCGTCGACATCTTCCCCGGCTTTGCCGCCGCCGAGCCGCTGTTCGACGAGGCCGGCACGCTGATCGGCGTCGCCACCGGCGACATGGGCATCGCCAAGGATGGCGAGCCGAAGGACAGCTTCACGCCGGGCATGGAACTCCTCGGCAAATACGTGCTGATCGCGGAGGGCGCCCGCGGCCACCTCGCCAAGCAGCTCATCGCCCGCTACCAGCTCGATGCCGACCGCGATCCACCGAAATTCGGCATCGGCATCAAGGAGCTGTGGCAGGTCGCCCCGGAAAAGCACGATCCCGGCCTGGTCCAGCACTCCTTCGGCTGGCCGCTCGATTCCAGGACCGGCGGCGGCTCCTTCCTCTATCACCTTGAGGACAACCAGGTCGCCGTCGGCTTCGTCGTCCACCTCAATTACGAGAATCCCTATCTCTCGCCCTTCGAGGAGTTCCAGCGCTTCAAGACCCATCCGGCCATCGCCGACACTTTTGAAGGCGGGCGCCGCATCTCCTATGGCGCGCGGGCGATCACCGAGGGCGGCTGGCAGTCGGTGCCGAAACTCTCCTTCCCCGGCGGCGCGCTGATCGGCTGCTCGGCCGGGCTCCTCAACGTGCCGCGCATCAAGGGCTCCCACAACGCCATGATGTCGGGAATGCTGGCCGCCGAGCATGTGGTGGAGGCCCTCGGCAACGGCCGCGGCGGCGATGAGTTGATCAGCTTTGAGGAAAGCTGGCGTACCTCGCAGATCGGCAAGGACCTGAAGCCCGTGCGCAACGCCAAGCCGCTGTGGTCGAAATACGGCCTTGCCGGCGGCATCATGCTGGCCGGCATGGACATGTGGACCGAGACGCTGATCGGCCGCTCGCTGTTCGGCACAATGAGCCACGGCAAGCCCGATCACGCATGCCTGAAGCCGGCCTCGGAATGCAAGCCGATCGATTATCCGAAGCCCGACGGCAAGCTGACCTTCGACCGCCTCTCCTCCGTGTTCCTGTCAAACACCAACCACGAGGAGGACCAGCCGGTGCACCTCAGGGTCGCCGACATGGCCAAGCAGGTGGAAAGTGCGCTGAAGGTCTATGCCGGCCCGTCCCAGCGCTATTGCCCGGCCGGGGTCTATGAGTGGGTGACCAAGGACGACGGCACGCCGGACTTCGTCATCAACGCGCAGAACTGCGTCCACTGCAAGACCTGCGATATCAAGGACCCGAACCAGAACATCAACTGGGTGGCCCCGGAAGGCGGCGGCGGTCCGGTCTATCCGAACATGTGAGCCTCGCGCCCACCTCATGCGACCGACAAGAAGCGCCCGCCCCTTCCGGCGGGCGTTTTTTTTTGCGGCGGGCGGTCGGCCGCACTTTCGCACACCCGCTACCCCGAACTCCGCGTCATTGCCGTGCTTAACCTAGCAATCCTGAGGCCCGGCATGCTCGGCCATTGGCGAATTCGCTCACCCCTCGCCTAAAACTCAGCCGCCACCCCGGCCCCCGATGTATGTCCCGGAGAGATGATTGACAGGTGTTCGGGGACATGGCTGACAGTCATTGATGATCGTTTTGGGTATGGTTGAGGTCAATGGTTGCGA
>NZ_JAOQNS010000021.1 GCF_025961475.1 Rhodobium gokarnense | reverse complement strand
TTCCGTTCGATCGTCCGGTCATAGCTGTTGTCGCGCATGGGTCGCTCCTTTCCGCGATCCCATCACCGAATATCTGAACTCGCACAATTGCGAGCAAAGCGAAGCAATCCAGGGCAGCGCGCTCGGCGACGATGTGGTGTCTCCGCGTTTCCGATACTCCGTCAGCGCGAATGGCGCGAAACCCAGGGCCCGGGCGACGACGGAATGTCTGGCCCGCGGCCCTCGCCCTCAGTCCTTCTCCTTCAACCCGTAGTTCTTGAACTTCTCCACAACGACCGCGATTTCGTCATCGCCGAGCACCACCGGATTGCCGAACTGGCGCGCCACCGTGAGCTGGTGAGCGAGGGTTTCGATCTCGACGGCAAGCCACAGCGCCTTGGCGAGCGAGGGGCCGCCGGCGATCAGGCCGTGGTTGGCGAGGAGGCAGGCGTTGCGGCCGTCGAGGGCGGCGAGCGCGTGGTCGGAGAGTTCCTTGGTGCCGTAGGTGGCGTAGGGTGCGCAGCGGATGGTCGGACCGCCGGCGCCGGCGATCATGTAGTGTACCGCCGGGATTTCCTCCCGGCACATCGCAATGGCCGTGGAATAGATCGGGTGGGCGTGGACGACGGCGTTAAGGTCCGGCCGCGCCTTCAGGATGTCGAGGTGGAAGCGCCATTCCGACGAGGCGGCGTATTTGCCGGTCGCCGTGCCGTCGAAATCCATGGCGACGATGTCCTCCGGCACAAGTTGCTCGTAGGCGATGCCGCTCGGCGTAATGAGGATGCCGTCGCCATGGCGCACCGAGACGTTGCCGGACGTGCCCTGGTTGATGCCGACGTCGGACATTTTCAGGCAGACGTCGATGATCTCCTGCCGCAACCGGCGCTCCGCCGCTTCCATGACCTGTACTCCCTCAATCTCGGACGGGCCCGTCATAGACCTGGCGGCGGGAGCACAAAAGGAAAAAGCGGCCCCGCGTCGCGAGGCCGCTTCTCCGGAGCGCTTCGACAGTGCGGGCAAAGCGCCCCAGGCCGCGTTTGGAGGTCGTTCCCGGTCGCCGCGGCCTATTTCACCTCGATCTTCGTCAGCTCCTCGCCGTCGGGATCGACCACATGGACCGCGCAGGCGATGCAGGGATCGAAGGAATGGATGGTGCGCTGGATCTCCAGCGGCTGTTCCGGGTTGGCGAGCGAGTGTCGGTCCATCAGCGCCGCCTCGTAGGGGCCCGGCTTGCCTTGCGGGTCGCGCGGGCCGGCGTTCCAGGTCGAGGGCACCACGGCCTGGTAGTTGTCGATGCGGCCGTTCTTGATGACGATCCAGTGGGCGAGCCCGCCGCGCGGCGCCTCCATGAAGCCGACGCCCCTGGCCTCCGACGGCCAGGACGACGGATCCCACTTCGCCTCGTTGTGGACGGAGAGGTTGCCGCCCTTGATGTTGGCGATCAGGTTGTCGAGCCAGACCATCATCTGGTCGGCGACGATCTTGGATTCCAGCGTGCGCGCCGCAGTCCGCCCGAGGGTGGAGAACATGGCGGTGAGCGGCAGGTCGAGCTTCGAGAGGGTCGCGTCCGCCAGCGCCTTGGTCGGCTCGTGGCCGGTGGCGTAGAGCATGAGGACCCGGGCGAGCGGCCCGACCTCCATGACATCGCCCTTCCAGCGCGGCGCCTTCAGCCAGGAATAGCCCTTGTCGACATCGAGCTGGTCGTAGGGCGGCTCCGGCCCGTCATAGGCGAACTCCGTCTCGCCGTCATAGGGGTGAAGGCCCGCCTCCTTGCCGCTGGAATAGTCGTACCAGGAATGGGCGATGAACTCCTTGACCTCCTCCGGGCTGTCGAGGTCGACCGGATGGACGGTGGAAAGGTCACGATTGAGGATGGCCCCGCGCGGGATCAGCCAGGTCGACGGGTCGTCGTTGCCGTGTTCGGGGAAGTCGCCATAGCACAGGAAATTGCCGACGCCCTCGCCGCGCTCGAACCAGTCCTTGTAGAAGGAGGCGATGGCGATCGTGTCCGGCACATAGACCTGGTCGACGAAGGCTTGCATCGACTTGATGACATTGCGGATGTCTTCCAGCCCGACGATGTTGAGCGCGGTCATCGCCGCCCCGCCCGCCGCGCTGTTCGACGAGATCGGCGCCGGCGCGCCGCCGACGAGGAAATTCGGATGCGGGTTCTTGCCGCCGAAGATGGCGTGCAGGCGCACCACGTCGCGCTGCCAGGAAAGCGCCTCCAGGTAATGCGCCACCGCCATCAGGTTGGCTTCCGGCGGCAGCTTGTATTCCGGGTGGCCCCAATAGCCATTGGCGAAGATGCCGAGCTGGCCGCCTTCGACGAAGGTCTTCAGCTTCGTCTGCACGTCCGAGAAGTAGCCGGGGCTCGATTTGGAGTAGCTGGAGATCGACTGGGCAAGCTCCGAGGTCGCCTTCGGATCGGCGGCGAGTGCGGAGACCACGTCGACCCAGTCGAGGGCGTGCAGGTGATAGAAGTGCATGACGTGGTCATGCACATATTGCGCGGCGATCATCAGGTTGCGGATGAGGTTGGCGTTGGCGGGGATCTCGTAATTGAGCGCGTCCTCCACCGAGCGCACCGAGGCCATGCCGTGGACCAGCGTGCAGACGCCGCAGATGCGCTGGGCGAAGGCCCAGGCGTCGCGCGGATCGCGGCCCTTCAGGATGATCTCGATGCCGCGCACCATGGTGCCGGAGGAATAGGCGCCGGTGATGGCGCCGTCCGTTCCGGTTTCCGCCTCGATGCGCAAATGCCCCTCGATGCGGGTGATCGGGTCGACGACGATGCGGTTGGCCATGATCGGGTCCCCCTTCAGGCGTTCTCTGCCGATTGCAGGAAGTCGGACAGCAGCCGGTACTGGCGCTGGCGTTCCTCCTCCGCCAGGTCTTCCGGCGCATCGACGGAGGCGCAGGTCTTGGCCATGCGGGCATGGACGGCGGCGAGCCAGGCGACGTTGTCGCTCTTCATCTGGCCCGGCGGGGCGACGACGGCGCTCGCCGCCCTCGCCACGAAATAGTCGGCCTGGCACGACCAGTCGGCCTCCGCACCGCAGCGCGCATGGCTGTCGAGCGAGGCCTTCTTGGCGCTCTTGAAGACGGCGCTCTGCATTTCCGCCGACATGCCCTCGCGGGCGGCCTTCACCGCCTCGCGGACCCGGTCGTCGCTGGAAAAACCGATGACGCTTTCGACGAACTCCGCGCCGATCCGGCGCTGGTCGTCGATGGCAAGGCCGTCGAGCGCCTTGCGGAAATCTTGATCGTTGGTGATCTCGGACATGGCTGTCACCTCTCCTGACCCGCCGCCCGTCAGGCGTCGGTCTTGTCGGCCAGATGCTCGGCGAGCATTTCGGTGAGACCGACGACGGGGATATCCATATTGTTCTCCTCCAGCCCTTCCTCGAGCTGGATCCGGCAGTTGGCGCAGGCGGTGATCAGCTTGTCGGGCCTGACCTCCTCAAGCTGGCGCTTCTTGGCGTTGAACGCCGTCATCTTGAGGTCATGCGCCTCCTCGATGGCGCCGACGCCGCCGCCCGCCCCGCAGCACCAGTTCAGCTTGCCGTGGTCGTGCATCTCCACGAAGTTGCTGCAGATCATGTCGACGAGCCGGCGCGGCTCCTTCTCCACGCCGCCGCGGCGCACGAGCTGGCACGGGTCGTGGAAGGTGACCAGTTCGTCCTCCATGCCCTCGGTCTTCAGGAGCCCGCGCTCCCGAAGCTCGTCGAGCACTTCGACGATGTGCCGGGCCTTGAAGCTGTAGGGCCGGCCGATCAGATTCGGCCCCTCCCAGCGCAGCGCCGTATAGGCATGGCCGCATTCCGGGCTGATCACGGTCTTGACCTTCAGCTTCTCGGCGGCCTCGACGACGCGCGAGACGAGTTCGCGGGCAATATCGGACGAGCCGATCTGGATGCCGGAATTGGTCGCCTCGAAGGCCTCGCTGGAAAGCGTCCAGGAGAGCCCGGCATGGTCGAAGATCTGGACGATGGCCTCCAGATATTCCGGGTAGTTCATGATCTCCATGGACGACATCAGGACGAGGTATTCCGCGCCCTCCTGGTCGAACGGGACCTTGAGGCCGGTGTCGTTCTCCACGTGCCGGACCTGGGCCTGCACGGCCTTCAGCGTCACGCCCATCGGGCTGCCGATCCGAACCGCACGGGCCGAGGCGCCGATCAGGCCCTCCGGCGCGTAGCCGGCGGCGACCATGCCCTCGCGCTCCTTGCGGATCATGCCGGTGATGTCGTTGCCGACCGGGCAGACCATGGAGCAGCGGCCGCACAGGCTGCAGCCGTTGTAGACCAGTTCCTGCCACTCCTGCAGCATCTCGTCCGTCACCTTCGGGCCGAGCCCGACGGCCGACAGGAGCTTGCCGAAGAAGGTGTATTCGCTCCACCAGACCCGGCGCATCGGCTCGACCTTGTGGATCGGAATGTATTTGGGATCGTCGCTTTCGTTGAAGAACAGGCACGCATGGGCGCACATCCCGCAATGGACGCAGCTTGAGAAGAACGCCGCCGTGGAGGAATCGATCTGCTCCTTGAAAGCGGTAATGGCGCGTTGGCTGCGCTCGCTCATGATTCCACCCCTTTCCGGCCGAACGTGGAGCCCGTGTAGTAGCGCGCGATGAACAGCGTGAACGTGTGCATCAGCTTGGTGAACGGGAACAGGACCAGCAGCACCTCGACGGCGATGATGTGCACCGCCAGCATCAGCTCGTAGCGCAGCAGCATGTGGTGGAAGGCGAGATAGCCGGTCACGAACGCAAGGAACGTCGCCACCCAGACCAGATAGTCCTGGAAGGTGCTGAGGAATCTCAGCATCGGATCGCGCAGCCGGTTGACCAGAACCACCAGCATGGCGGCGATCGAGGCAACCGTCAGGAAGTCGACCAGGGGCGTCGGCAGGCTCGGCCAGGCAAAGCCGGTGATCGCCCGCCAGACCTCGATATGCGCCGCGGACAAAAAGACCACCACGAAGATGCCGATATGGAAGATGTAGCCGGAGACGATCACGAACGGATTGCGCCGGAACATGCCCTCGCGCGGGATCGAGCGGGTGAACATGGTGCTGAGACCGGACAACACCGCCCCCTGCCGCGCTTCCGAATAGTCCGGCCGGCGGCCGATCACCAGGATTTCGACGATGCGCAGCGTCACGCCCGCGGCAAAGATAACGAGCGCGATCTGAAACAGCGGTCCACGCGCAAGCGCCAAAAGGTCTACGGCGGTCATGACGACTTCTCCAGATCATCGACGGTGACGGTGGTGTGGTCGGCCCGCGCCTTCGACCGGGCGGCGCGGTGGACGAGCCCGGCGGCGACACCGGCGGCCGCCCCGCCGGCAACGGCCATCGCGGCGACCGGGCCGACCTCGTCGCTCGGCGCCGAGACCGGCTTGTAGAAGCCGCCCATGTCCCAGAAATGCGGTTCCGAGCAGCCAAGGCACCCGTGGCCCGACTGGATCGGGAAGGAAACGCCGCCGTTCCATTTCAGCGTCGCGCAGGCGTTGTAGGTGACCGGGCCCTTGCAGCCGAGCTTGTAGAGGCACCAGCCCTTGCGGGCGCCATCGTCATCGAAGCTCTCGGCGAACTGGCCCTTGTCGTAGAACGGCCGCCGGTAGCAGCGGTCGTGGATACTGTCGCCGAAGAAGGCGAGCGGCCGGCCGTGGCTGTCGAGCTCCGGCACGTTGCCGAAGGCGAGCACATGGGCGAGCGTTCCGGCCATCGCTTCGGGGATCGGCGGGCAGCCGGAAATGTTGATCACCGGCTTGTCCTTCACCAGCCGGCCGATCGGCATGGCGTTGGTCGGGTTCGGCTTGGCGTGCGGGATGCCGCCGAAGGCAGCGCACGAGCCGACGGCAACGACCGCAAACGCGTCCTTCACCGTCTCCTCCAGCATCTGCTGGTTGGTGATGCCGGCAATGGTCGAGTAGATCGCGCCGGCGCCGACCGGCACCGAGCCGTCGACGACGACGATGTATTTGCCCTTGTTGGCTTCCATCGCCTCATGTCGCGCCGCTTCCGCCGCCTCGCCGGAGGCCGCCTGCAGGGTATGGTGATAGTCGAGCGAGATGAAGTCGAAGATCAGGTCTTCCAGCGTCGGCGAATGGGCGCGGGTGATCGATTCCGTGCAGCCCGTGCATTCCTGGAAGGAGAGCCAGATCACCGACTGCCGCGGCGCCATGGCGAGCCCCTCCGCCATCGCCTTGGAGGCCGCCGGCGGCAACGCCATCAGCGAGGCCAGATAAGACGAATATTTGAGGAAGGCGCGGCGCGAGATGCCCCGCCGGGCCAGCAACTGGCCGAGGGTTCTGCCGTCAGACATGGTGCGTGTCCCTATCCAGCGTGGTGATGGGTTCGGGTGGGTCGGTCTCTCGGTCGGTCTTGAGGGTTTCGGCGAGCCGGTCCGCCGCCGCCGCGATGTCGTCGCGGTGCGAAAGAAGGATGTCGGGAATGGCGGTGACCTCGATCTGCTCGGCCGCGAGCCTGCGGTCGGCACCGAAATGGCGGACCCACCAGACCCCGGCATGGCCGGTCTCGCGGACCTCGCTCTCGCCGGCAACGTCGAGCATCGCCGTCACTTCGCCCTCGCCGAGGAGATCGGCGAGCGCGGCGCGGTCGGCCTCCAGCATCGGGAGGCTTTTCAGGTCGATGACCGCGGTCTCTCCGGTTTCCAGATAGTCGGCGAGCGCTGAAGAAATCTCGCGCAGCAGCGCCATCGCCAGCGGCGACTCCTCCCGCGTTGCGGCGACGCCCGCGTCGTCGTTGTGGGAGGGGGCGGCCTGTTCTAGCGGGTCCATTTGTCGACCAGTCCGGCAATGGCGGCGCAGGCGTCGGGGATGGCCGCGGCGACCGCGCCGGTCGGCTCGGTTCCCCAGGAAAGGATTTCGGGCTGGATGGCGATGAGCGCGCGGCGCTCCGGTCGGCTGCCGGAAAGGGCCGCCGCCGTCATCACGTCGGAAAGGGCGATCTCGTGGACGCTGCCCTTGCTGCGGCCGACCTGGGCGTCCATCTCCGCCCCCTCGAACACCCTGACCGCGCCCGGCGCGGCATGAAGCTCGGCGGCATCGACGACGATCAGCGCGTCGGCATCGGCAATGTCGGGCAACAGGCCGAGGCCGATCGTGCCGCCATCGCGAAGGGTCACCCCCCGCGGCAGGCCGGCGTCGGCATCCAGCCGACGGACAACGTGAATCCCGACACCATCGTCGGTAAGAACGGCGTTTCCCAGTCCGAGGACGAGCGTGCGATGCGCTTCCCCCGATATGTGCGGGTCTTCTGCGGACCCTCTGGCGGCTGTTCCGGTCATTACGACGAGCCCCCCGAAATTATGCATGCATACTTTAGTATTTTATGATGTGTCTGCCCATGCGGAAGATTACGCAGGAACCCTGGAAACGCGCTAAAATCCGGCCATTCGGGCGCGCGCCGGCGTTACGCACACCCCGTCGCGATTGTCGAAAACCGGCCTCGTCCGGCAGGTTTTTCGAAAGGGACATCGCATCGCCGGACCCCATGCTATGATAGGTTCCGGAGTTGAAGGGGACGGGCGGTTCGCGATAAGCGGCCTTTTGAATGCCGCGATAGGGGCCGCCACGCGCGGGGGCGCAGAGGAAGGACGTCGAGCATGATCTGCCGAAAGAATCGTCGCGGAAAGCCGTTCCGCGCCGGAGTTGCCCTTGTCGCGCTCGGGCTTCTGGCGATGCCGCCCGCAGTGCTGCTCCCCTCCAGCCCGGCGGCGGCCGCACGGGAAGGCTGGACGACGAAGACCCTGCAGTCCGTGTCGCTCGACGTGCCCTCGGCCTGGACCGAGGCGGAAAGCTCGGCCAACGAATTGGTGCTCCTGGAAGCGGAAGACGGCAGCGGCGCCAGCATCACCGTCATCGTCGACGCGGATGTGACCGACATCAACGACGGCGAGACCCAGATCGGCACGTCGTCCGCTGTCGTCGCCGGCCAGATCGCCCGCCGCCTCGACTGGCGCGCCGGCAGCGAGCGCGGCGCCACCATCATCCTCTCCGATCCCGCCCATCAGGGCGGCCAGATCGCCCTCGTCCTCTCGGCACCGCAGAAGCGCTGGAACCTTGCCCGAAAAACCTTCCGGCTGGCGCTGAGGAGCATCAAGCTGACCGCGAGCGCGCCGGAGACGGCAGTGGCGGACGAGGCCTCCGCCGCCGGTGAACGTGGCGAGGACGTCGCCGCGGCCGACGAAACATCGGCACCCGATGAGCCTGCTGCATCCACCGCAGCGACGAAACTCGTGACCATCACCGGCGAGGGATTTTCGGTCAAAATCCCCGACACCTGGCAGTGGCGCGAAGGCGGGCGCGGGCTGACCGCATACCACGACGCCATTGCACCGGAAGGCGCCGCGCGGATCCGCTTCGGCGTCCTGAAGGAGGGCGGCTACGGCAGCATCGACGAGCCCTACTACCAGTTCGTCGACGGCATCCGGGGCCTCCTGAGCGAAGACGAACTGACCGCGAATAGCGAACTGGAAGACGGCGGCGTCTGGCATTTCCGCGAGGCCTATGAGGGCCGCGCCGCCGACGGCAGTGACGTCACCCTCGACATTCTTCTTGCCGACCGCCAGCGCCCGGCGATCGCCATGGCGACCCTCGCCCCGGCCGACGCGGATGCGGCGATGGCGAAGCTCCTCAAGGAGATCGCAGGGAGTGTCGCCATCGACGGCGCGGCCAAGGCCAAGGAAGAAACCGCTGAAGCACCGCAAGAGCCCGAGGCGGCCGGCGCCATAGAGGAGGCAGAGCCCGAGGCAGAGGAGACCGCAGCTGCCGAAGGGCCGGCAACCGACGAAGAGGCCGAAACGCCTTCACCACAAGACGTCGTCGCAGCAGCCGAGCCGGCGGCCGCCGGGAGCGCGCCGCCTGCCTCCACCGAACCGGTCGCGGTTTCCGGAGAGGGGTTTTCCGCAACGCTCCCCGCCGGCTGGACCTGGCGGAAGGGCGAGGCCGGATCCGTCGCGCCCTATGAGGCGGCCAGCGCCGACGGAAAAGTCCTCATCCGCTTCGCGGTCCTGAAACCCGGCGCCTATGGCGGCGGCATCGACGAGCCCTATTACCGCTTCGTCGAAGCGATGCTCACCCTGATGTCCGACGACGTGCTGACCGCCAATTCCGAAGTCGAGGATAGCGACACCTGGCATTTTCTCGAAGCCTATGAGGGCGCCAGCCAGGACGGTGCGGATGTCGGCCTTGAGGTGCTGCTCGCCGACAAGGCCGTGCCGGCCATCGCCATGGCGACCCTTGCCCCCGTCGACCTCGACGACGCCACCGCCGATGCCGTGCAGGCGATCGCCGACAGCGTCACCCTGACCGGAACGCCGGTCGCGACAGACCCCGAAGCGGCAGAGCCGCCCGAAACGGGGCCGGAAGGCGAGCCCGACGAACCGGCCGCAGAAGAACCGCCGGCGGAGGACCGCAGCGAGGCCCCGGCCACGGACAAAAGGCCGGATCAGGACACGGCATCAGCGTCCCCGGCCGCTTCGGAGCCGGACGCCGCCGACACCGGGGAAGAAACGCAGGCCGCTGCGCCGGCTCCTGATCAGAACGCATCTGCCGAGGAGCCGCCGGCCGCCACAACATCTCCAAAGGTGGCATCGGTTCCCCGGACCGGCACGGTGCAGACCGAAAAGCCCGCGGCTGCGCCCGCAGACGTCGCTCCGATCTATGTCCGCAAGGTCGAGGCCCGTGGCTTTGCGCTGCGCGTGCCGGACGGCTGGACGATCCGCGAGGACCGCGGCGCGGCCGTCGAGTCCTGGCGCCTGCGCGACAAGGCCTGGCGCGCCGGAACGGTGCCCGAAGGCGTCTTTTCCGCTGCCGTCACCGTCTCCGGCGCCAAGGGCTCCCTCGACGACCTCTTTGCCGAGACCAAGACGCATTTTGCGACCAAGGTCCTGGAGGGCGGCGAGACCTTGGGCGAAGGCACGCTGCCCTTCGGGGCCGGCGAAATGCGCTATGCCGACATCGCCGGAGCGCTCGACGCCAATGGCAGCAAAAGGATCGATGCGGTCGTGCGCCTCGCCATCGCCAGGCGCGACGGCCGGCTCCTCGTCTTTTCCGCCTTCGCGCCGGCCGCGAACCGGGGCGCCCTAGACAGGGCCTTTTCGACCGACGGCCTCGTCGCCCCGCTCGCCACGGCCGAGGCAATCGGTCTGCGCACGGAATAGGATCTTTTGCTGGGTCGGCTGCTATTCTGGCCGCGATCATTCCGGCCGGCGCCACGGGCGTCGCGGCCGACACCACAGGAGGGTTTGATGCAGTCCGCCCACTCTTTGCCGCGGCCGCTTGCCGCCGTCGCCCTTTTCGCAGCGCTCCTCGCCCTTGGCGGGCCTGCCCGCGCCAATGACAGCACCGCCCGCATCGACGCCGGCGGCCTCGTCTTCACCCAGTCCTCCGCCATCGAGATGGCCGAGGAGGACCTCTATCTCTCCCGCGGCGAGGTCCGCGTCCGCTATCTCTTCCGCAACACCTCCGACAAGGACGTCACCACCCTCGTCGCCTTCCCGCTGCCGAAGCTCACCGTCGGCGACGAGGTCAACTACAGCGTCGACGCCAACGACCCGGACAACTTCGTCGACTTCAAGGCCGCCGTCGACGGCGAGCCGATCAGCTTCGAGACCCAGGTCCGTGCCACCCGCTTCGGCGTCGACGTCACCGACGTCCTCAAGGCCTATGACGTGCCGGTGACCGGGATCACCACCGATCCCGACGAGGCCGACCTCCTCTACCAGCGCCTCAACACCCTGCCCGAGGCCGACCGGCAGGAGCTGGAATCCCATGGCGTCATGGACTGGTCGAGCGCCTGGATCGGCGAGGGAAAGCCGATCGCCTCGTTCCACTGGCAGGCCGAGGTCGTCTTCTACTGGCAGCAGACCTTCCCGGCGAACGACACCATCGAGGTCACCCATTCCTACCGCCCGGTGCCCGGCGTCTTCTTCCTCGATGCCTCGCTGCTGGAGCCGGGATCGGAATTCACGAAACAATACTGCACCGACGCCGGCTTCCGCCGCGGCGTCTCCCGCCTGGTGGAGCGCTCCCGCCACAACATCATCCACGGCAACGATCTGCGCTACGTGCTGACCACCGGCAACAACTGGCTCGGCCCCATCGGCCGCTTCTCGCTGACCATCGACAAGGGAACGCCCGACGCCCTCATCTCGCTCTGCATCGACGGCATCGAAAAGACCGGCCCGACCACCTTCGTCCACCGAGCAGAGAACTTCGCGCCGGAAAAGGACATCGACGTCCTCTTCGCCGTCCCGGTGGAGTGAGGGGCAGCACGCCGCCTTTCGATGCACAAATCGAAGAGTACCAAAGGACAGCCCACGTCTTGAGCAAGCGTTTTGTCGTCATTTCCGGCTGTTCGGGCGGGGGCAAGTCGACGCTTGTCGCCGAACTCGGCAGGCGCGGCTACGGCATCGTCGAAGAGCCCGGCCGCCGCGTCGTTGAAGAGGAACGCGCGGCGGGCGGCACCGCCCTGCCGTGGGTCGACATGGAAGCGTTCCTGCGCCGGGCGATCGACATGGCGCTGGCGGACAGGGCCGGCTCAACAAGCCAATCGGGCTGGGTGTTCTTCGACCGCGGCCTTGTCGATGCGGCCTCGGCGCTGGAAGCGCTCACCGGCGAGCCGATCCTTGCCGCGCTCGGCGCGGAGCATCGCTATCATCCTTGCGTGTTTCTGGCCCCGCCCTGGCCGGAGATCTACGGCACCGATGCGGACCGCCGGCACGGCTTCGACGAAGCCGAAGCGGAATACCGCCGGCTGACGCACGCCTTTCCGCGGCTCGGCTACGAGACCGTCATCCTGCCGAAGGCGCCGACGCCTGCGCGTGCCGATTTCGTGCTCTCGGCGCTCGCCGAGCTCGCCTAGAGCAGCGACTTCAGGGCGAATTCCGCATCGGCGGCCTGTTCCGGCGTCGGCGAGATGCCGGCGGCGAGCAGCTTGCGGCCCATCATGTGGTCGGCCGGCCGGTTGACCGTGTCGATGCCGCGCAGTTCGCCGCTGCGATAGTGGAAGATCGAGAACTTGCCCTCGGCGATGTCGCCGCGGATCTCGAACGCATCGCAGCCTTCGGAAAAGCCGACCATCTGCAGCTTGGTGGCGTACTGATCGGACCAGAACCACGGCACCGTCGTGTAGGGAACGCCGGACCCGGCAATCGCCGAGGCAACGGCCTTGCCCTGGTCGATGGCGTTCTGCACCGATTCCAGCCGCCCGCGCTTGCCGGCGAAGGGATGCTCGTAATTGGCGACGTCCCCAAGCGCATAGACATTTGGGTCCGAAGTCCGGCCATTGGCGTCGACCAGGATGCCGTTGTCACAGTCAATGCCCGCGGCCTCGGCAAGCTCCACATTCGGGATGACGCCGATGCCGACGACGACGAGTTCGCACGGCACCTCGTGGCCGTCGGCGCAGCGCACGCCGGCAACCCGGCCGTGGTCGTCGCCGATGATGCCGGTGACCACCTCGCCGCAGCGGATGTGGACGCCGTTGCCCTCGTGCAGGCGCGAGAAATAGTCGGACAGGATCGGCGGCGCTACCCGGCCGAGCACCCGGTCCATCGCCTCAAGCACCGTCACGTCCTTGCCGAGCTTGCGCGCGACAGCGGCGAATTCCAGCCCGATGAAACCGGCACCGACGACGACGACCCGCTCGGTCGTCTCCATCAGGGCGCCGATATGGTCCGCATCGTTCAGCGTCTTCATGTAGCAGACGCCGGCAAGGTCCGCGCCTTCCACCGGCAGTTCGCGGATCCGTGCACCGGTGGCGATCACCAGATGGTCGTAGGAAAGCGTGCTGCCGTCGTGGAGCGTCACGGTTTTGGCCTCGCGGTCGACGGAGGTCACCGTCGTCGACGTCCTGAGGTCGATCCTGCGTTCCTCGTAATAGGTCTCGGTGCGGAACTTGACCCGCTCCGCATCGCTGTCGCCGAGGAGATAGGCCTTGGAAAGCGGCGGGCGCTGATAGGGCAGATGCGGCTCGGCGCCGATCAGCGTGATCGTTCCCTCATAGCCCTCCTGCCGGAGGGATTCGGCGGTCTGGTACCCGCCCTGCCCGGCTCCGATAATCACCACGCCGCCCATCGATGCGTCTCCCGAATTTCGTTTCTTGGCATGCAACGCCATAGACAATAGGACGGCTCGGGAGGCAAGCCCCAGCGTGGCGCACTACTGCTGCCGGCCGCGCCAGCGGGTGCCATTGCCGCCCCGTTTCGGCTATGACGGGTGCCATGATCACGATATCCGACCGGCTCTTTCTTTCCGACGACGAAATCGAGTTGAGCTTCATCCGCGCCGGCGGCCCCGGCGGGCAGAACGTCAACAAGGTCTCGACCGCCGTCCAGCTCCGCTTCGACGCGCGCTCTTCGCCGTCGCTGCCGGACTATGTGAAGCGCCGGCTCCAGCGCATCGCCGGCAGCCGGCTGACCAAGGACGGGGTCATCGTCATCACCGCCAACCGCCACCGCACCCAGGAGGCCAACCGGCGCGACGCCGTCGAACGCCTCGTGGAAATGATCCAAAAGGCCGCGGAGCGCGACAAGCCGCGCATCCCGACCCGGCCGAGCCTCGGGTCCAAGCGGCGCCGGCTGGAGGCGAAGACCAAGCGCGGCAACGTGAAGCGCCTGCGCGGCAAGGTCGGGGGCGACGACTGACGGGCCGGGGCGTCAACGCCCCTTGCCTTTGCCGCCCGAAACGCCTTGTCTGGCAGCCAAGAAACAACGACACGGAAACGCCCCGGTGAAAGCCCTTCAAGGACTCGTCTGCGTCGCCCTGGAACAGGCCGTCGCCGCGCCCTATGCCTCCTGCAAGCTCGCCGATGCCGGCGCCCGCGTCATCAAGCTGGAGCGGCCGGAGGGCGACTTCGCGCGCTACTACGACCACCACGTCCACGGCGAATCCGCCTATTTCGTCTGGCTGAACCGCGGCAAGGAATCCTGCCGCGTCGACCTGAAGACGCCGGAGGACCGCGCGCTCGTCTCGCGCATGATCGCCCGCGCCGACATCTACATCCAGAACCTTGCCCCCGGCGCCGCCGAGCGGCTGGGGCTGTCCACCGCGGCGATGCGCGCGCGCGACGAGAGGCTGATCACCTGCGACATCTCCGGCTACGGATCGCGCGGCCCCTATCGCGACAAGAAGGCCTACGACCTCCTCGTCCAGGCCGAAAGCGGCCTCGTGTCGCTGACCGGCACACCTGAGGCGCCGAGCCGTGTCGGCGTCTCCGTCTGCGACATCGCGACGGGCATGTATGCCTACCAGGCGATCCTGGAAGCGCTGATTTCGCGCGGCCGAACGGGGCGGGGCGCTTCCATCGAGGTCTCGCTGTTCCACAGCCTCGGCGACTGGATGAACGTGCCCTATCTGCAGCACCGCTATGGCGGGGCAACGCCGAAGCGCGTCGGCCTCGCCCACCCGACCATCGCGCCCTACGGCGCATTCCGGTGCAAGGGCGGCGAGGAGATCGTCATCTCGATCCAGAACGAGCGCGAATGGCAGGTGCTGTGCGAGAAGGTGCTCGGCCGGCCGGAGCTTGCGTCCGACCCGCGCTTTTCCTCGAACGCAAGGCGTGTGGAGAACCGAGCCGATGTCGACGGCGCGATCCAGGCGGTGCTCGGGTCCGTTCCCCGTGCCGAGGTCGCGGCACGGCTCGATGCAGAGCGGATCGCCAACGGCAACATCTCGACCATGGACGACCTTCTCGCCCATCCCCAGAACCGCCTCGTCTCGGTGAAAGTCGACGGCGGCACGGCGGAATTGCTGGCCCCGGCGGCGGAGATCGACGGCGTGACGCCCGACTTCGGCCCGGTACCGGATCTCGGCGCCCACGACGCGGCGCTGCGGGCCGAATTCGCCGAGAAAGAAAGCGAAAAAGAATGACCGACTATTCGGACTGGATCGGCCGCGAGACGACCGTCGAGGAGTATCTTGCGACGGCGCCCGCCGAGCGGCTCGCCGCGACCTTAGACGCCCATGGCGCCGGCCATCCCCTTCAAGCCGGCGATGCCGTGCCGCCGCTCTGGCACTGGCTCTATTTCATGCCGGTGGCGGCCCAGGGCGACCTCGGTCCTGACGGCCATCCGGCGACCGGTGGCTTCATTCCGCCGGTGCCGCTGCCGCGGCGCATGTATGCCGGCGGCCGGATCACGCAAGCGGCGCAGCTCCGCTTCGGCGCGCCGGCGGCCATGACCAGCCGCATCGACAGCGTGGTGGAGAAGAACGGCCGCAGCGGTCCCCTCGTTTTCGTCACGCTCAGTCACGAGGTGCACCAGGACGGCAAACTCTGCGTGCGCGACGAGCAGGACATCGTCTATCGCGAGATGGTCTCCTCCGGTGCCGCCCCGGCGTCGAAGATGGGAACCCGGCCGACTGCCTGGACCGAGACCGTGACGCCCGACCCGGTGATGCTGTTCCGGTTCTCCGCCGTCACCTTCAACGGCCACCGCATCCACTATGACCGCAACCACGCGACGGAGACGGAGGGCTATCCCGGTCTCGTCGTCCACGGCCCGATGATCGCCATGCTGCTGCTGGAAGCGGCCGAGCGCCGCCGAGGCGCGATTTGCGCATATTACGAGTTTCGTGCCATGTCGCCGCTCTTCGACACCGATCCGTTCGACCTCGTCGGCATCGAAGGTGAGACGAACGACACGGTCGAACTGGAAGCCCGCGCCAAGGACGGCCGCATCGCCATGGTCGCAACGGCGCGGTTCGTGTGACGTAAAACCGAATTACGGATAATACGCAGTACGCATCATAAGGCCAATTCGCCGCTTGGAAAGCGGAAGCTTGCGCACTCCCACCCCCACTCACTCCGCGTCATTGCCGGGCTTGACCCGGCAATCCATGAGGCCTTTGTTTTCAACCCGTTAGGCTGAAGTATGCCGCACGTCATCATGGACCACCGTGTCAAGCACGGTGGTGACGCCGAGTGGGTGGGTGCTGATGTGCCCAAGAACGTGAGTGGGTACCGTCGCGCCCAAACCATGAACAGCACAGCAGCGGGTCTGGCCCGGCAGTGACGCGGGGGCAGAGAGAGGCAGTC
Source organism: Rhodobium gokarnense (assembly GCF_025961475.1). Taxonomy (NCBI): domain Bacteria; kingdom Pseudomonadati; phylum Pseudomonadota; class Alphaproteobacteria; order Hyphomicrobiales; family Rhodobiaceae; genus Rhodobium; species Rhodobium gokarnense. The sequence goes on along the minus strand of NZ_JAOQNS010000021.1, from coordinate 16,680 downwards.
AGCCCAATTAAAACGCCGTATGGGGTCGTAACGGAGAGAGAAAATCGCCCCCCAAACCCGCGACCACCGCCATCAAAGCACCGTCAGGATCTGCGCCCGCATCGGCTGGATCAGCGTGATGCCGTCCGGACCTTCATCCCCGTTGGCGTCCAGCGCCGCGAACACCTCGGCGCGTTTGGCTTCGCCCTTTGCCCGCCGCGCCGGATCGATCGAGACGACGCGCTCCAGGAAGGCTTCCTTGTCGGCGAAGGTCGAGATCCGCTCATAGGTCGTGTCGAGGTCGAGGGCGAAGGTGCCCGCGTCTACGGCAGCAACGATCGCCTGCTGCGCCTTTGCCCGCACCTCCGTCTCGTCGTCGATCAGCCGGACGGCGGAGAAATAGGAGCCGCTGGCCACCGGCTCGACGACGACCACGGTCGTGCCGGGCCCGCAGACGCGCGCGGCCTCGACAAGCGCCGTCGCCATCTCCGCTTGCGGAATGTGGTGCAGGCTGTTGAGGAAGATCGCGCCGTCGAACGCGCCGTCCTCATAGGGCAGTTCGGCACCGGAAAGGAGATGGAAGTCGGCCTCGGGAGCCGCCTTTTTCGCCTCCTCAAGGGCGATCTCGTTCGGGTCGAGCCCGGTGATCGTCGCGCCGCGCTCGATCAGCGCGGCGGCGAGCGCGCCCTTGCCGCAGCCGATGTCGAGGATCGACTGGCCGTCGATCTCGCCGAAGCCGAGTTCGATCACCTCCATGGCGGAGGTCGGTTCGGCAACGGTCGGAAGGCCGGTGAGTGAGGGCATTTCGATGGACATGACTGGGTCCCCTTGTTGGCGTGCTGGAATGGGCGGCGCGGGCATTTATGACATATTACAACCACCAAATCCCGGACGTGGGGCACGAAGCGGCGACGGCAAGGCAACAGATTGTCGCGCCCCACAGCGCCGCCCCCGTCGCCGCCTCCCTGCGGCGCACCTTGCCGTCGGCCTTTCGCATACCGGGTGCGATGTCCGATTGACAAGCCGGAACGCGCCTTCGATAGTGGCCGCGATGGTTCCCCGGAATCGCTTTTCGGGGATGAAAAGGGAACACGGTACGGCTTTTGCCTTTCGGCCGAGTCAAGTCCGTGGCTGCCCCCGCAACTGTATGCGGCGAGCGCTGCCCCAAACCGCCACTGGCCCCAAAAGGCCGGGAAGGCGGGGTAGCGCGACGACCCGCGAGCCAGGAGACCTGCCATCGCCCGCCGCCGGGGTTCCCCGGCGATTTGACTGACCGGACGCCGGGGTGAGCGTCGAGTGCAGTCGGCCGGGTGAGGTCCCCTCTCCCGCCGTCGCCTCTTCTCCCGCGCGTCTCCTGTGAAACCGGCAATTGAGCCGGTCGCCAAGACCATACGGGAGACTCGACATGAAAAAACTTCTGACCGCCGTGGCCGGCCTTGCCGCCGCCACCTTTGCTGCCGCGCCCGCCGCGGCCCATTTCCAGCTCGTCTACACGCCCGAAGTGAACGTCGAGGAGGCCGGAGACCTGCCCTTCAAGCTGATCTTCTGGCACCCATTCGAGAACGGCCATGTCATGGATATGGCAAAGCCTGAGGCCTTCTACGTCGTCCACAAGGGCAAGAAGACCGACCTGATGGACGCCCTCAACCCGATCACCTTCACCGGCTCGGGCAACGCGGCCGCGGCCTTCGAGGCCACCGTGCCGGTCCGCCGCAACGGCGACTACGTCTTCGTGGTGGAGCCCGCGCCCTATTACGAGGGCAGCGAGGACATCTTCATCCAGCAGATCACCAAGAGCTACGTCAACAAGGGCGGCATGCCGACCGGCTGGCACGAGCCGATCGGGCTCGCCACCGAAATCGTGCCGCTCAACAAGCCGACCAACGTGATCGCCGGCTCGACCTTTTCCGGTAAGCTGCTGGCGGACGGCAAGCCCGTTGCCGGCGCCGAGATCGAGGTGGAGTTCATGGCCGCCGAACCGGACATGGACGCCAACACGCCGAAGGATCCGACCGCCTCGCCGATGCCGGGCGGTGCCCTTGTCGCCGTCACCGATGCCGACGGCGAATTCACCTTCGGCATTCCAAAGGCCGGCTTCTGGGGCTTTGCCGCGCTCGGGTCCGGTCCGGCCAAGGAGCACGAGGGCAAGGAGCTCTCCCAGGACGCCGTGATCTGGGTCCGCGCCTACGACATCCAGTAGTGGCCCGGCGGCCCGAACGGCAACAAGAGGAGGAAAGGTCCATGCATATCGTCGACGGCGCCCTGACGCTCCCGGTCGTCGCAGGCGGCGCGGTCGTTGCCGCAGGCGGCATCGCGCTGGGGCTGAGGTCGCTGACGATGGAGAAGATCCCGGCCGCCGGCGTGCTGTCGGCCACCTTCTTCGTCGCCTCCCTCATCCACGTGCCGATCGGGCCGTCCAGCGTCCACCTGATCATGAACGGCCTTGCCGGGCTGGTGCTCGGCTGGGCCGCCTTTCCCGCCCTTTTCATAGGGCTATTGCTGCAGGCGGTTTTCTTCGGCTTCGGCGGGCTGACGGTGCTCGGCATCAACACGCTCAACATCGCCCTGCCCGCCGTCATTGTCTACTATCTCTGCCGGCGCGGCATCGCCGCCCGCTCCTCCGCCGTTGCCGCCGGCTGGGGCGCGCTCGGCGGCGGACTGGCGATCGCGTTGACGACGCTCCTCGTCGCCCTCGCCCTTTCCCTTTCTGGCGACGAATACATTCCCGCGGCAAAGCTGGTGTTCTTCGCCCATGTCCCGGTGATGGCCGTCGAAGCTCTCCTCACCGGCGCCGCCGTCCTGCTCGCCCACCGGGTCAAGCCGGAACTCTTTGATGCCCTTTCCGAAACCGAGAAGGAGGCAACGTCATGAAGCCCTTCGCGCCGCTCTTTGCCGCCGTCATGCTCCTGGCCGTGCTCGCCGCGCCGCCGGCCCTCGCCCACAAGGTCGTCCTGTCCGTCTATGCGGTCGGCGAGGCGCTGGAGGGCGAGGTCGGCTTTTCCAACGGCGACATGGCCGAGAACGCCCGCATCGACATCTATGACGATGCCGAGAAGAAGATCGGCGAGACGACGACGGACGGCGACGGCTATTTCACCTACAGGCCGACGCAGAAATCCGTCCACGTCTTCCGCGCCGACCTCGGCGCCGGCCACGTCGCCGAAGCGCGGGTGGAGATCGCCGACCTGCCGCAGGCCGCCGCGCCCGCGACCGCCGCCGCGGACCCTGCCACACCCGCCGTCGCCCCGGCCGGAACGGTGAGCGCGGCGATGGTCCCCGGCCTTTCCGCCGAGCAGCGCGCCGTCATCGCGGAAGAAATCCGCCGCGAACTCCGGCCGCTGCGCCGCGAGATCGCCGCCTACAAGGAAAAGAACGATTTGCAGAATGTCCTCGGCGGCATCGGCTACATCATCGGCCTTTTCGGCGTCGCCTTCTATGTCGCCGCCCGGCGCCGGCTGAAGGGCGCCTGATGGGGCACGTCCTGAAGACCCCGGCGAGCTCAGCCGTCCAGACCGAAACCCTGGCGCTGCCGAGCGCAGAGGCGGCCGGGACAACGCCGATCCAAGGCTTCGATCCGCGGGCGCGGATCCTCGCCGTCGTCGCGTTTGCCCTCGTCGTCGTGGTGCTGAGCGACCTTGCCGCGCTCGTCGTCGCCCTTTGTGCCAGCCTCCTCGCCATGGGGCTCGCAAATCTGCCGCCAGCGCCGACGCTGAGGCGGATGGCGATGATGGACAGCTTCATCATCTTCATGCTGATGCTGTTGCCCTTCACCATGCCGGGCGATCCGATCGTCACCATCTTCGGCTTTCCGGCAAGCTGGCAGGGGCTGATAAGGGCCGTGGAAATCGCGCTGAAGGCCAACGCGATCGTCCTGATGCTCTTGTCGTTCGTTGGCACCATGGACGCCATCACCATCGGCCGCGCGCTGCATCGCCTGAAGGCGCCGGAGCCCCTCGTCCACCTCATGATGTTCACGGTCCGCTATATCGACGTGCTCGTCGACGAATACCAGACGCTGCGCACGGCGATGAAGGCGCGCGGTTTCCGGCCGTCGAACTCGCGCCATACCTGGAAGAGTTTCGGCTATCTCGTCGGCATGATGCTGGTGCGGTCCCTGGAGCGGTCGGAGCGCATCCTGGCCGCCATGAAATGCCGCGGCTTCACCGGAACGATCCCGCTGATCGACGACCTCGCCTGGCGCCGCCGCGACCTCGGCCTTGGGCTTGTGACCTTCACCCTGCTCACCGGTCTTGCCGCCATCGAGGTGCTGCGTGCCCCTCTTTGACCTCCGGGAAATCCACTTCGCCTATCGCGGCGGCCCGCCTGTCCTCTCGGAGGTCTCGCTCAACCTGGAGCCCGGCGAGCGGCTGGCGATCGCCGGGCCGAATGGCGCCGGCAAGTCGACCCTGCTTCACATCATGGTCGGGCTTTTGAGGCCGTCGCGCGGCAGCGTCCACGCCTTCGGCGAGGAGCGCCGGGCCGAGGCCGATTTCCACGAGGTCCGCCGCCTCGCCGGCCTCGTCTTCCAGGACCCCGACGACCAGCTCTTCTGCCCGACGGTCGCCGAGGACGTTGCCTTCGGCCCGCTCAATCTCGGCAAGAGCCGGGCCGAGGCGATGGCCATCGTCGACGACGTGCTGGATCGCCTGCGCCTCGGCGATTTCCGCAACCGCGTCACCCACAAGCTGTCCGGCGGCGAAAAGCGTCTGATCACCATCGCCGCGGTGCTCGCCATGGAGCCCGAGGTGCTGCTGCTGGACGAGCCCTCCAACGCCCTCGACGAGGAAACCTGCGCCCGGCTGATGGAGATCCTCACCGGCCTTCCCCAGGCCATGGTCCTCGTCTCCCACGACCGCCCGTTCCGCGAGGCGGTTGCGACGCGCACGCTGGCGCTGCGGGGCGGGCGGCTGGAGGCGGTGTCGGACTGACGGAGATTGCCGCCTTCTGGATCGCCGCGTCGGCCTTACGGCCTCCTCGCGATGACGACCATTTTTCCCTTCGTCATCGCGAGCGAAAGCGAAGCGATCCAGAGCAGCGCTGGGGGAATGCCTCCGGGTCGCCCCCACCCTCTCCCGTCATCCCGGCCGGAGCGCAGCGGAGAGCCGGGACCCATTGCCCGTCTCGAAACGGTAGCCCGCATCGGACCTTCGCACGGCCTATCGCCGGGCCCGACGCCCCGTTCCGCTAACGAGCGACATACCGCGTGGATAGGGGCAATAGGCCCCGGCTCGGGGGCCGGGGTGACGATGGAGTGGTTGGCCGACAGAAGTGCGCCACCGCTAATGACGATCCCTTCCCCCTTGCGTCATCGCGAGCGAAAGCGAAGCGATCCAGAGCGGCGCTGGGGGAATGCCTCCGGGTCGCCCCCACCCTCTCCCGTCATCCCGGCCGGAGCGAAGCGGAGAGCCGGGACCCATTGCCCACCTCGACACGGTAGCCCGCATCTGGCCTTGGTACGGCCTATCGCCGGGCCCGACGCCCCGTTCCGCTAGCGAGCGACATACCGCGTGGATAGGGGCAATAGGCCCCGGCTCGGGGGCCGGGGTGACGGCGGTGTTTGTGGCGACAGAGGGCGCAAGACCGCCCCCTCAATCGGCCGCAATGACCCCGCGGCGCACCTGATCCCGCTCGATGGATTCGAACAGCGCCTTGAAATTGCCCTCACCAAAACCCTCGTCGCGTTTGCGTTCGATGAACTCGAAGAACACCGGGCCGAGGAGCGGCGCAGAGAAGATCTGCAGGAGCAGCCGCGGATCGCCGTCGTCGGTGGAGCCGTCGAGGAGGATGCCGCGGGCCTTTAGCTCGTCGACCGGCTCGCCATGGCCCGGCAGCCGGCCTTCCAGCATCTCGTAATAGGTGGCGGGCGGTGCCGTCATGAAGGGCAGGCCCTTGCGCTTCAGGCGGTCCCAGGCGGCGATGAGGTCGTCGCAGAGGAGCGCGATGTGCTGGATGCCCTCGCCGTTGAAATCCATCAGGAATTCCTCGATCTGGCCGGAGCCGCCCGAGGCCTCCTCATTGAGGGGAATGCGGATCTTGCCGTCCGGCGCGGTCATCGCCCGCGAGGTGAGGCCGGTATATTCGCCCTTGATGTCGAAGAAGCGCAGTTCGCGGAAATTGAAGAGCTTTGAGTAGAACTCGGCCCAGTGCGCCATACGCCCGCGATAGACGTTGTGAGTCAGGTGGTCGATGGTGGTAAAGCCGCAGCCGGCCGGATGCCGGTCGACGCCCTCAAGGAATTCGAAATCGATGTCGTAGATCGAGGAGCCGTCCTCGTAGCGGTCAATGAGATAGATCGGCGCGCCGCCGATGCCCTTGATCGCCGGCAGGCGCAGCTCCATCGGCCCGGTCGGAATCTCGACCGGCTGGGCACCGAGGGACAGCGCCCGCGCATAGGCCTTGTGGGCGTCCCGGACCCGGAAGGCGAGGCCGCAGGCGGACGGTCCGTGCTCCTCGGCGAAATAGGCAGCAAGGCTCTTCGGCTCGCGATTGAGGATGAAGTTGATGCCGCCCTGGCGGTAAAGGGCGACGTCCTTGGAGCGGTGATTGGCGACGAGCGTGAAGCCGAGCATCTCAAAGATCGGCTCCAGAACGTTCGCGTAGGGCGCGGCGAACTCGACGAACTCAAAGCCGTCGAGCCCCATCGGGTTGTCGAAAAGATCGGTCATTGGCGGGGTCCCTGTGAGAAAAAAATCGGTGCGGTCAGGCCGCGGGCGCAGCCGATACCGGCGGCGCGCAAGGAACGCCGCGAACGCTTCTGGAAAGGACCCTGGCAATGACGAGGTTCAAGCTGTCCGCCCGGTTAGTTGCAGTTGAGAAGCAATATAGCAAAATTCGCGCGGGAATTCGAATGGTCCGCTGAAAAGGACGCACCGCGCGGCCAAGAAAAAACGCCGGCGGGCAAAAGCCGACCGGCGTTGAGGCAATGAGCGGCATCTTTTGGCGGCGATGCCGGCTTTTGGACGGGCGGCGTTGGCGCCGCCCGCCGAACGCTAAGGCTTACGCGCCGGGTTGCTGGCGCATGTCGGCCGGGTCGACGCCGGCGATCTTCTCCGGCTTCTTCATGGCATCGCGCCGGAACGGCTCGCCGAGTTCCTGGTTGAGCAGCACCTCCACAAAGGTGGTGATGCCCTTCTTCTGGTCCTCGATGGCCGTGTTGAGGACGCTGGTCAGCTCTTCCATCGAGCGCGCCTGCACGCCCTTGGCACCGCAGCCCTCGGCGATCTTCGCATAGGAGACGTCGCGGTCGAGCTCCGTGCCGACGAAGTTGTCGGCGTACCAGAGCGTCGTATTGCGCTTTTCCGCACCCCACTGGTAGTTGCGGAAGATGACCATGGTGATCGGCGGCCAGTCGTCGCGGCCGCAGGCCGACATCTCGTTCATGGAGATGCCGAAGGCGCCGTCGCCGGCAAAGCCGACCACGGTGGCGTCGGGGCAGCCGATCTTGGCGCCGAGGATCGCCGGGAAGGCGTAGCCGCAGGGGCCGAACATGCCCGGCGCCAGGTATTTGCGGCCGGTCTCGAAGGTCGGATAGGCGTTGCCGATGGCGCAGTTGTTGCCGATGTCGGTGGACATGATGGCGTCCTTCGGCAGCGCCGCCTGGATTGCCCGCCAGGCCTGGCGCGGCGACATCAGGTCCGAATCCCGGTCGCGGGCGCGCTCGTTCCAGGTCGTGCCCGGATCGTCGTCCTCGTGGTCCATCGAGGACAGCGTCTGCAGCCAGGCCGACTTGGTCTGGTGGATCAGCGCCTTGCGCTCGTCGCGACCGGCATCGCCGGCGCTCGGCGACAGCGCCGCCAGGATGTCCTGGGCGACCAGCTTGGCGTCCCCGCAGATGCCGACGGAGACCTTCTTGGTCAGGCCGATGCGGTCCGGATTGATGTCGACCTGGATGATCTTGGCGTCCTTCGGCCAATAGTCGATGCCATAGCCGGGAAGGGTCGAGAACGGATTGAGACGGGTGCCGAGCGCCAGCACCACGTCGGCCTTGGAGATCAGCTCCATGGCGGCCTTGGAGCCGTTGTAGCCGAGCGGGCCGACGGCGAGCGGGTGCGAGCCCGGGAAGCTGTCATTGTGCTGGTAGCCGGAGCAGACCGGGGCGTCGAGCTTCTCGGCCAGCGCCGCGCAGTCGCCAATGGCGTTGCCGATGACGACGCCGCCGCCGGACAGGATCACCGGGAACTTGGCCTCCGACAGCAATTCCGCCGCCTGCTTGATGGAACCGCGGCCGCCTGAGGTGCGCTCCAGCGCCACGATCTGCGGCAGCTCGATGTCGACGACCTGGGTCCAGAAATCGCGCGGCACGTTCATCTGTGCCGGCGCCGAGGCGCGCCACGCCTTCTCGATCACCCGGTTGAGCACTTCGCCGACGCGCGAGGCGTCGCGCAGCTCTTCCTGATAGGCGACCATGTCGCGGAACATCGCCATCTGGTCGACCTCCTGGAAGCCGCCCTGGCCGATGGTCTTGTTGGCGGCCTGCGGGGTCACCAGCAGCATCGGCGTGTGGTTCCAGTAGGCGGTCTTGATGGAGGTGACGAAGCCGGTGACGCCGGGCCCGTTCTGGGCGATGGCCATGGCCATCTTGCCGGTCGTCCGTGTGTAGCCGTCACACATATAGCCGGCATTGGTCTCGTGCGCGCAGTCCCAGAACTTGATGCCGGCCTGGGGGAACAGGTCGGACACGGGCATCATCGCCGAGCCGATAATGCCGAAGGCCTGATCGATGCCGTGCATCTGGAGGACTTTGATGAAGGCTTCTTCGGTGGACATTCTCATGGGGGATACACTCCTTGGTGCGATCGAAGGTATCGCGACAAAAGGTCGGGCATTGGTCCGAAGCGGTATCAGACGGCAGGCGCGGGACGGCTTGTCGCGAAGATCATAGGGCCGATGGAACGGTCGTGTCCGACGGTCTGGCGGTTTCTCAGCTCACTCTAGCGTTACACACACGTTGAGGCCCATTGATGCAAGTCGGTCGGCTTTTCTTGCCGCGAAGGGGAAACCGTATCGCCGGCTCCACCTGGTCACCACACCGGCGGGATTCCCGCCTCCGCGTTCCATGCAAATTGCTCTGTTTTTGAGACTTGCAGTCTCGTAATTAGACGATATGCCGCAGTTGTCAACGGTTTTTCCCGTATTCCCTTTGGCGAGCCCGCGCCCGCGGAAAACCGCGCCGGATCGCGCCCCGCCCATCGCCCTAGCCCGCCGCTTCCGCGTTGATGACGGCGGCAAGCTGTTCGGCGCCCTCGCGCAGCACGGGAAGGTGGCCGATGACGTCCTCAAGGCTCATGCGCTGGACCGGTCCGTGCACGGCGAGGATGGCCGCGAGCCGCCCCCCGGCATCGCGCACCGGCACGGCCAGCGCCACCATGCCCTCGATGAATTCCTCGTTGTCGATCCCGTAGCGGCGCTTCGCCGTCGCCTCCACCTCGGCCATCAGCGCTTCCGGCGCCGTCAGCGTGTTGGGGCCGTATTTGCGCAAGGTGAGCGCATGGACCAGCGTGTGCCGCTGGGCCTTCCTGAGGCTCGACAGGTAGAGCTTGCCGCTGGCCGTGCAGTGGAACGGCACCCGCCCGCTGACCGGCAGGTCGACCTTCAGGGGCCAGCGCGATTCCACCCGGTCGAGATAGAACATGCCGTCCTTGTCGTGGCTAACGATGTTGCAGGTCTCGCCGAGCCGGGTCGACACCCGCTCCAGGATGGCGTGCCGCTCCTGGAAGATCGACGAGAACTGGGTGACCCCGGCGGCCGTCTCGCGCATGCGCCGTCCCGGCAGGTAGCGCCGCCCGTCGAGATCGCGCTCCAGGAACCCCTCCGCCTCGAGCTGCTGGCAAAGCCGGTGGATGGTCGGCTTCGGCAGGCCGAGGGCCGCGGTGATCTCCGTTGCCGTCATCGGCGTCCCGGTGCGGGCCAGTTCCTCCAGGATGATCAGGCTGCGGATGCCGGTCGGAACGCGACCTTCGCCGGTCTCGTCGTCGCGTTCCGAATGTCCCGGCAAGAAGGCCTCCGTCATCACTGGTAGACGCCCGCTCCTGTATTGAAGAGCAGGATCGTCGATAGCTGCGGCACCAGCGCCACGATCACCCAGACGGCGATGAGCGCGAAAAGGTAGGGCATGGTGTATCGCAGCAGCCGGAAATAGGGAATGCCTGTGATGCCGCTGGCAACGTAGAGGTTGAGGCCGTAGGGCGGGGTGATGAAGCCGATGGCATCGCCGATCAGGAAGATGACGGCGAAGTGGATCGGGTCGACGCCGATGGAGGCGGCGATCGGCGCCAGGATCGGTGCCAGGATGATGGTGTTGGGAAGGCTTTCCAGGATCGTCCCGGCGATCAGCACGATGCCCATGCAGGCAAAGAGGATGGCGTAGTAGCCGCCCAGTTCGCCGAGCATGCCGGTGACGAACGCCTTGGCGCCGAGCAGCGTCAGGATCTGCTGCATGACGACGGAAATCGCGATCAGCGGCGCAAGCAGACCGGTGATCTGGCCGGAGCGCATGATCAGCGTCGGCAGCTCCAGCGGGCTGAAGCCCGGCACCACGAGGTTGCCGAGGATGCCGCGGCTGTCGATTTCCGCCACATGGGCGCCGCCCTCCGCGTCCGGCGCGACGTCGTCGCCGACCTGCGGGCGCCCGCGCCGGTCCTGGATCCGCATCAGGACCTTGTGGATCGGATAGCAGACGAGGCCGGCAATGGCGCAAAAGCCCGCGGTGACGCCCGCCGCCTCGGTCGGCGAGAAAGCACCGGTATAGATGCCCCAGAGCACCAGGCCGATGGCAAAGAAGCCGAGCCAGGCGCCGAAGGCCGTGCCGATGATCCGCTTCAGGCGCAACTGGATCAGATGGCCCCAGCCGTTCTTGTGGCAGATCCACCAGCACGCCGCCTGCATGGCCGCGACCATCATCACGCCCGGCAACAGGCCGCCGATGAACAGGTCGCTGATGGAAAGGTTCATCAGGAAGCCGTAGACGATGAAGATGATCGACGGCGGGATGATGATGCCGACGGTGCCGCCGGAAGCAGCGGTCGCGGCGGCGAAGTTCTCGTCGTAGCCGCCCTTGACCATTTCCGGATGCATGATCGAGCCGATCGCCGCCGTCGTGGCCGAATTGGAGCCGGAGATGGCCGCGAACAGGCCGCAGGCGCCGAGCGCCGCCATGGCGAGGCCACCGCGCAGCCAGCCGAGGATCGAATAGGCGAAATCGGACAGCCGCTTGGCAATCCCGGCGCCGTTGATGAGATCGCCGGTAAGGATGAAGAGCGGCAGCGCCAGAAGGCCGAAGAAGTTGAGGCCCTCATAGAGGGTGACGCCGAGATTGGCGAGGGTGAAGTCGATGACGATGCTGACGCCGATGACCCAGAAGCCGATGACCAGGAAGATCGGCACGCCGATGAGGAACAGGAGCGTGACGCCGATCGAGATCAGGAAGATGAGGGTTTGTTGATCCATGGGGTGACCCTCTAATCGCCGAGAATGCTGGTCTGGATGTCGAGGGACTCGCCGCGCCGGTACTTGGCGACGTCCTCATAGACGTTCTGCAAGACGCGCACGATGAGGAGCGAGAAGGCGAGCGGCGTTGCCAGGTAGAACCACCACTGCATGACGTCGTCGGTGCCCTGGACGATGGCGAAATTGTCCCTGGCGAGCTGCACCTGGTGCACGGTGAAATAGATGACGATCGCGGAGAAGATGATCCACAGCGCCGCATCGAGCAGGAGGCAGAGGAACTGCACGGTATAGGGGAGCCGGACCCTCAGTTCGTCGAAGCGCAGATGGGTGCGGATGCGCACATTGTAGGCGCAGCCGGCCCAGACGATCCACAGGAACAGGTAGACCGGGATGGTGCTGCTCCAGGGCGCCTGCTCGTTGATCGTGAAGCGACGGATCACCTCCACGAAGACGATCAGCGCCATCACCGTGTAGCTCACGAGGATGACGACGCGCTCGACGTTGCGGTCGAGCCACCGGATGACGGGCATGCACTCCCTCCCTTATCTGCAATTTGAGATTGATGTTCGCGCGGGCGGGCCGGACCGGTCAACGGCACGCCTTGAGGCAACACCGACGGCACGCAGAAGCGATACCGGGGGCGTTCCTCAAGGCGGCCATCGACGGAAAAGGGTGCGGCGGGCCGACCACACCCTTGCCGATGTCTCGGACGACGGGCCCGATTAGCCCTTCCACCAGCGCCGCGGCTCGACGTTCTCCGGCTTGGTGTCGGCCGGGATCTCCCGGGCGATGTCGTAGATGGTCTTGTAGGTGTCCATGCCGCCGGACCAGTCGTTGAGGCGCTCGCGCCACTTCTCCCACGGCTCCGGCTTGAATTCCGGCGAGCACATCTGTTCGGCCTCGTGGCGGGCCGCATCGTCGAGCATGGCGACGCGGACGTTGTTCTTGGCGAACAGGGTGTCAGGAAGCTGCGGGTCGGAGAAGCCGACGGTGTTGACGAGGGCCGCCTCGTTCGCCGCCTGGATCTGCACCTGGGTCAGGTAGGCCGATTCCATGACGGCGTCCTGCAGGTCGCCGGACAGCTCATCGAACTTCGACGCGCTCATCGAGGTGTGCTCGGTGCCGCAGAAGAAGCCAAGATTGACGCACTGCGAGACCACCGGCGACATGTTGGCGTAGGCGACCGCCGCGGCCCAGGTCTCCGCGCCGTCGATGAGGCCCTGTTTGAGGCCGTCCAGCGTCTCTTCCCAGGCGATCGGCGTCGGGTTCAGCTCCATCAGCTCCATGGCAATGCGGCCGAGCTGGGTGCCGGTGACGCGGTTCTTGGTGCCGGCGAGGTCCTTGACGCTCTTGACCAGCGGCTTGTCCTTCCATTTGAGGCCAAGCTGGATGCCGCGCAGCTCGCAGTGGGTGAACAGGAACTGCAGGCCGTGGCGCTTGCGCAGCGGCTCGCGCAGCACCTTCTCGCTGCCCGGATGGTAGAAGAAGTAGTACTGCGAGGCCCGGGTCGGGAACATGTAGGCGTAGTCGAGGACGTTGAGATAGGGCGCGCCGCCGGCCGAGTTCTGGGTCGAGGCAGAGAACACGTCGGTGATGCCCTGCTGGGTCTTCTTCACGCAGTCGAGCTGGCCGCACATCTGGTTGGAGCCGATGAACTCGATGCGGATGGCGCCGTCCGAGCGCTCCTCGATGTCGCGCACGAATTCCAGGCAGCCGGCGCGCTCGATCAGGAGATTGCGCTCGTTGAAGCCGGCCGCACCGAATTTCCAGGTGTGCTTGGCCGGCGTCTTGAAGCGCTTTTCGTAGGTGGAGTTCGCCGCTTCGGCGAGACGCGACAGCGTTACGGTGCCGGTCAGGCCGCCAGCCGCGACCAGCGTCGAGGTGATCCCGAACTGCTTGGTGAGGCGCAGTATGTCGCGGCGTGAAATTCCCTTGAGCTTCTCGGATGCTGTCAGCATCGGCTTCCTCCCTGTTATCGCCTGCATATGCGTGTCGTTTGCATATGCGTTGAGCAAAATTATGTTTTTTTGAGACTGACAGTCTCAATATTAATGCTATATGCATTGTAATGTAAACGCCAAAAGTGGACCGCATTCACGCGGCCGATAAAAAATGTCGATAAAAATTTTGGGAGCCGTCCATGGAGTACGATTACATCGTCGTCGGCGCCGGATCCGCCGGCTGCGTCCTCGCCAACCGCCTGTCGGCCGATCCGAAGAAACGCGTTCTGCTCCTGGAGGCCGGCGGCCGCGACACCAATCCCTGGATCCATGTGCCGGTCGGCTATTTCAAGACCCTGCACAATCCCAGGACCGACTGGTGCTTCAAGACCGAGCCCGATCCGGGCCTCAACGGGCGCAGCCTGCAATGGCCGCGCGGCAAGGTGCTCGGCGGCTCCTCCTCCATCAACGGCCTTCTCTATATCCGCGGCCAGCGCGAGGATTACGACCACTGGCGCCAGCTCGGCAATGTCGGCTGGTCCTATGACGACGTACTGCCGTTCTTCCGCAGGTCGGAACACCAGGAGCGCGGCAGCGACGATTTCCACGGCGCCGACGGCGAGCTCTCCGTCACCAATCTGCGCGCCCGGCGCGACATCTGCGATGCCTATATCGCCGCCGCCGAGGAACTCGGCGTGCCGCGCACCGACGACTTCAACGGCGCCAGCCAGGAGGGCGCCGGCTACTTCCAGCTCACCGCGAAAAACGGCCTGCGCTGTTCGTCTGCCACGGCCTTTCTGAAGCCGGCTAAGAACCGACCAAACCTGGAGATCGTGACCCACGCCCATGTGGAGCGGCTGGTGTTCGCGAACGAGGCGCCCGAGCGGGTCGACGGCATCCGCTACGCCGTCGGCAACGAGCCGCGGCTCGCGACGCTGAGGGCCGGCGGCGAGGTGATCCTGTCCGCCGGCGCCATCGGCTCGCCGCAGATCCTGCAGCTCAGCGGCATCGGTCCGGGCGCGCTGCTGCAGGAGATGGACATCCCCATCGTGCGCGACCTTGCCGGCGTCGGCGAGAACCTGCAGGACCATCTGCAGGTGCGCATGATCTACGAGGTCAACGTCCCGACCCTCAATGACGAGATCAACAACCTGATCCGCCGCGGCATGATCGGCCTGCAATTCGTGCTGAAGCGTTCCGGCCCGATGGCGATGGGCGCCAGCCAGGTCTGCATTTTCGCCAAGACCCGCCCGGAACTGGAAACGCCGGACATCCAGTTCCACGTCCAGCCGCTCTCCGCCGACAAGCCCGGCATCGAGATGCACCGCTTCTCCGGCATCACCTCCTCGGTCTGCCAGTTGCGCCCGGAAAGCCGCGGCCGCATCGCCATCGCCGCGCCCGACCCGCGCACCTATCCGAAGATTTTTCCCAATTACCTTTCCGCGTTGCGCGACCAGGAAACGGTGGTCGACGCCATGCGCTTTTCCCGCCGCCTCGTCGGAACCGCGGCCCTCTCGTCGTTCATAGTCGCTGAAAAGGTGCCTGGGGCCGAGGTCGACGGCGAAGACAACCTGCTGGAAGCCGCCCGCAACATCTCCCAGACGATCTATCACCCGACCAGCACCTGCAAGATGGGCCATGACGCGGGCGCCGTCGTCGACGACCGCCTGCGCGTCCACGGCATCGAGGGCCTCAGGGTCGCCGATGCCTCGATCATGCCGACCATCGTCTCCGGCAACACCAACGCCCCGACGATCATGATCGGCGAGAAAGCCAGCGCCATGATCCTGGAAGACGGAAAGGGCTGAGGCGGGCGGGAACTGCCGGCGGCGCGGCAGTCGGCCCGCTGGCGGGCCGTCATGGAATCCTTATGATGGCCGGCAACAATACGGGCGCCGCGAATCGCGCGCCCTCCTCCCGCCTGCCATCGGACCGCATGACATGGATTTCTCCGAGGCGACCCTCGCCACCCTCATCGATATCGTCCGCCAGGCCGCAAGCGACGAGATCGTGCCGCTCTTCCGCAACCTTCCTGGCGATGCCATCGACACCAAGGCGCACGCCAGCGATTTCGTCACCAAGGCCGACCGGCGCGCCGAAGAGGTGATTACCGCCCGCGTCCGCGACGCCTTCCCGCTGGCCACAGTGATCGGCGAGGAGGCCGTCGCCGACGACCCGGGCCTTCTGGAAAAAATCGCCGATGCAGAACGGTCGGTCATCATCGACCCCATCGACGGCACCTGGAATTTCGTCGACGGCCTGCCGCTCTTCGGCGTCATGCTCGCGGTCGCCGAGGGCGGGCGCACGAAGCTCGGTATCGTCTACGACCCGCTCGGCGACGACTGGGTTTGCGCGATCGAGGGGCTTGGCGCCTGGTACGGCAACGCAAAAGGCGCCCGCCGGCGCCTGTCGGTCACGCCCGTCGAGGATTTCAGACACGCCGTCGGTTTCTTCTCCATCTTCCTGTTCGAGGACGAGGTGGAGAAGGCCCGAATGGCGCAAAAGCTTGCCGCCTTCCACCGGGTGCTGACCCTGCGCTGCTCCGCCTACGAATACCGCATGCTGGCCCTCGGCAGCGCGTCGTTCCTGCTGACGCCGCACATCCGGCCCTGGGACCACGCGGCGGGCGAACTCATCTTCCGCGAAGCCGGCGGCCACGCCGCCCTCGTCGACGGCCGCCCCTACAGCCCGGCCCGCGAGGACGGCATGCTGCTTCTGGCGCCGGACGAGGCCACCTGGCACGCGCTCAGGGAGCATTTCGAGGTCGGATAGGCCGGGGTAGGTTGCCGGCGAAAGAGTGATGTCGAAAGGCTGCATGGATTGCCGCGTCGGCCTTACCTGGCTCGCGTCACCCGCCGCTCCCCGTCCTTCGGACCCTCGCAATTGTCTGTTTGAAGTTGGTTAGGATCGTTGTGTCGCCGCAGATGGCGATGCCGGGTCCGGGGCGGCCGCTCCGGACCCGGCGCGGATGGGTCGGCCGTCTCGCAATCGGGTGAAGACACCCGCCGTCATCCGGGTCGCCCGTCCGCTTTCCGCAATCGCTTGATGTGTTGCCAGGGTTTGACGCCCGCAGACAATCGCAAGCACGACGGAGCATAATCCCGATGACCAACCGATCCAACGACCTGCGCGTCCTTGGCTGCGATGTCGGCAAGGACAGCATCACCCTGTTCGATACCCTGAGCGGCCAAACGCGCTGCCTCGACAACACCCCGAAAGCCTTGCGCCGGGCCCTTGCCGAGGTGATGCCGGACCCGGCCGGAGCGCTTCTGGTCTGCGAGGCGACGGGCGGCCACGAGGCAGCGCTTCTGGCCGC
>NZ_JAOQNS010000020.1 GCF_025961475.1 Rhodobium gokarnense | reverse complement strand
ACGGAGATGGTGATGCCGGGCGACAACGTGACGATGGACGTGACGCTGATCGTGCCGATCGCGATGGAAGAAAAGCTGCGCTTCGCCATCCGCGAGGGCGGCCGCACCGTCGGTGCCGGCGTCGTCGCGCAGATCATCGAGTAGCAGGAAACCACGGATGCGGCGGGAGCCGCTTTGCCCCCGCCCGCATCTTTCAAGGACTCGGTCATGAACGGTCAAAACATTCGTATCCGCCTGAAGGCGTTCGATCACCGCATCTTGGACACGTCGACGAAGGAAATCGTCTCGACGGCCAAGCGGACGGGTGCCCAGGTACGCGGCCCGGTGCCGCTGCCGACGCGGATTGAGAAATTCACCGTGAACCGTTCGCCGCACATCGACAAGAAGTCGCGCGAGCAGTTTGAAATCCGGACCCACAAGCGGCTTTTGGACATCATCGATCCGACGCCGCAGACGGTGGACGCCTTGATGAAGCTCGACCTGGCTGCCGGTGTCGATGTCGAGATCAAGCTCTAGGCCGCACTAACCCGGGGAAGCATGGAAATGCGCTCAGGAGTGATTGCACAAAAGGTCGGAATGACCCGGATCTACCTGGATTCCGGTGAGAACGTTCCCGTGACCGTGCTGAAACTTCAAAACTGTCAGGTTGTCGCCCATCGCAGCGACGACAAGGACGGATACACCGCCGTTCAGCTCGGCGCCGGTCTCGCCAAGGCCAAGAATACGCCGCGCGCCATGCGCGGACATTTCGCGGTCGCCAAGGTCGAGCCGAAGCGCCGCCTGGCCGAGTTCCGGGTGTCGCCGGACAATCTGATCGACGTCGGCGCAGAGCTGACGGCCGATCACTTCGTCGCCGGCCAGTTCGTCGACGTTACCGGCACCTCGATCGGCAAGGGCTTTGCCGGCGCCATGAAGCGGCACAATTTCGGCGGCCTTCGGGCTTCGCACGGCGTGTCGATCTCGCACCGCGCGCATGGTTCGACCGGCCACTGCCAGGACCCCGGCAAGGTGTTCAAGGGCAAGAAGATGGCCGGCCAGCTCGGCAACGAGCGGGTGACGACGCAGAACCTGAAGGTCGTCAAGACCGACGCCGACCGTGGCCTGATCATGGTCAAGGGCGCCGTTCCGGGAGCCAAGGGCACCTGGATCCTGGTTCGCGACGCGCTGAAGAAGTCGCTTCCGGAAGACGTGCCGACGCCCGGCAGGTTCCGGTTGCCCGAAGGTGCCGGCGCTCCGGCCGCGGCCGAGGCCGAGGCGGTCGAGACCGCCGGGGAGACTGCGTGATGGATATTGAAGTAAAGACGCTCGACGGCGCATCGGCGGGTTCGCTGACGCTTTCCGACGAGGTGTTCGGCCTGGAGCCGCGCGGCGACATCCTGCAGCGCGTCGTGCGCTGGCAGCTCGCCAAGCGCCAGGCGGGCACGCACAAGACCAAGGGCCGGGCGGAAATCGCCCGCACCGGCAAGAAGTTCGGCAAGCAGAAGGGCGGCGGCGGTGCCCGTCACGGCAGCCGCAGGGCGCCGATCTTCGTCGGCGGTGGCCGGGCGCACGGGCCGGTGGTCCGCAGCCACGCCCACGACCTGCCGAAGAAGGTGCGTGCCCTCGGCCTGAAGCTGGCGCTGTCGGAAAAGGCGCGGGGCGAGAGTCTGATCGTCGTCGACGACGTCAAGCTGGACGCGGCCAAGACCAAGGCGCTGCGCGAGAAGCTCGGCGGCCTCGGCCTGACCAGCGCGCTGGTCATCGACGGTGCGGAGCTCAATGAGGGCTTTGCGATGGCGGCTCGCAACATTCCGCATCTCGACGTGCTGCCGGTTGCCGGCGCCAACGTCTACGACATCCTGCGGCGCGACACACTGGTACTGACGAAGGCGGCCGTGGCCGCTCTCGAGGAGCGGTTCAAATGACGGACCTGAAGCATTACGACGTCATCGTGAGCCCGGTCATCACCGAGAAGTCGACCTACGCCTCCGAGGCCAACAAGGTCGTCTTCAACGTGGCCAAGACCGCGACCAAGCCCCAGATCAAGGCTGCCGTGGAGGCGCTGTTCGGGGTCAAGGTCTCGGGCGTGAACACCATCCTGCGCAAGGGCAAGGTGAAGCGCTTCCGTGGTCATCCGGGCCGGCAATCTGACGTCAAGAAGGCGGTGGTCACCCTCGTGGAAGGCCATTCCATCGACGTGACGACGGGTCTCTGAGGCGGATAGAACAATGGCACTGAAAACATTCAAACCGACGACGCCGGGTCAGCGCCAGCTGGTCATCGTCGACCGCTCCAAGCTCTACAAGGGCAAGCCGGTCAAGACGCTGACCGAGGGTCTGACCAAGGCGGGCGGGCGCAACAATGCCGGCCGCAACACGTCGCCGCGCAAGGGCGGCGGCCACAAGCGGACCTACCGCATCGTCGATTTCAAGCGGCGCAAGTTCGACGTGCCGGCGACGGTCGAGCGGATCGAATACGATCCCAACCGCTCGGCGTTCATCGCGCTGATCCGCTATGAGGACGACGAGCTCGCCTACATCCTGGCGCCGCAGCGGCTGGCCGTCGGCGACAAGGTGATCTCGGGTCAGAACGTCGACGTCAAGCCGGGCAATACCATGCCGCTGTCGTCGATCCCGGTCGGCACCATCATCCACAATGTGGAGATGAAGCCGGGCAAGGGCGGACAGATCGCGCGCGCCGCCGGCGCCTATGCGCAGATCGTCGGCCGCGACCAGGGCTATGCGACGATCCGGCTGAATTCCGGCGAGCAGCGCCGCATCTTCGGCGCCTGCCTTGCGACCGTCGGCGCTGTGTCCAATCCGGACAACGCCAACACCAATCTCGGCAAGGCCGGCCGCTCGCGCTGGCTCGGCATCCGGCCGAAGGTTCGCGGCGTCGCCATGAACCCGGTCGACCACCCGCATGGCGGCGGCGAGGGCCGCACCTCCGGCGGCCGTCACCCGGTGACGCCGTGGGGCAAGCCGACCAAGGGCAAGCGGACGCGGTCCAACAAGGCGACCGACAAGTTCATCGTGCGCAGCCGTCACGCGCGCAAGAAGTAAGAGAGGCAGGAAGAAGTGGCTCGTTCCATTTGGAAAGGTCCGTTCATCGACGGATATCTGCTGAAGAAAGCCGAAAAGGCGGCCTCCTCGGGTCGCAAAGAGGTGATCAAGATCTGGAGCCGTCGGTCGACCATCCTGCCGCAGTTCGTCGGTCTGACCTTCGGCGTCTACAACGGCCAGAAGCACGTTCCGGTGCTGGTCTCCGAAGACATGGTCGGACACAAGTTCGGCGAGTTCGCGCCGACCCGGACCTATTACGGCCACGCTGCCGACAAGAAGGCCAAGAGGAGATAACGATGGGCAAGCCGAAGAGCCCCCGGTCCCTGGCCGACAACGAGGCCAAGGCCGTGAACCGGATGCTGCGGGTCAGCCCGCAGAAGCTGAACCTTGTCGCAAGCATGATCCGCGGCAAGAAGGTCGATGCGGCGCTCGCGGACCTGACGTTCTCGCGCAAGCGCATCGCCAACGACGTGCGCAAGACGCTGGAGTCAGCCATTGCGAACGCGGAAAACAACCACCAGCTCGACGTCGACTCGCTCGTCGTCGCGGAAGCCTTCGTCGGCAAGGCCCTGGTGATGAAACGCTGGAAGCCGCGGGCGCGCGGTCGGGTGGGACGGATCCAGAAGCCGTTCTCGAACCTGACGATCGTCGTGCGCGAAGTCGAGGAGACCGCCTGATGGGTCAGAAAGTCAATCCGGTCGGGCTTCGGCTGGGCATCAACCGCACCTGGGATTCCCGCTGGTACGCCAACAAGGGCGAGTACGGCTCGCTGCTCCATGAGGACATGGAGATCCGGCGCTACCTGATGGACAGGCTGAAGCAGGCGGCGGTTTCCAAGATCGTCATCGAGCGTCCGCACAAGAAGTGCCGGATCACGATCCACTCGGCACGGCCGGGCATCGTCATCGGCAAGAAGGGTGCGGACATCGAGAAGCTGCGCCGCAAGCTGGCCGAGATGACCAAGTCGGAAGTCCACCTCAACATCGTCGAGGTGCGCAAGCCGGAGATCGACGCCACGCTGGTGGCCGCCTCCATCGCCCAGCAGCTCGAGCGCCGCGTGGCGTTCCGCCGGGCCATGAAGCGGGCCGTCCAGTCGGCGATGCGGCTCGGCGCCGAAGGTATCCGCATCAACTGCGGCGGCCGTCTCGGCGGTGCGGAAATCGCCCGTATGGAATGGTACCGCGAGGGCCGGGTGCCGCTGCACACGCTGCGCGCGGACATCGATTACGGCACGGCGACGGCGCGCACTGCCTATGGCTGCTGCGGCGTCAAGGTGTGGATCTTCAAGGGCGAGATCCTGGAGCACGATCCGATGGCTTCCGAGCGTCGGTCGAGCGAGAGCCAGGAAAGTGGCGGCGGCGGTGACCGCGGTGGCCGTGGCCGCCGGGACCGGGCTGCGTGACGACAAACGCCTGTTGGTGAACGACTAGAATAAGAGCGAGACCATGCTCCAACCGAAGCGCACGAAATTTCGCAAGCAGCACAAGGGCCGCATCCATGGCAACGCCAAGGGTGGCACCGATCTGAATTTCGGTTCCTACGGCCTGAAGGCGCTGGAGCCGGAGCGGATCACCGCCCGCCAGATCGAGGCCGCGCGGCGGGCCATCACCCGCCACATGAAGCGCGCCGGACGCGTCTGGATCCGGGTGTTCCCGGATGTGCCGGTGTCGAAGAAGCCGACCGAAGTGCGCATGGGTAAGGGCAAGGGCACGCCGGAATTCTGGGCCGCCCGGGTCAAGCCGGGCCGGATCGTTTTCGAAATCGACGGCGTCGCCGAGCCGATCGCCCGCGAGGCGCTGCGTCTCGGTGCCGCGAAGCTGCCGATCCGCACGCGGTTCGTGCAGCGCATCGCCGAATAGCGGCGCGACAGGAACAAGGGTTACGGCCATGAAGGCAAGTGACGTCAGAGCAATGACCGTCGACCAGCTCACCGATGAGCTCGGCAAGCTGAAGAAGGAGCAGTTCAATCTGCGCTTCCAGCGGGCGACGGGTCAGTTGGAGAACACGGCGCGCGTCCGGCAGATTCGCCGCGACCTCGCCAGGATCGAGACCATCATGCGCGAGAAGCGCACTGCTGAAAGCGCATAACGGAGAAACTTCATGCCGAAACGGCTGCTTCATGGCGTCGTGGTGAGCGACAAGAGCGACAAGACGGTGGTTGTCCGCGTCGAGCGGCGCTTCACGCACCCGCTGTTCAAGAAGACCGTGCGCCGCACCAAGAACTACAAGGCGCATGACGAGAACAACGCCTACAAGGTCGGCGACCTGGTCGCGATCGAGGAAAGCAGGCCGATCTCGCGGTCGAAGTCTTGGGTTGTGGTCAAGGCCGAAGTGGCCGGCGACCAGTAAGAATGGAATAGAGCGCCGGGACCGGTAAGCGGCAGGCGCGCAGAGAGTTACGAGGCGGGCAGTCATGATTCAGATGCAGACCAATCTCGACGTGGCTGACAATTCCGGCGCGCGCCGTGTCATGTGCATCAAGGTGCTTGGCGGCTCCAAGCGCAAATATGCGGGCGTCGGCGACATCATCGTTGTCAGCGTCAAGGAAGCGAGCCCGCGCGGCCGCGTGAAAAAGGGCCAGGTCATGAAGGCCGTGGTCGTGCGCACCGCCAAGGACATCCGTCGTCCGGATGGCAGCGTCATCCGCTTCGATCGCAATGCGGCGGTGCTGGTCGACAACAAGAAAGAGCCGGTCGGTACCCGTATTTTCGGCCCGGTGCCGCGCGAACTGAGAGCGAAGCAGCATATGAAGATCATCTCGCTCGCACCGGAGGTGCTGTGATGTCTTTGAAGATCAAGAAGGGCGACCGCGTCGTCGTCCTCGCCGGGCGCGACAAGGGTCGCATCGGCGAAGTGATCCGCATGATGCCGAAGGAAAACCGCGCCGTGGTGCGCGGCATCAACGTCGCCAAGCGCCACCAGCGCCAGACCGCGACCCAGGAAGCCGGCATCATTTCCAAGGAAATGCCTATCCACCTGTCCAACATCGCGATTGCCGATCCCAAGGACGACAAGCCGACGCGGATCGGGACCAAGGTCCTCGACGATGGCCGGAAGGTGCGGTTCGCCAAGCGTTCGGGAGATTTGATCGATGGCTGAAGCCACCACTTACGTGCCGCGGCTGAAGACCCATTACGCGGACGTCGTGCGCACCAAGATGCTGGAAGAGTTCGGGTACAAGAACCCGATGCAGATTCCGGCGCTTGAAAAGGTCGTTCTGAACATCGGCGTCGGCGAGGCCGTCGGCGATTCCAAGAAGGTCAAGTCGGCGGCCGCCGACCTGGCGCTGATCGCCGGCCAGAAGCCCGTGATCACCCGGGCCCGCAAGTCCATCGCCACGTTCAAGCTGCGCGAGGGCATGGAGATCGGCTGCAAGGTGACGCTGCGCAAGGCGCGGATGTTCGAGTTCATCGACCGTCTGGTGACGATCGCGCTGCCGCGCGTTCGGGACTTCCGCGGCCTGAACCCGAAGAGCTTCGACGGGCAGGGCAATTACGCGCTCGGCATCAAGGAACACATCGTGTTCCCGGAGATCAACTACGACAAGGTCGATCAGATCTGGGGCATGGACATCGTCGTCTGCACCACGGCAACGACCGATGACGAGGCGCGCGCGCTGCTGCGCGAGTTCAATTTCCCGTTCCGGACGTGATCGGGCAACGGTTTTTCGACGAGGCGAAGGTATGGCGAAGAAAAGCGCGATCGAGAAGAACAAGCGGCGGCGGAAGCTCGTCGACCAATACGCGGACAAGCGCAAGGCCCTGAAGGCTGCGGCTAAGGACGAATCGCTGACGCTGGAAGAGCGATTCCAGGCGCAGCTCAAGCTTGCGGAACTGCCGCGGAACTCTTCCAAGACGCGCATTCGCAATCGCTGTGAAGTGACCGGCCGGCCGCGAGGCTACTACCGCAAGCTCAAGATGTCGCGCGTTGCGCTTCGTGAGCTCGGGTCGCTGGGCCTGGTGCCCGGCATGGTCAAGTCGAGTTGGTAAGGAGAACGCATCCATGTCGATGAGCGACCCCCTGGGCGATATGCTGACCCGTATCCGGAACGCGCAGATGCGCGGCCGGTCGACGGTCTCGACGCCCGCTTCGACGTTGCGCAAGCGCGTTCTCGACGTGCTGGAGTCGGAAGGGTTCATCCGGGGTTACACCTCGGTGGACTTCGACGGCGGCAAGTCCGAAATCGAGATCTCGCTGAAGTATTTCGACGGTCAGCCGGTGATCCAGGAGATCGAGCGCGTCTCGACCCCCGGCCGGCGCGTCTACACCTCGGTGAAGACGATCCCGCGGATCCACAACGGCCTCGGCGTGTCGATCCTGTCGACGCCGATGGGCGTGATGGCCGATCACGAAGCCCGCGACAAGAATGTCGGCGGCGAGGTGCTCTGCCGCGTCTTCTAAGGCGCAAAGGGCAGGGCAACGGAACAACGAAGAGCACGGATTGGTGAAATGTCCCGGATAGGCAAATTAGCGGTGCCGGTTCCGAGCGGGGTCTCGGCGGATATCGACGGTCAGACCGTGTCGGTGAAAGGTCCGAAGGGCAGCTTGTCCTTTACCGTCAGCGATACGTGCAAGGTGGAAAAGACCGACGACGGCATCAAGATCACGCCGGTCGACGCCGACGACAAGAAGGCCCGGTCGATGTGGGGCATGTCGCGGACCATGGTCTCGAACATCGTGACCGGCGTATCGGACGGCTTTGAGAAGAAGCTGCAGATCAACGGCGTCGGCTACCGCGCCCAGGTGCAGGGCAAGAACCTGCAGCTCGCGCTCGGCTTCAGCCACGACGTGATCTATCCGATCCCGGAGGGCATCGACATCGCGTGCCCGAAGCCGACGGAAGTCACGATTACCGGCATCGACCGCCAGCAGGTTGGTCAGGTGGCGGCGGAGATCCGCGATTACCGGCCGCCGGAGCCCTATAAGGGCAAGGGCGTCAAATATGCGGACGAATTCATCGTCCGCAAAGAAGGCAAGAAGAAGTAGGCGCGAGACCGATGGCTCAGAATACTTTCAACAAGCGTCGCATCCGGGTGCGCCGGCAGATCCAGAAGGCTGCCAACGGGCGTCCGCGCCTCAGCGTCTTCCGGTCGGGTCGGCACATTTATGCCCAGGTCATCGACGACGGCAACGGGCGCACGCTCGCGTCCGCCTCGTCGCTGGAAAAGACCATGCGCGACAAGCTGAAGAACGGCGGCGACAAGGGTGCCGCAGAGGCCGTCGGCAAGCTGATTGCCGAGCGGGCGACCGAGGCCGGCGTCAAGCAGGTCATCTTCGATCGCGGCGGCTACATCTACCATGGCCGCGTCAAGGCGCTGGCCGATGCGGCCCGCGAGAGCGGCCTGGATTTCTGATCGTCCCGTTCGGGGCGCAACGGATAACGGAAGAACGGTATGGCAAGACAGGACATGCGCGAGCAGGACCGCGACAGCGAGTTCGTCGACAAGCTCGTCCACATCAACCGCGTTGCCAAGGTGGTCAAGGGCGGCCGTCGGTTCGGCTTTGCGGCGCTGGTCGTCGTCGGCGACCAGAAGGGCCGGGTCGGTTTCGGCCACGGCAAGGCGCGTGAGGTGCCCGAGGCGATCCGCAAGGCGACGGAAGCTGCCAAGCGCGGCATGATCCGGGTGCCGCTGCGCGAGGGCCGGACGCTCCACCACGACGTGGAAGGGCGCCACGGCGCCGGCCGGGTTGTGCTGCGTGCGGCCCCTCCGGGCACCGGCATCATCGCCGGCGGTCCGATGCGCGCCGTGTTCGAGACGCTCGGCATGCAGGACGTGGTCGCCAAGTCGCTCGGCACGTCGAATCCGTACAACATGGTTCGCGCGACGTTCGAGGCGCTGAAGCGGGAAGACAGCCCGCGTTCGGTCGCCGCCCGCCGCGGCCTCAAAGTTTCGGCGCTGCAGGCGCGTCGGCGCGATATCGTCGACGTCACCGAGGGTTGATTTCCCTCACGCGCGTCACCAGTTGATCCGGGAGCGATCTGATGGCCACTACTGAAAAAACGATCACGGTCGAGCAAATCGGCAGCCCGATCCGGCGTCCGAAAGAGCAGCGGGCGACGCTTGTCGGCCTCGGCCTCAACAAAATGCACCGCCGCCGCACGCTTCAGGACACGCCGGAAGTGCGCGGCATGATCCGCAGCGTGCAGCATTTGGTTCGCGTCGTCGAAGAAGACTAAGGCGCACCGGGAGACGACGATGAAGCTCAACGAAATCAAAGACAACGACGGCGCGGTGAAAACCGCCAAGCGCGTCGGCCGCGGTATCGGCTCCGGCAAGGGCAAGACCGGCGGACGCGGCGTCAAGGGTCAGAAGTCCCGCGAGGGCGTCGCCATCAAGGGCTTCGAAGGTGGCCAGATGCCGCTGCACCGGCGCCTGCCGAAGCGCGGCTTCAGCAACATCTTCGCCAAGTCCTACAACGTCACCAGCCTCGGCCGGGTGCAGCAGGCGATCGACGCCGGCAAGCTCGACAAGAAGGCGACGGTGACCGTCGAAGCGCTGGTCGCGGCGGGCGTCGTGCGGCGCGCGAAGGACGGTGTGCGGCTTCTCGCCGACGGCGAATTGAAGGACAAGGTGACGTTCGAGATCGCCGGCGCCTCCAAGGCCGCCATTGCGGCGGTCGAGAAGGCCGGCGGCAAGGTCACGGTGATTGCGCCGGAGACCTCCAAGGGCGACGCCAAGGACGCGGAGTGATCCGGGTGCGCCGCACCCCGGACGCGGGCGTCGGCGCAGTCCTTTCGGGGTCCTTCATCTCTGGGACCTTGAGCCTTTCCGCCGGAACCCCTGACCGTCGCCGGGAAACCGACGCCGGTCCGGCAAGGGGCAGGGCGGCAAAAATGACACGGAAGACGGTGGGGGCGATCGCAGGATCGCCGCTGCCGTTTTAGGCGGAGACGGGTATGGCATCGGCCGCAGAACAACTCGCAGCAAACATCAATTTCTCCGCGTTCGCAAAAGCGGAAGAACTGAAGAAGCGCATCTGGTTCACGCTGGGTGCGCTGATCGTTTATCGGCTGGGCACCTATGTCCCGCTGCCGGGCATCAATCCGGACGAGCTTGCGCGGGCGTTCCAGGCCAACCAGTCCGGCATCCTCGGCATGTTCAACATGTTCGCCGGCGGTGCCGTCGGCCGCATGGCGATCTTCGCCCTCGGCATCATGCCGTACATCTCGGCCTCGATCATCATCCAGCTCATGACGAGCGTCGTGCCGTCGCTTGAGCAGCTCAAGAAAGAGGGTGAGGCGGGCCGCAAGAAGATCAACCAGTACACCCGCTACGGCACGGTGATCCTGGCGACATTCCAGGCCTACGGCATCGCCGTCGGCCTTGAGGGCGCCGGCAGCATCGTCATGGATCCGGGCATCTTCTTCCGCTTCTCCACCGTGGTGACGCTGGTCGGCGGCACCATGTTCCTGATGTGGCTGGGCGAGCAGATCACGGCGCGCGGCGTCGGCAACGGCATCTCGCTGATCATCTTCTCCGGCATCGTCGCCGAGCTTCCCTCGGCCATCGTCGGAACGCTGGAGCTCGGCCGCCAGGGCGCGCTGTCGACGCCGATCATCCTGGCCATCCTGGCGCTGTCGGTGGCCGTGATCGCGATCATCGTGTTCATCGAGCGGGCCCAGCGCCGGCTGCTGATCCAGTATCCGAAGCGCCAGGTCGGCAACAAGATGATGGAAGGCCAGTCCTCGCATCTGCCGCTGAAGCTCAACACCTCGGGCGTCATCCCGCCGATCTTCGCCTCCTCGCTGCTCTTGATTCCGGCGACGGTCGCGAACTTCTCGTCCCAGAACGGGCCGGAATGGCTGATCACGGTGACCTCGCTGCTCGGCCGCGGCGCGCCGCTGTTCATGATCCTTTATGCCAGCCTGATCGTGTTCTTTGCGTTCTTCTACACCGCGATCGTGTTCGATCCGGCCGACACCGCGGACAATCTGAAAAAGCACGGCGGCTTCATCCCCGGCATCCGGCCGGGCGAGCGCACCGCCCAGTACATCGACTACGTCCTGACCCGAATCACCGTCATCGGAGCTATCTATCTGGTTGCGGTCTGCCTGTTACCCGAATTTCTGATATCGGCGACCGGCGTTCCCTTCTATTTTGGCGGCACGTCGTTGCTGATCGTGGTCAGCGTGACGATGGATACCGTATCGCAGATCCAGGGGCATCTGCTGGCCCATCAGTATGAAGGGCTCGTCAAGAAAGCGAAGTTGAGGGGGCGTCGTCGATGAGGTTGATTTTCCTTGGGCCACCGGGCAGCGGCAAGGGAACCCAGGCAAAGCGTATCGTGGAAAACCGTGGCATCGTGCAGTTGTCGACCGGAGACATGCTGCGGGCCGCGGTCAAGGCAGAGACCGAAGTGGGCCTGAAGGCCAAGGAGATCATGGACCGGGGCGACCTGGTGCCGGACGAGGTGGTGGTCGGCATCATCGCGGAGCGCCTCGAGCAACCGGACTGCGCTAACGGCTTCATGCTCGACGGCTTCCCGCGCACCATCGCCCAGGCCGAGGCGTTCGACCGGGTGATGGCGGAAAAGGGGCTCGGCCTCGACGCGGTCATCCTGCTTGACGTCGATGACGAGATCCTCCTTGAGCGCATCGAGAAGCGCGCCCGGGAGACCGGCGGCGAGCGCGCCGACGACAATGCGGAAACCCTGAAGAAGCGGCTGACGGTCTATCACAACCAGACCAAGCCGCTGATCGGCTACTACCGCGACAAGAATATGCTGCAGACGATCGACGGCACACAGACCGTCGACCAGGTCGGCGCCGAGATCGACGCGATCCTCGACGCGGCAGCCTGAACGAGACGTGAAGGTTTTTCGCGGGGTGCCGGTTGACGGACCCTTGCGGAATCGCTAAAAACCGCACCACTTCGCGACACTGTGAGCGATCGGTGCTGGGAGCCCATAAAGGGACCCGAGGGCCGATCCTGTTGTGCTTGGTTCGCGGTGCCCAGAGCATTGACGACCGCCGGAGGGCGGCCGTTCCATAAGGAGAAACAGCGTGGCCCGTATTGCTGGCGTCAACATTCCGACCAACAAGCGCACCGTGATTGCGCTGCAGTACATTCACGGCATCGGCCCCAAGAAGGCCCAGGACATCATCGAGGCCGTCAACATCGCGCCGGAGCGCCGCGTCAACGAGCTGTCGGACGCGGAAGTCATCCAGATGCGCGAGATCATCGACCGCGACTACATCGTGGAAGGCGATCTGCGCCGCGAGGTGGCGATGAACATCAAGCGGCTGATGGACCTCGGCTGCTATCGCGGCCTTCGGCATCGCCGCGGCCTGCCGGTGCGCGGCCAGCGGACCCACACCAATGCGCGCACGCGCAAGGGTCCGGCCAAGCCGATTGCCGGCAAGAAGAAGTAACCAACATCACGTTTTCGACAGGGCGGTGCCTTTCCGGCGCCGTCTTTCGATTTACGGTGGAGCCGCCGGCACTACGGCGGTGCTGAGATCGGAGACTGCCAATGGCTAAAGACGCAACGCGGATTCGCCGCCGCGAACGCAAGAACATCACGTCGGGCGTGGCCCATGTGAATTCGACCTTCAACAACACCATGATCACCATCACCGACGCCCAGGGCAATGCCATTTCGTGGTCGTCCGCCGGGTCGATGGGGTTCAAGGGGTCGCGCAAGTCGACCCCGTACGCGGCGCAGCTTGCCGCGGAGACCGCCGCCAAGAAGGCGATGGAGCACGGCATGCGCACGCTCGAGGTCGAGGTGCGCGGTCCCGGCTCCGGCCGTGAGTCGGCATTGCGCGCACTGCAGTCCGCGGGCTTCACCGTGACGTCGATCCGCGACGTGACGCCGATCCCGCACAATGGCTGCCGGCCGCGCAAGCGCCGGCGCGTCTGATCGCCGTATCCGGCAAGGGACCCCGAGCGGCGCGGGTCCGCCGGCGGGACGCCGGCATTTCGACTGATATGTGGCGCATCGACAGATGCCGCCGGAAAAACTGAAAGGGTATGGTCGTGGTCATCCAGAAAAACTGGCAGGAATTGATCAAGCCCACCAAGCTGGACATCAAGTCCGGGCATGAGGCCAACCGTCTCGGCACCGTGGTCGCGGAGCCGCTGGAGCGCGGCTTCGGCCTGACGCTCGGCAACGCGCTGCGTCGGGTGCTTCTGTCCTCGCTGCAGGGCGCGGCAGTCACCGCCGTCCAGATCGACGGCGTGCTGCACGAGTTCTCCTCGATTGCGGGCGTGCGCGAGGACGTCACCGACATCGTCCTCAACGTCAAGGAAATCGCCGTCAAGATGGAAGGCGAGGGGCCGAAGCGCATGGTCGTGCGCAAGCAGGGCCCGGGCGTCGTCGTCGCCGGCGATATCCAGGTCGTGGGCGATGTGGAGATCCTCAATCCGGATCACGTGCTGTGCACCCTCGACGAGGGCGCCGAGATCCGCATGGAGTTCACCGTCAACACCGGCAAGGGCTATGTCGCGGCCGACCGCAACCGTCCGGAAGACGCGCCGATCGGCCTGATCCCGGTCGACTCGCTCTATTCGCCGGTCAAGAAGGTCTCCTACAAGGTCGAGAACACCCGTGAGGGCCAGGTCCTCGACTACGACAAGCTGACGCTGTCGGTCGAGACCAACGGCTCGGTGTCGCCGGAAGATTCGGTCGCCTATGCCGCGCGCATCCTGCAGGACCAGCTGTCCATCTTCGTGAACTTCGAGGAGCCGGACAAGGAGGTCAAGGAAGAGCAGGTTCCGGAGCTCGCCTTCAACCCGGCGCTCTTGAAGAAGGTCGACGAGCTGGAGCTCTCGGTCAGGTCCGCCAACTGCCTGAAGAACGACAACATCGTCTATATCGGCGATCTCATCCAGAAGACCGAGGCGGAGATGCTGCGGACGCCGAATTTCGGCCGCAAGTCGCTCAACGAGATCAAGGAAGTGCTGGCGCAGATGGGCCTTCACCTCGGCATGGAGGTCACCAACTGGCCGCCGGAGAACATCGAAGAGCTCGCCAAGCGCTACGAAGACCACCACTATTGATCGGACTGGACCGGAACGGTCGTCCGCACGGGTAAACACGAAGAAAGGGACAGGGCCATGCGCCATCGCACTCGGGGCCGCAAGCTCAACCGCACGCCGAGCCATCGCAAGGCGATGTTCGCCAACATGTCTGCCTCGCTGATCAAGCATGAGCAGATCGTCACCACGCTGCCGAAGGCGAAGGATCTTCGCCCGATCGTCGAAAAGCTGGTGACGCTCGCCAAGAAGGGCGGTCTCGCCGCCCGGCGCCAGGCGGCATCGGAACTGCGCGACGAGGCAATGGCCAAGAAGCTGTTCGAGGTCATTGGCCCGCGCTACCAGGAGCGCAACGGCGGGTACACCCGCGTCCTGAAGGCCGGGTTCCGCTATGGCGACAACGCGCCGCTCGCCGTCATCGAGTTCGTCGACCGCGATCCGGCCGCCAAGGGCACCGATTCCGGGCCGACGGCCGACGTCGACGAGACGCTCGAGGCCGAAGGCGCCGCGGCGTAACGCCGGGCGGCCCCAGGGCTCAGGTCAGAATTGAAAAGGCGCCGTCCGGGCTGTCGGGCGGCGCCTTTTTCGTGTCCGATCACGCGGAGCGCGTGCCGTCAGAGGGGAGAATGACCGGATGGAGATGTTCCAGGTCGATGCTTTCACCGACCGGGTGTTCGGCGGCAATCCGGCGGCCGTCCTGATCCTCGATCGCTGGCTGGCCGACGAAACACTGCAGGCGATCGCGGGGGAAAACAATCTCGCCGAGACGGCCTTTGCCTGTCGCTCAGGGGATGGCCGATCGGGGGACGGCTGGGACCTCAGGTGGTTCACGCCGACCGTGGAGGTCGACTTCTGCGGCCACGCCACCCTTGCCACGGCCCATGTGCTGGCGCGCGAGCACGGTATCGCGGGCGAGATGCGGTTTTTGACGAGGGTGGGGGACCTTCGCGTCACCGCGACCGAAGACGGCTATGCGCTCGACGTGCCGCTGCTGGCGCCGGAGCCGCTGGAGCGGCTGCCGGAGGAGGTCGCCCATGTGGTGCCGGCGGGCGCGACGCTCTTTCGAAATTTCGAGAATCTCTTTGCCGAGCTTGCCGACGAGGCGGCGGTGACCGGCTTTTCGCCGGACCTTTCTGCCATCGCCAGGCTCGGACCGGTCGGCCTCGTCGTTACGGCCCGCGGCACCGTATCGGATTTCGTCTCGCGCTATTTCGCGCCCGGCGCCGGCATCCCGGAAGACCCGGTGACGGGCTCGACCCACGCAACGCTCGCGCCCTATTGGGCGGAACGGCTCGGCAAGGCACGGATGACGGCGCGGCAGGCGTCCGCCCGCGGCGGGTCGCTCACCTGTGAGATCGCGGGCGATCGGGTCCGGCTCTTCGGCCAGGCCGCCACGTTCATGAAGGCCGAGATCCGGCTGCCGGACTGACCCGGTTCTTTATCTGGCGCCCAGAATCCTCTCCACCGTCGCCGTTTCGATGCGGCCATAGCCGTTGAAGCTGGTGATGGTGGCCGAGCTGTAGGCGCCCATCATGCCGAATTCGATGCGGTCGCCGGGGCGGATGTCCTCGGGCAATGATACCGGCTTCGGCAGCACGTCGAGGGGGTCGCAGGTCGGGCCGTAGACGCGGGACGGGGTCGCCGGGCCGGTGAGGATGTGCGGGCCGCGGCGGACCAGCACCGGCGGCTCGATCGGGATCTGGGAAAGCTCCATCAGGCTGCCGTAGATGCCGTCATTGAGGAAGACGTCGCCATTGGCGCGCCGGTGCTTGACCTCGGCGAGCAGCGACATGGTCGGAGCGCAGAGCGCGCGGCCGGGCTCGGCGACGAGCCGGGTCTTTTGGCGATCGAAGGTGCGGGCGAAGGCATCGCCGATGTCGCGGAAATAGCGCTCCAGTTCCGGCGCCTCGCCGCCGCGGTAGCGGGCCGGAAAGCCGCCGCCCACATTGAGGCTTTGCGGCGCAACGCCGGCCTCGCGGGCAACACCTGCGGCATCGAAGACGAGGGCGACGAAGGCGGCCGGATCGCCGCATTGCGAGCCGGGATGGAAGGTGAGGCCGGTCGCAAAGCCGCGCCGGGCGATCTCGGCCAGAAGCGGGGCGGCATGTTCCGGCTCGGCGCCGAATTTGGAGCGGAAATCGTGCAGTGCCATGTTGCGGGCCGGGCGGATGCGCACCGACACCTCGACCGTCGCCGGATCGGTGACATGGGCGGCGAGCCGCTCGAACCCCTCCCGGTCGTCGACGACGAAATGGCGGGCGCCAAATCGATGGAGTGCGACGTCGGTCTCGTGGTCGGAGCGGATCGGATTGTTGTAGTGGAGGACCGCCGTCGGCAGGACGCCGCGCACCAGCGCCATCTCCACCGTGGAGGCGACGTCGAACGCGGTGATGCCTTCTGCTGAAAAGGCGCGGATCAGCTCCGGCGTCGGGTTTGATTTCACGGCATAGGTGGTCAGCCCCGGAAAGCCACCCTTGAAGGCTCTGGCGGAGGCGCGGGCGCGGGCCGGGCTGAAGCAGAGCGTCGGATGCTCAGGCGCGCACGCGGCGATCAGCGCGGCCACATCGGGAAAGACATCCGGGTAACGACTCCGCGTCGTCTGCGCACGCGTGGCGTCGAACGCCACGACCTCGGCCTTGCGATCCATACCGACCCCTCGTTTTTTCTGGGCAGCGGCACGTCCGGTCCTGGGTGCGGGTGCCGCCGCGAACGATTCTCAGGATCGCCGATCCCTATGGCGAAAAAAAGCCGATAGATTTTGCGGATTTGCCGAATGCTTGATAGTTTCGCCGACACGTTCGGCAAAATGACGAAACGGGGTGCGGGACATGGCCGCGGAAGGTCGCGACGAGGAACTGATCGCGCTGTTGCGCCTCAATGCGCGGGAGTCCGTTTCCGGCCTTGCCCGCAAGCTCGGCCTGTCGCGCTCCACGGTGCAGGACCGGCTGCGGCGGCTGGAGGAAAGCGGCGTCATCGCCGGCTACGACGTGCGGCTTGCCGCCGGCGAGCGGCCGGGGGTCAGGGCGATCGTGCTCCTGGAGATCGACCAGCGCCATGCCATCGGCATCGCCAATGCGCTGAAGGGCACGCCGGAGATCGAGACCGTCTACTCCGTCAGCGGCCGTTATGACCTCGCCGTCATCGCGGCCGCCCAGACCACCGATCATCTCGACAAGGTGCTCGACCGCATCCTCGCCGTCGACGGCGTAAAAAAATCGGAATCGGCCGTGATATTGTCGACCAAGCTCGATCGGCGCTAAACCGGGTCACGAAGAGGGCGCCCTTGAGTCCCTGCCGACGCGGCGGCCCGGCCGTCCTGTTATGAACGTTCATTGGAGAGATGTTGAGATGCGGGTATCCCGGCGTTCCGGATCGACAGTTCTTGCCGCCCTCGTTCTTGCGACCCTCGTTCTGGCCGGCAGCCTCGGCGCAGCACGCATCGCCGCGGCCGACGACCGGGTGGTGCCGACGGATATGACCGAGGTGCGGCTCTCGTTCGCGCCCATCGTCAAGAAGGTCGCGCCGGCCGTCGTCAACGTCTATGCGCAAAAGGTCGTCCGCCAGCAGCAGCGTCTGACGCCGTTCCTCGACGATCCGTTCTTCCGGCATTTCTTCGGCGATCGGGAGAACGGGCGGCCGCGCACCCGCATGCAGCGCTCGCTCGGCTCCGGCGTCGTCATCTCCAAGGACGGCATCATCCTCACCAACAACCACGTCATCCGCGGCGCGGAGGAGGTCCGGGTCGCCTTCAACGACAAGCGCCAGTTCGACTGCGATGTCATCCTCGACGACGACAAGACCGACCTTGCGGTCCTGAAGATCCGCGATCCGAAGGGCGAGAGCTTCCCGTCGGTGGCGATCGGCGATTCGGACGGGCTTGAGGTCGGCGACATCGTTCTGGCCATCGGCAATCCGTTCGGCGTCGGCCAGACGGTGACGCAGGGCATCGTCTCCGCGCTTGCCCGCACCCGGGTCGGCGTCTCCGACTACCAGTTCTTCATCCAGACCGACGCGGCCATCAATCCGGGCAATTCCGGCGGCGCGCTCATCGACATGCGCGGCAACCTCGTCGGCATCAACACGGCGATCTATTCGCGCTCCGGCGGCTCCAACGGCATCGGCTTCGCCATCCCCTCCAACATGGCGCGGCTCGTTGCCGAATCCGCGCGCCAGGGCGGCGATAGCGTGCAGCGGCCCTGGCTCGGCGCCTCGCTGCAGCAGGTCACGGCCGATATCGCCGAAAGCCTCGGCCTCGACCGGCCGGAGGGCGTGCTCGTCGTCGGCGTCATTGCCGGCGGGCCGGCGGAAGCGGCCGGCCTCAAGGTCGGTGATCTCATCGTCACCGTTGACGGCGCCACCGTCGACAGCCCGAACAGCTTCGGCTACCGGTTCGTCACCAAGGGCATTTCCGGCACGACCAAGCTCGGCATCGTGCGCGGCGGGCGCGAAATGGTCGCCGAGGTGGCGTTGCAGCCGGCGCCGGAGACCGTGCCGCGCGACGAGCGGGCGATCGATGGCTATTCGCCCTTTGCCGGCATCACCGTCGCCAACCTCTCACCGGCCGTTGCCGAGGAACTGGACCTCAAGGGCCTCACCGAGGGCGTCGTCATCGTCGCCGTCGACCGGCGCTCGCCGGCGGCCAGCGTCGGCCTCCTGCCCGGCGACGTCATCGTCGACGTCAATGGCGACCGCATCGGGACGACGCGCCAGCTTGAAGGCATTGCGGCGTCCGATCCGCGCACCTGGCGCATCGTCATCAGCCGCAACGGCCAGCTCATCCGCATGGCGTTCCGGGGATAATCCGAGGCTCAATTGTCCGATCTCTTTGCCGCCGCCGGCCTTGAAAACGACGCGCCGCGCCCGCTTGCCGACCGGCTGCGGCCGAAGCGGCTCGCCGATGTCGTCGGCCAGGATCACCTGGTCGGCCCGGACGGCACGCTCACCCGCATGCTGTCGAAGCGCGGCGTCGGCTCGCTTGTCTTCTGGGGGCCGCCCGGCACCGGCAAGACCACCGTCGCGCGGCTTCTCGCCCATGAGACCGACCTTCATTTCGAGCAGGTCTCGGCGATCTTTTCCGGCGTTGCGGACCTGAAAAAACTCTTTGCCGAGGCACGTGGTCGGCGCGCCAGCGGGCGAGGAACACTCCTCTTCGTCGACGAGATCCACCGCTTCAACAAGGCACAGCAGGACGCCTTCCTGCCGGTGATGGAGGACGGCACGGTCACGCTCGTCGGCGCGACGACGGAAAATCCGTCCTTCGAACTCAATGCCGCGCTTCTGTCCCGGGCCCAGGTGCTGGTCTTCAAGCCGCTCGGCGATCCGGCGCTGGAGCGGCTGCTGGAACGGGCCGAGGAGGTCACCGGCGAGCAACTGCCGCTCGACGAGGATGCCCGGCTTGCGATCGTCGGCATGGCCGACGGCGACGGGCGGGCCGTGCTGACGCTCGCCGAGGACGTCTGGCGCGCGGCGGGCGAGGGCGAGGTGTTCGACCGGGAGCGGCTCGTGGAGGTCGTCCAGCGCCGGGCGCCGATCTACGACAAGGGCGATGACGGCCATTACAATCTGATCTCGGCCCTCCACAAGTCGATGCGCGGCTCCGACCCGGACGCGACGCTCTACTATCTCGCCCGCATGCTGGTCGCCGGCGAGAACCCGATGTTCCTTGCCCGCCGGATCATGCGCGCGGCCGTCGAGGACGTCGGCATGGCCGACCCGCAGGCGCTGGTCATCGCCAACGCCGCCAAGGACGCCTTCGACTTCATCGGCACGCCGGAGGGCGAACTGGCACTCGCCGAGGCCGCCGTCTATGTGGCGACGGCGCCGAAATCCAACGCCCTCTACAAGGCCTATGGCGCGGCCGCGCGCCTTGCCCGCGATACCGGTTCGCCGGCGCCGCCGAAGATCATCCTCAACGCACCGACCAGGCTGATGAAGGAGGAGGGCTACGGCGCCGGCTACGAGTACGATCACGACGCACCCGACGCCTTTTCCGGCCAGGACTATTTCCCGCCGGAAATCGGCCGCAAGGAATTCTACGCGCCAGTCGACCGCGGCTTTGAGCGCGAGGTGAAGAAACGCCTCGACTATTGGGCACGGCTCCGGGCCGAGCGCGGGTAGGGCCGTCGCCCTGACACGCCCGCGGGTTGCGCCACGCGGCCGATATCTATATTCGAGAATGCTTATATTCTTCGCGCCGGAGGGCCGCCATGCATCTTCTCGATCACATCTCCCTGCCGATGGTGCTGTTCATCGCGCTCCTCCTCGGCTTCGCGCCGTTCTATCCGGAGCCGCATATCGTCGAAAAAGTCCGCATGCTGATGCAGGGGCAGTTGCGCCGGCCGATCGATATCTTCGATCTCTTCTGGCACACATGGCCGTTCGTGCTGCTGATCCTGAAGCTCATCCGCATGAAGCAGGTCGGGGCGTTTTAGGGGGGGTGTCGGGAGGTGCTCCGCTTTTCCGTCCCTCTCCGTCGTCACCCCGGGTGGAGCGAAGCGGAGACCCGGGGCCCATTGCCCGCCTCGGCACGGTATGCCGTTGCGGGTTGGGCAGGCCTTTGCCAGCACCGTGCTCGGCATCGACGACATACTGTGGCGAGAGGGGCAATAGGCCCCGGCTCGGGGGCCGGGGTGACGACGGAGGTTTGTGTTGGCGCGAGAGATCCATTCTCGCGAGTTGGTTCGCGGCGGATGTTTTCTCGGAGGCTGACGTTTAGGACACTGGCCTTCCCGTCGCCACCCAGACTCCCGTCACCCCGGGCGAGCATCGCGAGACCCGGGGCCTATTGCCCCTCTCGCCACGGTATGTCGTCGGCGATTCGCGAGGCCGCTGTCTGGATTGCTTCGCTGCGCTCGCAATGACGATCTTCTCAATTATATCAGCGTTATCGCGAGGAGGCCGTAAGGCCGACGCGGCGATCCATAGGGTGCTGACGGCAGTCTCCCTTTCCTGTCAAATGCGTTCCGTCTGCCGCAAACTCAGCCATCTCCCCGGGACATACACCTGACCCGGGGCCTATTGCCCCTCACCACACGGCATGCCGTCGGTGGGTCTTTGCAGCGCTTGCTTGGGGCGACACCTCTAAAGAGCCGTGAGGGGCTACTGCGTTGATAGGGGCAATGGATCCCGGCTCTCCGCTTCGCTGCGGCCGGGATGACGACGGAGTGACTGGCGCGGGGTGTCAATTGCGCGGTGGGAACCTGGATGCCTGTCGGGTGGCGTCGGCGGGAACGACCAAAGGAATACCCTGTCGCAAATCCGCCATGTGGCCAAAGCGCTTGCGGTATCCGGGATCGCGCGCTAGCAAGCAGCCATGAAGCACATCCTCCTCGTCTTTCTCGGCGGCGGCACCGGTGCGGCGCTGCGCCACCTCGTCAACATGGCCTCGCTGAAGCTCGCCGGTCCCGGCTTTCCCTTCGGCACGCTGACCGTCAACATCGTCGGCTCGCTCTTGATGGGCATCTTCGTGGAGCTGCTGGCGCTGAAATTCTCCGCCAACACGGACCTGAGGCTCCTCATCGCCACCGGGTTCCTCGGCGGTTTCACCACCTTTTCCGCCTTTTCGCTCGATGCCGCGGTGATGATGGAACGGGGCGCCATGGCATCGGCCGGCTTCTATGTGGTGCTGTCGGTCTTTGCCTCCATCACCGGCCTCTTCGTCGGCATGATGGCGATCCGCATCGCTCTCGGCTGATCACCACGCGGCGATATCGCACTCGACATCGCGCACAACCTGTGTGTCCCTGTCGTC
Organism: Rhodobium gokarnense; assembly: GCF_025961475.1. NCBI lineage: Bacteria > Pseudomonadati > Pseudomonadota > Alphaproteobacteria > Hyphomicrobiales > Rhodobiaceae > Rhodobium > Rhodobium gokarnense. Next base: position 13,245 of record NZ_JAOQNS010000020.1, on the reverse strand, counting down.
GTGGCGTCACGGGGCTATGGTCCCGTCGCGCCGCCAAAAACAGGTATTTTCTGGAGGAATTGATATGCATCTGAGTGCACCGACCTGGCCGGTCTTCCTGATTTCGCTGATCCTGGCGGTCCTGGCCGTCCTGGTGAAATACGCCATCGTTGCTATTCCGGTTGTCGGCCCCATCATTGCCGGCCACACCTTCGAGGTGCTGGGCATCGCCTACATCCTCATCTTCCTCGGCGTCGTCCTGAGGAGGTTCTGAGGAATTTTGTGAGGTTGGCATGGCGGCGGAGGGCCGGCATGCCTATCTGACGATCGGGCGGCGGCCAGACGGTCCGCCGCCCTTTTCGTTGCGACAGCACGCTTCCGCGTCCTTGCCGAAACGGCCCCGGCGCGATATCGCTTGCGGCGACAATCGAGACGAAACGACATGGCAGGCATCGACTTCGTGTCCGTCAGCGGCGACGAGGCCGGCATGCGCCTCGACCGCTGGTTCAAGACGCACTATCCCGGCATCGGTTTCGCGCAGCTGCAGAAGCTCGTGCGCACCGGACAGGTGCGCGTCGACGGCGGGCGCGCCAAGACCTCGACCCGGCTCGCCGCCGGCCAGTCCGTGCGCGTGCCGCCGCTCGGCGATGTCGCGGCGGCCGAGGCACCGACCAAGGCGCCGCGAAAGCCGACGGGCGACGATGCGGCGTACCTCAAATCGATCACGCTCTATGAAGACCGCGACGTCATGGTGCTGAACAAGCCGGCGGGCCTTGCGGTCCAGGGCGGTTCGGGGCTTTCCACCCATGTCGACAAGATGCTCGACAGCATGCGCGACCGCCAGGGCCAGAAGCCGCGGCTCGTCCACCGGCTCGACCGGGACACGGCCGGCGTCCTCGTCATCGCCAAGACGCGCAAGGCCGCACGCGACCTGTCCACGGCGTTCCGCTCGCGCGACACCAACAAGGTCTACTGGGCGCTCGTTGCCGGCGTGCCGCGGCCGTCGAGCGGGCGCATCTCCACCTACCTCGCCAAGGAGGAGGGGCCGGAGGGCGACCGCATGCGCGTCAGCCGCCACGGCGCGGACGGGGCAAGCCACGCCGTCAGCTTCTATTCCGTCGTCGACCAGGTCGGCCAGAAACTCTCCTGGCTGATGCTGAAGCCGGTCACCGGCCGCACCCACCAGCTTCGCGCCCACACCGCCCATATCGGCCATCCGATCGTTGGCGATCCGAAATATTTCCGGGTCGAGAACTGGGAGCTGCCCGGCGGCATCCAGAACCGGCTGCACCTCTTTGCGCACCGGATCGTCATGCCGCACCCTTCCGGCGGCACCATCGACGTCACGGCGCCGCTGCCGCCGCACATGGCGCAGTCCTTCAATCTCCTCGGCCTCGACCCGGCGGACTATGACGCGGCAGAGGAACTGGAGGGGAACGATGGACGCTGAGGACACGGTCCGGAGGGGACGATGATGGAGGGCGCCGGCTATTCGGTGACGATCTTCGTTGCCCTCGTGGTGGCCGTGACGGCGCTTATCGGTGCCTTTATGGTGTCGCGGCGCGGGGCCTCGAAGATGCTTCGGCCGCGCGGCAGCGACGCGACTGCCGAGGCGCTGTCGGAACTCGCCGCGGAGCTGCGCCGCGCCAACGACCTCCTTGAGGCCCGCGTTGCCGACCACGAGGAACGGCTGAAGCGGCTTGAGCGGGACCACGACCAAAAAATGCCCCGGGATGGCGTTCCCCAAGACGCGCCGGACCGGGACGAGAATTGAGTAAGGCCATGTATCTCATCGTCTTCGACTGCGACGGCACGCTTGTCGATTCGCAGGACATGATCTTTGCCGCGCTGAGCGAGGCGTTTGCCGCCAACGGCCTGCGCGTGCCGCCGCGCGAGGTGGCGCTGTCCATCGTCGGCCTGTCGCTCAACGAGGCGTTCTCGGTGCTGACGCGCAAGACGCCGGATGCGCCGGTCTCCGTGCTCGCCGCCTCCTACAAGGACGCCTTCTTCCGGATGCGCACGGACAAGACCTATCACGAGCCGATGTTCGACGGTGCCATGGCGGCCATCGATGCGCTCGCCGCCCGCGACGACGTGCTGCTGGGGATCGCCACCGGCAAGGCGCGGCGCGGCGTCGATGCGGTGCTCGCCGCCCACGGGCTCGCCGGCCGGTTCGCCTCCATCCAGACCGCCGACGATGCACCCTCGAAGCCCCATCCGGGCATGATCCTCAATGCGATGACCGAGACCGGCGCGGAGCCGCAGAACACGGTCGTCGTCGGCGATACCGGCTTCGATATGGCGATGGCGCGGGCCGCCGGGGCGCGGGCGATCGGCGTTTCCTGGGGCTACCACCCGGTGAAACGGCTGGCCGAGGGCGGCGCGGAGGCCATCATCGACCGTTTCGACGCGCTGCTGCCGGCCGTCTCGGACCTTTTCGCCTGGGAAAGGGTGGCCTGATGCGCGATCTCTTCGACCTGCCGCAGCACGGCGAGGACCCGGTCGAAAAGGCCCGGGCCCACGCACGGCGCGACCTGCCGAAGCGGTTCTACAAGGAGGCCGCGGCGGTCGCAGAAGGCGACGGTCATGCGGTGGTGCTGGACGGAAGGCCGATCCGCACGCCGGCCGGCAGCCGGCTGGTGGTGCCGCATGGGGCGATCGCGGCGGCCATCGCCGCCGAATGGGCGGCGCAGGAGACGGTGATCGATCCGGGCAAGATGCCGCTGACGCGGCTCGCCAATTCGGCCCTTGATGCGGTTGCGCGCGAGGCCGATGCCGTGCGCGGCGAGATCGCCCGCTATGCCGGCGGCGACCTCCTCATCTATCGGGCCGGCAATCCGCAGGAACTGGTGGAGCGCCAGAACGCGCTCTGGAATCCGGTGATTGCCTGGGCCGAGGGACGCTATGCGGGCCGGTTCACGCTCGCCGAAGGCGTCATGCATGTCGACCAGAACGCGGAGGTGCTGACGGCCATCCGCGACAGCCTTGCGCCGGTCGACCCGCTGCCGCTGGCAGCCCTCCATGTGGCGACGACGCTGACCGGCTCGGCGCTGCTGGCGCTTTCGGTCTGGCACGGCGAGCTTTCCGGGGCCGATGCCTGGCAGGCCGCCCATGTGGACGAGGACTGGAACATGCAGCTCTGGGGCCGCGACGAGGAGGCGCTGGAGCGGCGCGCCCATCGTGCGGCGGAGTTCGAGGCCGCGGTCCTCGTCATCGACGCGCTGCGACCGGGGAAGGGGGGCGAATGATCCTCTCCCACCGGCACCGCTTCATTTTCCTGAAGACCAAGAAGACCGCCGGCACCAGCGTGGAGCTGGCACTGTCGCATGTCTGCGGGCCGGACGATGTGGTGACGCCGATTGCCGGCAAGGAAGACGTGAAGAATGCCGGGCATGTGCCGCGCAACTACGACATTCCGCCGGACCGGCGGCCGTGGTTCTGGCGCCTGAAGAAACTCTGGGGCGCCGACGACCGCCATGCCGGGCTCTGCTACTGGAACCACATGACGGCGGAGCAGGTGCGGAACCGGGCGGGTGCGAAGACGTTCGACGCCTACCGCAAGGTGTCCATTGAGCGGAACCCTTGGGACCGGGAGGTCTCCTACTATTTCTGGCTCTACAAGAAGGCGGACACCCGGCCGACCTTCGAGGAGTTCGTGCTGACCGACAAATGGCGCAAACCGGTCAACAATTTCGAGATATACAGCCTGAAGAGCCGGATCGTCGCCGACGTGGTCCTGCGCTATGAACGGCTGTCGGAGGATTTTGCGGCCTTCGTCGGCGACCTCGGCATTGCCGATCCGCCGGAGCTGCCGCACGCCAAGACGGGCGTGCGGCCGGACGGGGCCGGGGACTATCGCAGCTTCTATACGGACGAGACGCGCGAGGCCGTGGGCAGGATCTACGCCCGCGAGATCGCCGCCTTCGGCTACACATTCGAGGCGCCGGCCCGCATCCCATGATCGTCTCCCACGCCCATCAGTTCATCTTCCTGAAGACCCGCAAGACGGGCGGGACCAGCGTGGAACTGGCGCTGTCGACGGTCTGCGGGCCGGACGACGTGATCACCTGGCTCGGGCGGGACGAGACGTTGCGCGAGGGACGGGGGCCGCAGAACACGGAGCCGGCGCGGAGCACGTTGCCGCTCGATTTGAGGCTGCGTCTGATGCTCGGTGCCAACGCACGGGCGATCGGTGCGGTCTACGCCAACCACATGCCGGCGCGGCCGGCGCGGCGGCTGATCGGGCAGAGCGCCTGGGACCGCTATTTCAAGTTTTCCATCGAGCGCAATCCCTGGGACCGGCAGGTCTCCTACTATTATTACCGCTGCCGCGATCCAAAGACCCGGCCCGACTTCAAGACCTGGCTGATCGATCCGAGGTGGAAGGCGCGGATCGATAATTTCCGTATCTACGGCATCGACGGGACAATCGTCGTCGATCAGGTTCTGCGCTACGAGACACTGTCGGCGGATTTCGCCGCCGCAATGGCGCGGATCGGCATCGAAAACCCGCCGGAGCTGCCGCATGCCAAGGCCAAGGCGCGGCCCAGGAAAGAAGACTACCGGAGCCACTATGACGACGAGACCCGGGAACTGGTCGGCGACTGGTACGCCCGGGAAATCGCCGCCTTCGGCTTCAGCTTCGACGGCGTTGCGGCCGTGACGCCAGCAGAACCGGCGGAGGCCGGCGCATGATCCTGTCCCATGAGCATCGCTTCATCTTCCTGAAGACCCGCAAGACCGCCGGCACCAGCATCGAGCTGGCGCTGTCGCAGATCTGCGGGGAAAAGGACATCCTCACCCGGGTCAGCCCGCGCGACGAGGCGATGCGCGAGACACTGCCGGGACCGAACGCCCAGAACTGGCTGGCGCCGGGCATGCGCATCAACCGGCCGGAGCGCGTCCTCGGCCGGCTGCTTGGCCAGCACACGCGCGGGCGCGGCTATTTCAACCACGTGCCGGCGCGCGAGGTGCTGCGGCTCGTCGGCCCGCGCATCTGGCGCAGCTATTTCAAGATCACCGTGGAGCGCAATCCCTGGGACCGCCAGGTCTCGCTCTATTACTGGCGCTACCCGGAGGCGGACAAGCGGCCGACATTCGAGACCTTCATCACCTCGCCGCGCTGGCGCAAGAAGGTCGACAATTTTTCCATCTACAGCCTTGCCGGCCGGCCGGCCGTCGATTTCGTCATTCGTTACGAACACCTCGCCGAAGACGTCGCGGAAGTGTTCCACCGGCTCGGCATCCAGGACCCGCCGCAGCTTCCCGCGACCAAGAGCGGGACCCGCACCGACCGGCGCCACTACCGCGACCATTACACCGACAAGACCCGCGACATCGTCGCCGGCTGGTACCGCGACGAAATCGCGGCCTTCGGCTATCGGTTCTGACACGCCTCTGTCATAAAGGCTCCTTCTGCCGGGCCCCAGAACACAACGCCACCATGATCGTCTCGCACCGCCACCGCTTCATCTTCCTCAAGACCTACAAGACCGCCGGATCCAGCATGGAGGTGCTGTTCTCGCGCTATTGCGGGCCGCAGGACATCGTCACGCCGCTGATGCCGGAGGACGAGGCGCTGAGGTCGGACCACGGGCCGCGGAACTACAAATGGCCGTGGTGGCAGTGGCCGCTGCGCGGCAAGATCAAGTCGCTGAAGGGCAAGAACCCCGGCGTGCGCTGGACCGGCTACTATGCCCACATGCCGGCACGGCCGATGCGGCGCTATCTCGGGCGGCAGATCTGGGACAGCTATTTCAAGTTTTCCATCGAGCGCAATCCCTGGGACCGGCAGGTCTCGATCTATTTCTGGCGCACGCGGAACCTTGCCGAGCGGCCGAGCTTCACCGAGTACATGCACTCCGAAGATCGCCGGGTGCGGCTTCGGAACTTCGACATCTACTCGATCGACAACCGCATCGTCGCCGACGATGTCATCCTCTATCACGACATGCAGGCCGGCCTCGACCGCATCTTCGACCGGCTCGGCCTTGAGCCGCCGGACGCCATCCCCGGCGCCAAGACCGGTCACCGGGCCGAGCGCGACTACCGCCAGCACTTCACTGACGAGACGCGGGAGATGGTGGCGAAATGGTACAAGCGCGAGATCGAGGCCTTCGGGTTTGAGTTTTAGCTTCAACGGCCATTGATCGCCGACCCTTGCGCGGGTGGGAAAGCCGCGTCTTCCATATCCTCCACACATGCAGGACCGAAAGTCGTCAATGCCCGTTGGTTGCCGCCACGCTGATCCGGCTTGTGGCCTTCGCGCTCCGGCACCCACCCACTCCGCGTCACCACCGGGCTTGACCCGGTGGTCCATGATGACGTGCGGCGAACATCGGCTTAACGGTTTGATATCAACGGTCCTATGGATTGCTGGGCTTGACCTGGCAGTCCATGCGGTACCAACAGAATGTTCCGAAAGGCCTCATGGATTGCCGTGTCAAGCACGGCAATGACGCCTGAGAGAGATGGAGGTGGGCGGACAGATACGCCCCTTCATTGCCCGGTTGTTCGGCATCAGTCGATGTTTCGAGCGATGCATTCGCCGACGCCGCCCGATGCCGGACATCCGCCGCGCCGACCCGCGTATCCCCGACCAAAGGCGAAGCCGGCAAAGCGCTTGGCCCGCTTTTGCGCCCCTTTGGCGTATGCTAAGGAATTCCCAAACACATGAAGACAAAGGGATAGGGCGCCTCGATGAAGGAGATCCTCGCGGAACTGGAAAAACGGCGCGCTGTCGCGCGGATCGGCGGCGGCCAGAAGCGGATCGACGCGCAGCACGAGCGCGGCAAGCTGACCGCGCGCGAGCGCATCAGCGTCCTCCTCGATCCGGACTCCTTCGAAGAAGTCGACATGTTCGTGCAGCACCGCTGCCACGATTTCGGCATGGACGAGTCGACGATCCCAGGCGACGGCGTCGTCACCGGCTCCGGCACCATCAACGGCCGCACGGTCTATGTCTTTGCCAAGGACTTCACCGTCTTCGGCGGCTCGCTGTCGGAGGCGCACGCCCACAAGATCACCAAGATCCAGGACATGGCGCTGAAGAACCGGGCGCCGATCATCGGCCTGTTCGATGCCGGCGGCGCGCGCATCCAGGAGGGCGTCGCGGCGCTGGGCGGCTATGGCGAGGTGTTCCAGCGCAACGTGCTGGCCTCCGGCGTCATCCCGCAGATCTCCGTCATCATGGGCCCCTGCGCGGGCGGCGACGTCTATTCGCCGGCGATGACCGACTTCATCTTCATGGTGCGCGACACCAGCTACATGTTCGTCACCGGGCCGGACGTGGTGAAGACCGTGACCAACGAGACGGTGACGGCCGAGGAACTCGGCGGTGCCTCGATCCACACCACCAAGTCGTCGATCTCCGACGGCGGCTACGACAACGATCTCGCCGCCCTGCAGCAGATGCGCCGGCTGATCAACTATCTGCCCATGAACAATATGGGCGAGATCCCGGAGATCATCTCCTATGACGATCCGGACCGGCGCGACCACTCGCTCGACACCCTGATCCCGAATAATCCCAACCGGCCCTACGACATGAAGGAATTGATCCTGAAGGTCGTCGACGAGGCGGATTTCTTCGAGATCCAGGAGAATTTCGCCAAGAACATGGTGGTCGGGTTCGGGCGCATCGAAGGCCGCACGGTGGGCTTCGTCGCCAACCAGCCGATGGTGCTGGCCGGCGTCCTGGATTCCGACGCCAGCCGCAAGGCGGCGCGGTTCGTGCGCTTCTGCGACTGCTTCAACATCCCGATCGTCACCTTCGTCGACGTGCCGGGCTTCCTGCCGGGAACGGCGCAGGAGTATGGCGGCCTCATCAAGCATGGTGCCAAGCTCCTCTTCGCCTTTGCCGAATGCACGGTGCCGAAGATCACCGTCATCACCCGCAAGGCCTATGGCGGCGCCTATGACGTGATGTCGTCCAAGCACCTGCGCGGCGACGTCAATTACGCCTGGCCGACGGCGGAGATCGCGGTGATGGGCGCCAAGGGCGCGGTGGAGATCCTCTATCGCTCCGAACTCGGCGACAAGGACAAGATCGCCGCCCGCACCAAGCTCTACGAGGACCGCTTCGCCAACCCGTTCGTCGCCGCCGAGCGCGGCTATATCGACGAGGTGATCATGCCGCATTCGACGCGGCAGCGGGTCTCGCGCGCGCTCCGGCTGCTGCGCGACAAGACGCTGGAAAATCCCTGGAAGAAGCACGACAACATCCCGCTCTAAAGCATGTTGCGGTTTTTCTGAAACACGCAACATGCGTTAGGTCTTTGTTTTGACGCGATTTCTTATCCAAAAAGTCTATCAACTTTTTGGGAAAGCGCTTTAGGGACAGGCCGGCGGCGGCACCTCGGGAGGCCGCTGCAGGGCGCTTCGGCAAGAAATCTCTTCGGGATTTCGCGTGGCGGACGGTTGCGGCTGCAACGCCGCGCAACAGTGCGTCCGGATGACGCTGATATTTGCTGAACAGATAGAAGTTTTCTTATATGATAATTCATGGTGGCGCCGGGTGACGGCGCCCGTGCCGTGCGCATGGCCGCCAGGTGCCCGTGATGGTGCCGCCCGGCCGAAGAAACGCTCCCGCCGACCCGGGAGCCATCGCGCGGCTTCTGGCATTGCCGCAACGTAACGGCCGGAAACAGGCCGGGGCCGTGCTGACAACGACAACGGAACGCGCGCGCCGGCAACGGGCCGGCGGGCGGACGGTTCCGGTTTGGGGAAGGAAGCGCGGCCATGGCGAAAAAAGGCACCACCAGCACGGATACTCCATCGAGCGACGACGGCCAGCGGGCCGCCGCATCCGGTCCGGACGCGAGCGAGGCTCCCGCGGACGCCGTTGTCGAGGCGTCATCGGGCGAGACGGCGACAGGCGAGGCGGCGCCGGGCGAGGGGGGCGACGATCCCTGCCGCACGGTGACGATGCCGGTCCATGCGCTGGAGCGCTTCGTCTCCTCCTTCGAGCGTAGCGCCAGGCGCTGGGAGTTCATCGCCTATCCGGCCCTCCTGTGCATGGTGGTCCTGCTCGCCTATGGCTTCTTCCTCATCTACAGCCTGACACACGACATCCGGCAGATCGCCGAGCGGTTCGACCCGGACATGGGCGTGCACATGACCGAGCTCGCCAAATCCATGGAGGAGATGACCAAGACCATGGACGCCATGACGATCCGGGTCTCGGCAATGGCCGGCCACACCGACAAGATGACCGGCCAGATGGCCAATCTCGACACCATGCGTCCGCTCTACGAGCAGATGGTCGCCATGAACAAGAAGATGGAGCACATCAAGGAGATGACCCAGATCCGCCAGGAGCTGGTGCAGATGAACGGCAAGATGAGCTACATGACGGCGGATATGGGGCGCATGCGCCACGACATGGCGGTGATGAACCAGTCCGTCTCGCGGCCGATGTCGTTCATGAACTCGTTCATGCCCTGGTAGGCAAGCCCCCGCGGGCTTTCACGGCGCCGGGACGGCCAGTGCCGCGGCGTCGCAAAACCTGCCGACTCACAACGAAACGGAACGATGACACCGGGTCGCAACCGGGGCCTGCGGCCGTGCTGCCGGTTGCGGGCGGCCGGGCGAGGGGGTAGACGAGGGGGCTTGTGCTGCCGCCTCCGGCGAGGCGGCGTGTCCCCGATGCCTCTCGAGCGGCTCTTGCCCGATCGGACCTGCCGCGATGATCCTGTCGCACGAACACCGCTTCATCTACATCAAGACCTACAAGACCGCCTCGACCTCCATCGAGGCGGCGCTCAGCGAGGTCTGCGGCCCGGACGACGTCATCACGCCAGCCTCCAAGGCCTTGATGAAGGTGAGGAAGGACGAGCGGGCCCAGAACTGGCGGCTGGACCATCCGATGGTGCCGAAGCGCCCGCTGGTCAAGCGCCTGCTGGGGCGCCCGGAGCGCGCCTACCACCCGAGCGTCGGCTTTTACGAGCACATGCCGGCCTGGCGGGTCCGCGCCTATGTGGGCGAGGACATCTGGAACAGCTATTACAAGTTCAGTTTCGAGCGGAATCCCTGGGACCGGCAGGTCTCCTGGTACTATTACAAGACCAAGTCGAAGGAGCCGCGGCCATCCTTCGACGATTTCCTGCGCAATCCGAAGCGCGCCTATGTGGAGAATTTCGATCTCTACGCGATCGACGATGCGATCGCGCTCGATTTCGTCGGCCGCTACGAGCTTCTTTCGGAAGATTTTGCTGCCGTGCTCGACGCCGTCGGCCTTTCCGGCCGGGTTTCCCTGCCGGTCAGCAACGTCTCCGGCGGACGCGAAGGCGACTATCGCAGCTATTATACCGAGCACACGCGGACCATGGTCGGCGGCTGGTACCGGCGCGAGATCGAGGCTTTCGGCTACCTGTTCTGACGCGCTTTGCGGTTGCGGGTCTCTGATCCTGCCCGTTGCGGGCCTTGGTCAAAGGACTGAGTTGCCGACGTCCCTGCGACCCCTTAAAACGCGAGAAAACCAATTGCCTTAAAAAAGGGATGGGACGTCCATGTTCGACAAGATCCTGATTGCCAATCGCGGCGAGATCGCCTGCCGGATCATCAAGACCTGCCGGACGATGGGCATCAAGACGGTCGCCGTCCATTCCGAGGCCGACAAGGACGCCCTGCATGTGGAGATGGCCGACGAGGCCGTCCATATCGGCCCGGCGGCCGCCGCGGAGTCCTATCTCGTTGCCGACAAGATCCTCGCCGCCTGCAAGCAGACCGGCGCCGATGCCGTCCATCCCGGCTACGGCTTCCTGTCGGAGCGGGCGAGCTTTCCGGAGATGCTGAAGGCGGCCGGCATCGTCTTCATCGGCCCGCATCCGGACGCCATCAAGGCGATGGGCGACAAGATCGAGTCCAAGAAGGTCGCGGCCGAGGCCGGCGTTTCCACCGTGCCCGGCTATCTCGGCGTCATCGGCTCGCCCGACGAGGCGGTCAAGATCGCCCGGGAGATCGGCTATCCGGTGATGATCAAGGCGTCGGCCGGCGGCGGCGGCAAGGGCATGCGCGTCGCCTGGTCCGACGACGAGGTGCGCGACGGCTTCGCCCGCTCCAAGTCCGAGGCCGCAAGCTCCTTCGGCGACGACCGCGTCTTCATCGAAAAGTTCATCGAGAACCCGCGCCATGTCGAGATCCAGGTGCTCGGCGACAAGCACGGCAACGCCATCCATCTCGGCGAGCGCGAATGCTCCATCCAGCGCCGCAACCAGAAGGTCGTCGAGGAGGCGCCGTCGCCGCTGCTCGACGCGGAGACGCGGGCCAAGATGGGCGCCCAGGCCGTGGCGCTGGCCAAGGCCGTCGGCTACGACTCGGCCGGCACCGTGGAGTTCGTCGCCGGCCAGGACAAGAGCTTCTATTTCCTGGAGATGAACACCCGCCTGCAGGTCGAGCATCCGGTGACCGAACTGATCACCGGCATCGACCTCGTCGAACAGATGATCCGCATCGCCAACGGCGAGCGGCTGACGCTGACCCAGGACGACGTCGTGCTCAATGGCTGGGCGGTGGAGAGCCGGGTCTATGCCGAGGATCCCTATCGCAACTTCCTGCCGTCGATCGGCCGGCTGGTGCGCTGCCGCCCGCCGGAGGAGGCGCGCAGCGACGAGGCGACCGTCAGGGTCGACACGGGCGTGGAAGAGGGCGACGAGATCTCCATGTTCTACGACCCGATGATCGCCAAGCTGGTCACCCACGCGCCGACCCGCGCCGGCGCCATCCATGCCCAGGCCGATGCGCTCGACGCCTATCTGATCGACGGCATCGAGCACAACATCCCGTTCCTGTCCGGTCTGATGCAGCATCCGCGCTGGACCGAGGGCAATCTCTCCACCGGTTTCATCGCCGAGGAGTATCCGGAGGGCTTTGCCAGCATCCCGACGACGGCGGAGACGGAGAAGGTGCTGGCCGCCGTGGCGCTGTCGGTGGAACTCATCAACAAGGAGCGCTTCGACCACCTGCCGGGCCGGCTGCGCCCGCATACCGGCCGGGTGCGCGAGGACTGGGTGGTGTCGCTGGAGCGCGACGTGCGCGAGCTCGACCACTCCAAGCACCACGAAAAGGACTATGTGGCGGTCAAGCTTGTGGAAGGCTATCCGACCGTGCCGATCGAGATCGACCTGACCTTCGACGAGGCGGACGTCAAGCCGATGACCGTGCGCTCCGACTGGGCACCCGGCGAGGCGCTGTGGCTCGGCACCGTCGGGACCCGCGAGGTGACGGCCCAGGTCCGTCCGGTCCAGAACGGCTACAACATCTCCTGGCGCGGCCTTGCCATGACGGCCCGGGTGATGAGCCCGACAATGGCCGAGCTCGACCGCCTGATGCCGATCAAGCTGCCGCCCGACACCTCCAAGATGCTGCTCTGCCCGATGCCGGGCCTCGTCGTCTCGCTCAATGTGACGGAGGGCCAGGAGGTCAAGGCGGGCGAGGCGCTGGCCATCGTGGAGGCCATGAAGATGGAAAACGTGCTCCGCGCCGAGCGCGACCTCGTCGTCTCCAAGATCACCTGCGAGCCCGGCGACAGCCTCGCCGTCGACGCGGTGATCATGGAGTTTGAGTAGAAGATTTTTTTGCTCACAGTGGGTTTTCTGTCTCACGGTTGAGCGCTCGCTTGCGCTCGCTAACCTCCGACGGGGCGGCGCATGAGCGCCGGCGGCCGTTCGGCCTTGCGAAGCTTGACGGCTTCGATCTCTTGTCTCACGCCAGGCTCGCTGTCGCTCGCGGCTCCGACGGGGCGGCGCATGGGCGCCGACGGCCGGTCGGCCTTGCGAAGCCTGAAGGCTTCGATCTCTTGTCTCACGCCAGGCTCGCTGTCGCTCGCGGCTCCGACGGGGCGGCGCATCGGCGCCGGCGGCCGGTCGGCCTTGCGAAGCCTTGTGGCTTCGATCTCTTGTCTCACGCCAGGCTCGCTATCGCTCGCGGCTCCGACGGGGCGGCGCATGGGCGCCGGCGGCCGGTCGGCCTTGCGAAGCCTGACGGCTTCGATAGGTGCCGCTTCAAACTCAGCCGTCATCCCGGCCGGAGCGAAGCGGAGAGCCGGGACCCATTGCCCACCGCGGCACGGTAGTCCATTGCGGGGCTTGGCACGGCCTTCGTCCTGGTAAGTTCCCACCTTCGCTAACCGACGACATACTGCGTTGAGACGGGCAATAGGCCCCGGCTCAAGTGTATGTCCCGGAGAGATGATTGACAGGTGTTCGGGGACATGGCTGACAGTCATTGATGATCGTTTTGGGTATGGTTGAGGTCAATGGTTGCGAT
>NZ_JAOQNS010000019.1 GCF_025961475.1 Rhodobium gokarnense | reverse complement strand
CCCCAAAGGCCTTCGCCGATCAAAAGAAAACCGAAAACCCATCACCGAATTCGTGAACTTGCACAATTGCGAGCGCAGCGAAGCAATCCAGGGGCTGCCGGCACGGCGCGAATGTCAGCGTCGAAGTGGGCGGCGAAGAACCATCCGCCCCTCAGTGTGCCTCGTTCCAATTATCCGCGGCGCGGGCGTCTACCTGGAGCGGCACCTTCAGTTGCACGGCCGGCAGGGCGGCCTTTTCCATGATCTCGGTGATGACGGGGATGGTCTTGTCGACCTCGCCCTCGGGCACCTCGAAGATCAGTTCGTCGTGCACCTGCAGGAGCATTTCGGCGCCGAGGTCGGAATGCCTCAGCGCCTCTTCCATGCGCAGCATGGCGCGGCGGATGATGTCGGCGGCGGAGCCCTGGATCGGGGCGTTGATCGCCGCCCTCTCCTGGAAGGCGCGCATGTTCGGGTTCTTGGTGTTGATTTCCGGATAGTGCGCGCGGCGGCCGAAGACGGTCTCCACATAGCCGTTGGCGCGGGCGAATTTCTTGGTCTCTTCCATGTAGTCGCGGATGCCGGGGAAGCGCTCGAAGTATTTGTCGATATAGTCCTTGGCCTCGCCGCGCGGGATGCCGAGCTGGGCCGCCAGCCCGAAGGCGGAGATGCCGTAGATGATGCCGAAATTGATCGCCTTGGCGCGCCGGCGCACGGACGGCTCCATGCCTTCGATCGGCACGCCGAACATCTCGCTCGCCGTCATCGCATGGATGTCGAGGCCGTCCTCGAAGGCCTTCGTGAGCTGCGGGATCTCTGCCATATGGGCGAGGACGCGCAGCTCGATCTGGCTGTAGTCGGCCGAGACCAGCTTCATGCCCTTTTCCGCGACGAAGGCGCAGCGGATCTTGCGGCCCTCTTCGGTCCGGACCGGGATGTTCTGAAGGTTCGGCTCCGAGGAGGACAGCCGGCCTGTGGTGGTCGAGGCGAGCGAATACGAGGTGTGGACGCGGTTCGTCTCGGCGTTGATGTAGCCCGGCAGCGCGTCGGTGTAGGTCGACTTCAGCTTGGAGAGCTGGCGCCAGTCGAGCACGCGCTGGGGCAGGTCGTGGCCTTGCGCGGCCAGTTCCTCAAGGACGCCGGCCCCGGTGCCCCAGGCGCCGGTCTTGGTCTTCTTGCCGCCGGCAAGGCTCATCTTGTCGAACAGGATCTCGCCGAGCTGCTTGGGGCTGGCGATGTTGAAGGTCTCGCCGGCAAGCTCGTGGATCTCCGCCTCCAGCGCCGCCATGCCTTGGGCGAAATCGCCGGAAAGCCGCGACAGCATCTGCCGGTCGACGGCAACGCCGCGCCGCTCCATGCGGGCGAGCACCGGCACCAGCGGGCGCTCCAGGGTCTCGTAGACGGTCGTGCCGCGTTCGGCGACGAGCCGCGGTTTCAGGAGCATCCAGAGGCGCAGCGTGACGTCGGCGTCCTCGGCGGCGTAGGCGGCGGCGCGCTCGATCTCGACCATGTCGAAGGTGACGGCGTTCTTGCCGGAGCCCGCGACCTCCTTGTAGGGGATCGGCTCGTGGCCCAGCCAGCGCTTCGACAACTCGTCCATGCCGTGGCCGCCCTTGCCGGCGTCCAGCGCATAGGAGATCAGCATGGTGTCGTCGTAGGAGACGGTCGTGGCGCCGTGGCGGGCGAGCACCAGCCAGTCGTATTTCATGTTCTGGGCGATCTTCAGGATCGCCGGGTCCTCAAGCATCGGCTTCAGGATCTCCAGCGCCTTTTGCACCGGGATCTGGCCCTCGACGAGGCCGCCGCCGAGGAGATCGCCATTGCCGGCCTTGTGCTGCAGGGGCACGTAGCAGGCGCGGCCGGGGGCGAGCGCCAGCGAGACGCCGACGAGGTCGGCGACCATCGGATCGAGGGATGTCGTCTCGGTGTCGACGGCGACGAAGCCCTGCTCCGTGGCGTCGTCGACCCAGGACTGAAGCGCCGCCTCTTCCCGGACGACCTCGTAGGCGGAAGTGTCGGTCTTCAGGGACGCAATGCGGTCAATCCGCTCTTCGGACAGTGCCTTTGGCGTAAAGTCGGATTTTCCGCCGGTTGACAAGCCACCGGAGGGTGCGGATGCGGCACCGTCCTCACCTGGGGCAGCTTCCGCGGCCGATTCCCAGCCCTTGACGACGATCTCGGTCGCTTCGACCTCGGCGCCTTCGACCTCCGTCGCCTCGGCGACGCGGCGGGTGAGCGTTGAGAACTCCAGCGCCTTCAGGAAGGCGACCAGCTTGGCGCCGTCAACGGCGGTGACGGCGAAATCGTCGAGGCCCTCTTCCACCGGCACGTTCTGGTCGAGTTCCACCAGCTTTCGGGAAATGCGCGCCTGCTCGGCGAATTCGATGAGGTTTTCCCGGCGCTTCTTCTGCTTGATGGTCTCAGCGTTCTGAAGCAGCGTTTCCACGTCGCCGAACTCTTCGATGAGCTGGGCCGCCGTCTTCACGCCGATGCCGGGAACGCCGGGGATGTTGTCGACGGAATCGCCGGCAAGCGCCTGGACGTCGACGACCTTTTCCGGCGGAACGCCGAATTTCTCCACCACCTCGTCCGGACCGATGCGCTTGTTCTTCATGGTGTCGAACATGTCGACGTCGCCGCCGACGAGCTGCATCAGGTCTTTGTCGGAGGCGATGATGGTCACCTTGGCGCCGGCCTCGCGGGCTCTTTTTGCGTAGGTGGCGATGAGGTCGTCGGCTTCAAAGCCGAGCATTTCCACGCAGGCGACGTTGAAGGCGTGGACGGCCTGGCGGATGAGGCCGAACTGGGGCCGCAGATCCTCCGGCGGCTCGGGCCGGTGGGCCTTGTACTGGTCGTAGATGTCGTTGCGGAACGATTTTCCCGAGGCATCGAAGATGACCGCGAAGTGGGTCGGCTCGTCGCCTTTTTCCGGGGTCAGGCCCTCACGCAGCAGCTTCCACAGCATGTTGCAGAAGCCGGAGACGGCGCCGACCGGCAGGCCGTCGGACTTGCGGGTCAGCGGCGGCAGGGCGTGGTAGGCGCGGAAGATGTAGGAGGAACCGTCGACCAGGAAGACGTGGTCGCCGGGGCCGATGGGCTTTGCGGTGCTGGAATCGTCGGTCATGGGGCGGATCATGCCCGCCCGGTGCGCGCAATAAAAGCTCTTTTGTGCGCCATTCCGAGGAGTTCCGCCGGGGCCGGTTTCCCTCAGCCGCCGGCGCCATAGGAATGCAGGCGCGGGCCGTTGCTGCGCAGCCAGGCGCGGGGTTCTTCCATGCCGGGGCAGAGCGTCTCCACATGGCGCCAGAAGCGCGGCGAGTGGTTCATTTCCTTCAAATGCGCGACCTCGTGGGCGGCGACATAATCGAGCACCTCGGGCGGGGCGAGCACCAGGCGCCAGGAAAAGGAGAGCGCGCCGGAGGACGAGCACGAGCCCCAGCGGGTGGTGGTGTCGCGCAAGGTGACGCGGCCAGGCGTCACCTGCAGCCTTGCGGCATGGGCAGCGACGGCCGCCTCGATGTCGGCGCGGGCCTCACGCTTCAGCCAGTCGGTGAGCCGGCGGGAAAGATGCTCCGGGGCGCCGAAGACGACGAGGCGGGGTTCGGCGTCGCCCTCCTCGCGGCGGACCGTGCCGCGGGATCTGCCGCCGGAGATGATGCGATGCTCGACGCCGCGCAGGGGCACCAGCGCGCCTTCCTCGAAGGCAACACTGTCCGGCCGGCGCTTCAGCCTGCCGGCAAGCCAATGGCGCTCGCGCTCGGCAAAATTCCTGGCCGCGCGGGAGCAGCCGTCGGCCGGCAGGGTGACGACGGGATCGCCGCCGCTTGCCGGCAGGCGCAGGGTGAAGCGGCGGGCGCGCGCGTCGCGGCGCAGACGGACGCGGATGTCGGCGCCATCGATGGTCAGGAGGAAATGCTCCTCCTTCGGCAGGGCTCTGGCGCGGCGCGGTTTTTTGAAGAACGTCATCTGTCGTCGGCGAATCGGAAACCGCCCGCATGATCCCAGATGCCGGGCAGGTTCGGCACCCTTTTTCGGGAAAGAGCCATCACCAAAAAGCGAGAGGCGGCATCACGCGCGATACCGCCTCGTTTTCCGTCCCGCGGCAAAGCGGGCTATCGGGGATGCCGGTCGCCCGGCGCCGAGCGGCCGTCGCGGCGGAGGTCGTCCATATAGTCGTGGAACGCCTCGCGCTCCTCAGCCTCGTTGGCCGCTTCGGCGCGCAAGCCGCGCAGGTATTCCTCGAACGCCGCGTCGGAGGCCGAGGCGGCGTTGAAGCCGGACGGCACGTCGTCGCGATAATAGGGATCGGCCATGACGGGATCGGCATCGGCCGCCTCGCGGCGCGCTGCCTCGAAGTCGGGCGCCGAATCGCGCGACCGGTCGCGGCGGCGACCGCAAAAGCCGCCGGGCGCCTTGCCCATGCGGCGGGCCTCGCGCGCCTCCTGCCAGCGCTCACCCCAGATGATGTAGGCGAGAACGGCAAGGCCGAGCGGCCAGAAGACGACGAAGCCGACGACCATCAGGGCGATCATCGCCGGCGTCCAGGCAGGTCTGATTATCGAAGTGCTGCTCATTTCATCCCAACCCCGGCGCCGCAGCGGCAAAGAAAAAACCGTCGGCTGCCGAAAATGCGCCCGGCCCCCAAGAGGGGGGCGTCGGACGCCGCTTCCTGCGACGTGGGGACGATTGGCGCCGTTTTCAAGTGCGCCGCAAAGCGGCTGCCAGCCGAGCGCGATCAGCTCTCGATCAACCCCTTTGCCTGGCCGACCCAGTCGTCGCGGGTGGCGCGGCCGGAAAAGGCGAGCCGCTCCTCAAGCTCGGCAAGCTGGTCGGCGGAAAGTTCCGCGATCTGCCAGAAATGGAAGATGCCGGCCTCGTTGAGCAGCTTTTCGATCTTCGGGCCGACGCCGCTGATCTTCTTCAGATCGTCGGCCGGGCTGTCGGGACGCGCCTTCGCGGCCTCGGCCTTGGCCTCTTCGGCCTTGGGGCCGGCGGCGGCCCGGGCGGCGGCCTTGACCGCGGCTTTCCTTGCCGCTTCCTTGGCGACCAGATCGGCCGGTTCCGGCCTCGGCATCATTTCCGTCGGCGGCAGGGTGTTGGCAACCGCCGGGCCTTCCGCCGCGACGCGCCGGGCGCGCACGGCCCGGTGGCCGACCGAATGGGTGATGATGAAATCGGAGATGCGCGGCGCAATCTCGGAGCGGAAGCGCGAGCCGTTGAAGACGCCGTAGTGGCCGACCTTGGGCTGGACGTAGTGGGCGCGCATCTCCGCCGGAATGTTCGGGCAGATGCGGTGGGCAGCGTGGGTCTGGCCGACGCCGGAGATGTCGTCCTTCTCGCCCTCAACGGTCAAAAGCGCGACGTTGCGGATCTTGGTGGTGTCGACCCGCTTGCCGTGGTGCATCATCTCGCCCTTCGGCAGGGCATGGGTGACGAAGACCGTCTCCACGGTCTGCAGGTAGAACTCCGCGGTGAGGTCCATGACGGCGAGGTACTCGTCATAGAAGTCGCGGTGCTTTTCGGCCGAATCGCCGTCGCCTTCAATGAGGTGGTTGTAGAAGTCGTGCTGGGCCGACAGGTGCCGGTCGAGATTCATGCTCATGAAGCCGGAAAGCTGCAGGAAGCCCGGATAGACGTCGCGCCAGGCGCCGGGATGGGGCATCGGCACTTTCATGATGACGTTGCGGCGGAACCAGTCCATGTCGCGCGACTTGGCGAGCTCGTTGACCGCGGTCGGGTTGACGCGGGTGTCGATCGGGCCGCCCATCAGCGTCATGGAGCACGGTGCGTAAGGATCGCCGGCCTCGTCCATGACGGCAACGGCGGCAAGCACCGGCACCGAGGGCTGGCAGACGGCGACCACATGGGTATCGCTGCCAAGCGTCTGCAGCATCTCGATGATGTAGTCGACATAGTCGTCGAGATCGAACTTGCCCTCGGCCAGCGGCACCATGCGGGCATCGACCCAGTCGGTGATGTAGACGTCGTGGCGCGGCAGCATCGCCTCGACCGTGCCGCGCAGGAGCGTGGCGTAGTGGCCGGACATCGGCGCAACGATCAGGAGCTTGGGCACCGGATGGCGCAGGGTCGGGATCTGGCGCTCGAAATGCAGGAGCCGGCAGAACGGCTTTTCCCAGACGACCTGCTCGCGGACCTTGACCCGCTCGCCGCCGACGACGGTCTCCGGCAAGCCGAATTCCGGCTTGCCGTAGCGCCGCGTCGCGCGCTCGAACACCTCGCAACTGGCCGAGATCTTGCGGCCAAGCGGGGTGTGGGTCAGCGGATTGAGCGGGTTGTTGAAATAAAGCCGGGTCAGGTCGCAGGCCGCGCGCATCGGGCTCATGGCCGCGTGGTGCATCTCGTAGAGATGGTAATAGGGCACGGGAGAAGCTCCTCTGCACATGCTGCATTGCAGTAACTGTTCTGCATTGCAGCGTCATTGTCCAGAGGATAGCGCACAACGTGCGGATTCCCAATCGATCGCTCGGCAATGGACCGGACGATATCCCCGGAATTCCGGCATCCCGCCCGGATTTGTGGCGTTTTTGTCACATTAACCATGGTGTCACACCGGTGCGGCACATGGCCCCGTTGCCGCACCGGATGCGCATCAGCGTTTCGCCTTGACGAGAATGTAGCCAGGCGCCGGGGAGGCCTTGCCGACCTTGCGCGCGCCGGAGCCGCTCGTCAGGGAGTTCATCTTGAAGGAGCCGCCCTTCTTTTCGCTGTAGGCGCGGATGAGCTGGCCGTCCTTCGACCTCAGGATGATCGTCTTGGTGCCGTTGCCGTTGTCGATGATGGTCTTGGTGCCGTGGGCCGTGCGGATGGTGAGCCGCAGCTTGTCCGATTTCGGCGCCTCGCCGGCCGTGCGCGTCACCGCCGGCGCGGGCGGCTTGACCCGCGGCACCGGGCTTGCGGCAGCCGCCGGCAGCACGATGGTGGAGGCGGCAATGGTTGCGATGATCGCGGCTAACAGTGTCGCAGCGGCTGGTTTCTTCGTCAGACCGTACATTTCCCTCTCCGTCTCGGTCCGCGCCGACGGCATCGCCGGCGTCCTCAGGAACCAAGGTGGCGGGAAACGGTTCCAAGGCCTGTGACGGCGGTCACAGGTTTTCCGAATCCGGCCAGAGGGACGAAAAAACGGGGTCTCTACTCGCCGAGCTGCAGCAACGAGCCGACCTTTCGGGCGCTGTCGAAGAGGCGGAAGAAGGTGAAGACGGCGACCGCGAACAGCACGAGGTTGAGCCCGAAGGCTATCAGCATCAGGTCGCCGCGGAAGACGTTGTCGATCAGGATCGCCCGCATGCCCTCAAAGACATAGGTCGGCGGCAGGGCGAGCGCGATCCATTGCAGCCAGTCCGGCAGGGTCTCGACCGGATAGTAGACGCAGGACAGCGGCAGCAGCAGGAACATCACCGTCCAGGCAAGGCTTTCCGCGCCGAGGCCGTTGCGCAGGACGAGGCCGCTGACGACGATGCCGATCGACCAGGAGGTGAGGATGAGATTGGCGAAGAAGGCGGCGAGCGCCAGCCCCAGCCCCCAGATATTGAAGCCGAAAAAGCCGATGGCGAGCAGCGTCACCGGCACCATGCCGATGGTCAGGCGGATGACGCTCATGGTCATCAGGGCGGCGATGAACTCCATCGGCCGCAAGGGGCTCATCATCAGGTTGCCCATGTTGCGGGCCCACATCTCCTCCAGGAAGGAGATGGAAAAGCCAAGCTGGCCACGGAACAGGATGTCCCACAGGAGGACGGCGCCGATCAGCGTACCGCCGGTCTTGGCGAAAAAGCCGGAATGCTGGTTCAGGTAGGTCTGCAGGAAGCCCCACATCAGCATCTGCACGGTCGGCCAGTAGACGAGCTCCACCGTGCGCGGCCAGGAGGAGCGCAGCAGGTACCAGTAGCGACGCACCATGGCGAAGGTGCGGGCCGGCGAAAACGCCTTGTAGGTGAGGTCGATGGGGCCCGTATCCGGAGTGCCCGCGTCGGTTGTCATGCGGACGCCTCCTGAAGGCTGGCGGCGTGGCCGCGACCGCGGGCGACGTCGAGGAAGACGTCCTCCAGGTTGGAACGGCCGTAACGGGAGATCAGCGCCTTCGGCGCGCCGCGGTCGACGATTTTGCCGCCCTTCATCATGATGACGTCGTCGCAGAGCCGCTCAACCTCCGGCATGTTGTGGGAGGCGAGCAGGATGGTGGCGTTCCGCTCGCGGCGGTAGCGGTCGAGGGTGCCGCGGATCCAGTCGGCCGTGTCGGGATCGAGGGAAGCGGTCGGCTCGTCGAGGAGCAGGAGTTCCGGGCGGTTGATCAGCGCCTTGGCGAGGCTGACGCGGGTCTTCTGGCCGGCGGAAAGCTTGCCGGAGGGGCGGTCGAGGAACTCCGTCAGGTCGAGGCTCTCGGCCAGTTCCGCAACCCGGCCCTTGGCGTCGCCGACGCCGTAAAGGCCGGCGAAGACGGTGAGGTTCTGGCGCACGGTGAGGCGCATCGGCATGTCCACATAGGGGCTTTCGAAGTTGATCCGGTGCAGCACCCGGTGGCGGTCGGTCAGCATGTCGTGGCCGAGGACGCGGATCGATCCCGCGGTCGGCAGCACCAGGCCGAGGATCATCGCGATCGTCGTCGTCTTGCCGGCGCCGTTGCCGCCGAGGAGGCCGACGATGGTGCCCTTTTCGATGGAAAAATCGACGGGCCCGACGGCGTTCACGGCGTCATAGCTCTTGGCAAGGCCGGTGACGGAAATCGCCGGCTGATCGATGGACTGGTCCAACGAGACCTCCCAAAAACAGCGGCCGCGTTTGCTCTGCGCGGCCGAATCTTCAAAGAAATATCAGCAAATCCTTGTGCATTCGATTATATGGACCCGCCCGATGGAGAATCCAGCCGGGCATAGAGACCTCGAGTTGAACGGATGGCGCGGTAAGATGTTTGGTTCCGTCGCAACGCCCTCGTCCCAGGGCCCGAGCTTTGCCCACCGCAAGGTGCGCCTCGATACGCTGGTGCGGCTGCGCTGGCTGGCGGTTGCCGGCCAGAGCGTTGCCGTACTCGCCGTTGCCGTCTGGCTGAAATTTCCGTTTCCGGTCTGGTGGTGCTTCGGCCTGATCGGACTTTCCGCCTGGCTCAATCTTTTCCTGAAGATCCGCTATCCCTCGAGCCGGCGGCTGACGGAGGGAAGCGCGACGCTGCTTTTGTCCTTCGACATCCTGCAGCTTTCCGGCCTGCTGCTCTTGACCGGCGGGCTGACCAATCCCTTCGCGCTGTTGCTGCTGGCCCCGGTCACCGTCTCGGCGACGGCGCTGCCGCCGACGCGCACCGCGCTTCTCGGTGCGCTCGCGGTCGGCGCAAGCTGCGTGCTCGCGCTCTTTCCGCAGCCGCTGCCCTGGTATCCGGGCGAGCGGCTGGTGTTCCCGCAGCTCTACGTCCTCGGCATCTTCCTGGCGCTGACCTCCAGCCTTGCCTTCATCGCGGTCTATGCCTTCCGGGTGGCGGAGGAAGGTCGCCAGCTCGCCGATGCGCTTGCCGCCACCGAACTGGTGCTCGCCCGCGAGCAGCACCTGTCCGCCCTCGACGGGCTGGCCGCCGCGGCCGCCCACGAACTCGGCACGCCGCTCGGCACGATCGTACTGACCTCCAAGGAGCTTGCCGGCGAGTTCGCCGACGGCGGTCCGGTCG
This sequence comes from Rhodobium gokarnense, assembly GCF_025961475.1. Lineage (NCBI taxonomy): Bacteria > Pseudomonadati > Pseudomonadota > Alphaproteobacteria > Hyphomicrobiales > Rhodobiaceae > Rhodobium > Rhodobium gokarnense. The sequence goes on along the minus strand of NZ_JAOQNS010000019.1, from coordinate 50,028 downwards.
CCGAGGACATCGCCCTCATCCGATCCCAGGCGGAGCGCTGCCGGGAGATCCTCGCCAAGCTGACGTCGCTGTCGGCGGCGCCGGACACCCATTTCGACCGCATGCCGATCAGCCACATCCTGGAAGAGGTGGTGGCACCGAACCGCGATTTCGGCGTCGACATCGAGGTGGTCAAGTCGGGCGTCGGCAAGGAGCCGGTCGGCGTGCGCAATCCGGCAGTGCTTTACGGGCTCGGCAATCTGGTGGAGAACGCCGCCGATTTCGCGGAAGAAAAGGTCGTGCTGACGGCCGAGTGGACCGACGACACGGTACGGGTGACGATTGCCGACGACGGCCCCGGCTTTGCCGCGAGCGTGCTCGACCGGCTCGGCGAGCCCTATGTCACCACCCGCAAGCACAGCGAGGCCGAAGAGGGCCATTCCTCCGGCGGCGGGCTCGGGCTCGGGCTCTTCATCGCCAAGACGCTGCTTGAGCGCACCGGCGCACAGGTCGATATCGGCAACCGGGCGGCGCCGGAAACGGGGGCCGTGGTTGAGATCGCCTGGTCGCGTGCACGGCTTGATTTCAGCGGCGGCGACGATACCAATGCCGACCCCGACGAATTTTCAATCCGACCAAGCGTCGCAGCGAGCTTGCCCGACGGGCTATAGTTCGGCTAAACATCAACCGAACATTATGTCCGAAGTTTCCAACAGTAGTGTGTAGCGAAGGCGGTCCCATGAGCGACGGAACCCAGATGGCCAACACAGGCGAAAAACGTTTGCTGATCGTCGATGACGACCGCCCGTTTCTCAGCCGGCTTGCGCGGGCGATGGAAAAGCGCGGCTTCGAGACCGATACGGCGGAATCGATCCAGGAGGCGATCGGCAAGGTCGACGCCAATCCGCCGGACTATGCGGTGGTCGACATGCGGCTCGGCGACGGCAACGGCCTCGACGTGATCTCGACCCTGCGCGAGCGGCGCCCGGATGCGCGCGCCGTCATCCTCACCGGCTACGGCAATATCGCGACTGCCGTGACCGCGGTGAAGATGGGCGCCATCGACTATCTCTCCAAGCCGGCCGATGCCGACGACGTCTATGCGGCGCTGACCCGCAACCCGGACGACAAGGCGCCGCCGCCGGAGAACCCGATGTCGGCCGACCGGGTGCGCTGGGAGCACATCCAGCGGGTCTACGAGCTCTGCGACCGCAACGTCTCGGAGACCGCCCGCCGGCTCAACATGCATCGCCGCACGCTGCAGCGGATCCTCGCCAAGCGCGCCCCGCGCTAACGCGTTTCAATCTTCGCGGATCTCGGTGACCGTGCCGGCAAGGCGCGGATCGGCCAGCTCGTGCAGCCGGTTCGCGGCCGCCTGGGCAAAGCGCAGCATCACCGCCTTGCGGGTGGCGCCGGCGAGCCGGTCCTCGCCGCAGTCGCGGACGATCTCCGCGCCGTAGCCGTCGGAGAGGATGAGCCCGGCCTCCTCGGGAAAGATCGCCGGATCGACGCCCGGATGGGTGGCGAAGAACAGCCGGTCGCAATGGCAGTGGTAGTCCGGCCATTTGGAATCGGCCCGGAAATCCTCCAGCGACGACTTGATCTCCACGATCCAGATATCGCCCTTGAGGCCGACGGCGACCATGTCCGCCCGGCGCCCGGAGGCGAGCGTCAGCTCCGGCAGATAGGCATAGCCGAGGCCGCGCAACAGCCGGCCAACGCCGCGCCGGATCATCAGCGCGGTTTCCGACTGGCGGCCGTCGGGAGCAAGGTCTGCGGTGCGGACAAGGGCCATGGGTTCAGGGCGTTCTTTGATACGGAGGGGCAATTGTTCCCTATCTGTTCGGTCCGATCAAGCCCCTCCACCTTTCGTCCTTCGAGCCCTCACCACGACAGCGCGCCCATCAGCCGGTCGATGGGGGCGTAGTCGTCGGTCAGCACCGGGGGATCGCGCCCGGCGACGAGGCGGGCGACACGATCGGGCGGGATGCGGGCGAAGATGCGACCGGTGTCAGGCTCGACGACGCGCGGGGTGTCCGTCGGCGTCTTTGCGGCGAGGAGCACGAAGGTGGTGCGGCCTTGCGCTGAAAAATCCTCCGCCTCGACCCAGACTTCGACGACGGGAAATATTTCTAGAAGTGTCCGGTAGACGGCGGCGAGGGCGTCTAAACGCTCCATGCGGTCGACGAGGTTCATTGCATAAACGCCATCGTCGCTGAGTTTCTCCGCGACCAGGGCAAAGAACTCCTTCGTCACCAGATGGGGCGGGACCGCGATATCGGTGAAGGCGTCGCCGACGATAATGTCGAAGTCGCCGCCGCTGTTCTTGAGGACCCGGCGGGCGTCGCGGTGGTGGATGTCCATCTTCTGGGGATCGAGCCAGAAGTCGCGCACCGCGATCTCCGTCACCGCCGGATCGATCTCCGCGACCGTGACGAGATCGGGGTTTTCGCCTGCCGTCCAGGCGCGCGGCAGCGTGTAGGCGCCGCCGCCGATGAAGAAGGCCGAGACGGGGTGCGCCCCGAAGCGCAGGCGCCGGAGATGGTCGATGGTCGCCACATAGGGCGTGACGAGGCGCCGGGGATCGTCGCGCACGTTAATCCCGTGGCCGAGATGGTCCAACACCATGAGGCGGGCTGGCGCGCCGACATCCTCTGTCATGTCGATGCTGCGGATGCAGTAGTAGTCGCTTTCCACCGTGCAGGGCGATTTCGCATTGGCAAGGCCCGCGGCGGCGGCGGAAAGCGCAACCGCGACGAGGATGGCGACCGCGGTGCGGCCCCTGCGCCGTCCGGCATAGCCGAGGAAGACGAGGGCAAGGCCGGCATCGACCGCGGCGACGACGGCGAGCGTTCGCGCCGTGCCGAGCCAGGAGATGAACAGATAGCCGGCAAGCAGCGTGCCAGCGATGGCGCCGAGCGCGCCGGCCGCGTACATGCGCCCGAGCGCTCTGCCCGCGGCGTGGGGCGCCCGGTCGATGGCGATCTTGGTCAGCGCCGGGGCCGGCACGCCGACCATGAAGGACGGCACCAGGAAGAGCGCCATGGCGAGGACGACGAGGCCGAGGACGGAGGTGCCGGCGCTGCCGAGGATCGGGGTGGAGAGCGCCTGGAGCAGCGGCAGGGCGAGCGCAGTGGAGATCGCGGCAACGGCTAGCGCCGCTGCGATGCCGAGGGCGATCGCCTTTTCCGCGCGCTCCGCCAGCCGGCCGCCGACCCAGTGGCCGATGGTGAGGCCCGCGAGCACGACGGCGATCACCGCCGTCCAGGAATAGAGCGACATGCCGACGTAAGGAGCGAGCATGCGCCCGGCGACGATCTCCACCACGAGGCCGGCGGCCGAGACGAGGAATTCCGCGGCCACCAACAGGACCATCAGGCCGGTACTGGGCGGTCCCTCCCCGTCACGCACCTCCGGCGCGTCGTTTTCTTCCATTTGCGGACGTCTCCCCGTTCATCGCTGCCTTCGCGGCAGCGTTGTCCCAGAGAGTGCCCGCAAGCAGCGGCGAAGGAAAGCCTCAGCGCTGGGCGACGGCCCAGTCCGGGTTGATCCAGGGCTCCACATTGGCGGCGGCGAGCGGCGTTCGGCCGAGCACAAGGTCGGCGCCCTTCTCACCGACCATGATGGTCGGGCCGTTGAGGTTGCCGTTGGTGATCTGCGGGAAGATCGAGGAATCGATCACCCGAAGCCCGTCGACGCCGACGACCCGGCACTCCGGATCGACCACGCTCCATTTGTCGTCGGCATCGCCCATGCGGCAGGTGCCGCAGGGGTGGTAGGCGCTCTCCACGGCCTCGGAAATGTAGGCGTCGAGGTCCTCGTTCGAGGTCTTGTCGGCGCCCGGCGATAGCTCCTCGCCGCGATAGGGCGCAAAGGCCGGCTGCTCGAAGATCTCGCGGGTCAGGCGGATGCAGGTGCGGAAGTCGGCCCAGTCATCCTCGTGGGACATGTAGTTGAAGAGGATCGAGGGCGGGTCCTTCAGCGTCGGGCCGGTGAGCGCGACGCGGCCCCGGCTCTTGGAGCGCATCGGCCCGACATGGGCCTGGAAGCCGTGCGACTTGGCCGGCAGCTTGCCGTCATAGCGGATCGCCACCGGCAGGAAATGGTACTGGATGTCGGGATAGTCGACGCCGGCGGCGGAACGCACGAAGGCGCAGGATTCGAACTGGTTGCTGGCGCCGATGCCGTCGCCGGCAAACATCCAGCGCGCGCCGATCAGCGCCTTGGAGAACCAGTTGAGCTTGGAATAGAGCGAGACCGGCTTGAGGCAGGTCATCTGCAGGTAGAGTTCCAGGTGGTCCTGCAGGTTCTGGCCGACGCCCGGCCGGTGGGCGCGGGTCGTAATGCCGTGCGCCTGCAAGTGCTCGCCGTCGCCGATGCCTGAGAGCATCAGGAGTCGCGGCGAGTTGATGGCGCTTGCTGCCAGGATCACCTCGCGCCTTGCGCGGATGATGCGGCGGCCGCCGCCATTCTCCACTTCGACGCCGACGGCGCGGCCCTCCTCAAAGACAATGCGGTGGGCGAAGGTGCGGGTCATCAGGGACAGGTTCTTGCGGCCGAGCGCCGGCTTCAGATAGGCGTTGGCGGCCGACCAGCGCCGGCCCTTCCAGATGGTCATCTCCATCCGGCCGAAGCCTTCCTGGCGGCTGCCGTTGTAGTCCTCGGTCAATCCGTAGCCGGCCTCCTCGCCGGCCTCCATGAAGGCGTGGTGGAGCGGATTGTCGAGGGGACCTCTGGTGACGTGCAGCGGGCCGTCGGTGCCGCGCCAGCCGTCCTCGCCGCCATGGCTCGTCTCGGCGCGCTTGAAATAGGGCAGGACGTTGCGGAAGCCCCAGCCGGTCGCGCCCATCTCCTCCCAGGTGTCGAAGTCGCGGGCGTGGCCGCGCACATAGACCATGCCGTTGATGGAGGACGAGCCGCCGATCACCTTGCCGCGCGGGCAGACGAGGCGGCGGCCGCCGAGATGGGGCTCCGGCTCGGTCTGGAACCCCCAGTCGTAGAACGGCAGGTTCATGGGATAGGACAATGCTGCCGGCATCTGGATCAGCGGCCCGGCGTCGGTGCCGCCGAACTCGATGACGCCGACGGTCGTCGTGCCGTCTTCCGTCAGGCGGCTTGCCAGGACCGAGCCGGCGCTGCCGGCGCCGACGACGAGGAAGTCAAAGGTCTCGCCTTCCTGCATTTCTCATACTCCTGCGCACCCTCTGATCGAGTCGGGGAGGATCGGGTGCGTTCTCTCAAGGCGACGTCCGCTCCCGGCGGGCGTCAAAACGGGGTTTCGGTCGGCGTCATCGCCACATAGACGCTCTTGACCTGCGAATAGTGCTCGATCGCCGCCTTGCCGTTCTCGCGGCCGATGCCGGACTGCTTCACGCCGCCGAAGGGCATCTCGATGGGCGTCAGATTGTAGGTGTTGATCCAGCAGGTGCCGGCCTGGAGGTCTGCGACGACCCGGTGGCCGCGGGCGAGATCCTTCGTGAAGACGCCGGCGGCGAGGCCGAAGGGCGTGGCGTTGGCCCGCGCAATGACATCGGCCTCGTCGTCGAAGGTGAGGACGGTCAGGACCGGGCCGAAAATCTCCTCGCTGGCGATCCGGGCCTGGTCGGAGCTGGCATCGAACACAGTCGGCTCGACGTAAAAGCCGCTGTCGAGCCCCGGCCCGGTGGCGCGGCCGCCGCCGACGAGGCACCGCGCCTCGGCCTTTCCGATCTCCATGTAGGAGAGGACCTTTTCCATGTGGCGCTCGGAGACAAGCGGGCCGATCTGGGTTTCCGGATCGAGCGGGTCGCCGAGCCTCAAGGCCTTCGTGCGGGCGACAAGGCGTTCGATGAAGGCGTCCTTGATGCTGGAATGGACGTAGACGCGGGTGCCGTTGGAGCAGATCTGGCCGGAGGAATAGAAATTGCCGAGCATCGCCCCGCCGACGGCGGCGTCGAGATCGGCGTCCCCGAAGACGAGGATCGGCGACTTGCCGCCGAGTTCGAAGGTGACGTGCTTCAGGGTCTTTGCCGCATCACCCATGATCCGCTTGCCGGTGCCGACCTCGCCGGTGAGCGAGACCTTGGCGATCTCGGGGTGGGCGACCAGCGCCGCACCGACCTCGGCCGCGCCCTGGATCACGTTGAAGACGCTGGCCGGCAGCCCGGCCTCAAGGAGGACTTCGGCAAGGATCAGCGCGGAAAGCGGCGTTTCCTCGGACGGCTTGAAGATCATGGCGTTGCCGCAGGCGAGCGCCGGGGCGGCCTTCCAGGAGGCGATCTGGACCGGATAGTTCCAGGCGCCGATGCCGGCAACGATGCCGAGCGGCTCGCGGCGCGTATAGACCCAGTCGCCGCCGAGATCGACGTAGTCGCCGGAAAGGCTGGAAGCTACGCCGGCGAAATATTCCAGGCATTCGACGCCGGACAGGGCATCGGCGACCAGCGTTTCCTGGATCGGCTTGCCGGTGTCCAGCGTCTCGATGCGGGATATCTCCTCGTTGCGGGCGCGAAGGAGATCGGCGGCGCGGCGCAGCACCCGCGCGCGTTCCGCCCCCGGCGTCTTCGACCAGACCGCGAAGCCGCGCTTTGCCGCCTCGATCGCCGCCTCGATCTCCTCCGGCACTGCATGGCGGATCTCGGCGACGACCTCGCCGGTCGCCGGATAGATGTCCGGCACGGCCAGGCCGGCACCCGGCACATACGCACCGGCGATGAAGTGGGAGCCTTTGGGTTGGGCGTTCGGCATCAATGATCTTTCTTTTTCGAGACGGGCATCGACCGGACTGTTTGAGCAGCCGCAATGCCCCGAATTCCAGTTCCTCCGCGCGGGCTGCGCCGAAGGTCGTCAATGCGCTTTTCTTCGGACGGGCATTGACCGTACTGCTTGCGTAGTCGGCAAAGCCCCCATGGTCCAAATCCTCCGCGCAGGCTGCGCCGAAGGTCGTCAATGCCCTTTGGGTGGCGCTCCCGCGGCGATGAGGCGCGTTTCGACATAGTCCTCGACGAGGGCGGCGGCGCTTGCGGCATCGGCCGGCCCTTCGCGCAGCGCCCGGCGCAGCCAGACGCCGTCGATCATCGCCGCCGTGCCCTCTGCGGCCACGGCCGCATCGGCGCGCGGCAGCAGCCGGGCGTAGGCGTCCAGAAGGTTGGAATTCAGCCGGTGGGCGTAGATGCGCAAAAGCTGGTGCGCCTCGTCGGAGGCCTGGGCGTGCACATAGAAGGCGAGCCAGGCGGAGATCACCTCCGGGCGGAACTGCTCGGGCGTGAAATTGCCGGCGATGACGCCGGAGAGCCGGGCCCGGGGATCGTCGGCATCGCGCAGGCGTTCCGCAACCCGCCGCGACAGGCCCTTCAAAAGGTAGCGCATGGTGGCGACGAGGAGGCCGTCCTTGTTGCCGAAATAGTGGTGCGCAAGGCCCGACGAGACGCCGGCGCGGCGCGCGATCTGGCCGACCGTGACGTCGAGCGAGCCATGGGCGTGGATCTCGTCGATGGCGGCCGCGATCAGCTCCTTGCGGCGGATCGGCTCCATTCCGACCTTGGGCATTTCCGGTCTCCGCTCTTCAATCTCACCAGCCATCTTATTTTTGATTGACGCGTCAATCAATAAAAACCTACGGTGATTTCGGAGCCCGGCCGTGCGACATTTCCGGCTCGAGAGTCTCACCCGAACCGCGACGCCGCACCGGCGTCTGGAAGGAACAGTCAAATGGCCAACGGCCGGCGTCCCAACATCCTGATGATCATGGCCGATCAGCTCACCCCGTCGGCGCTCGGGGCCTATGGGCACCCGATCGTGCAAAGCCCGAACATCGACCGGCTGGCCGCCGAGGGCGTCACCTTCGACGCGGCCTATTGCAACAATCCGCTCTGTGCGCCGTCGCGGTTCACCATGCTTTCCGGACGGGCCTCATCGAAGATCGCCGCCTACGACAACGCTTCCTATTTCCCCTCGAACCAGCTCACCTTCGTCCATGTGCTGAGGGCCGCTGGCTATCGCACGGCGCTGGCCGGCAAGATGCATTTCATCGGCGCCGACCAGACCCACGGCTTCGAGGAGCGGCTGACGACGGACATCTATCCCGGCGATTTCGGCTGGGTGGCCAATTGGGACGAGGCCGAGGAGCGCATCGACTGGTGGTACCACAACATGTCAAGCGTGACGGAGGCGGGCGTTGCCGAAGTCACCAACCAGCTCGACTTCGACGACGAGACCGGCTTCCACGCCGTGCGCGGCATCCGCAATCTCGCGCGCGCCGAGGACGGCCGGCCGTTCTTCCTCTGCGTCTCCTTCACCCATCCGCACGACCCCTATACGACGCGCCAGGAGTTCTGGGACCTCTATGAGGGCGTCGACATCGACCTGCCGCGGGTGCCGGAGCCGGAGCGGACCCTGCTCGATCCGCACAGCCGGCGGCTAATGGAAGCCCTCGACCGGGATGCGGCGACGATCACCGAAGCGGAGATCAAGCGGGCGCGGCGCGCCTATTACGGCAACATCTCCTATGTCGACCAATGGGTCGGCCGCATCCGGCACACCCTGGAGGCCTGCGGCCTCGCTGACGACACCATCATCCTCTTCACCGGCGACCACGGCGACATGCTCGGCGAGCGCGGGCTCTGGTACAAGATGAGCTTCTTTGAAAACGCCGCCCGGGTGCCGATGATCGTCCACGCGCCGCAGCGTTTCGGGCCGCGGCGGGTGTCCCGGAACGTCTCGCTCATCGACCTGGCGCCGACGCTGATGACGCTGACCGACAGCGCGCCGGAGGATTTCGAGCCCGCCTTCGACGGCCGCGACCTCACCCCGCTGATCGCCGGCGACGCGGACGAGGACGAGGACACCGTCTTTGGCGAGTTCTTCGGTGAGGGCGCCGTCGCCCCGCTCGTCATGATCCGCCGCGGCAACTACAAATACATCGCCTGCCCGGCCGACCCGCCGCAGCTCTACGACCTCGCCAGCGACCCGGACGAGTTGACCAATCTCTGCGGCACCCCGGAGGTCGCCGAGACCGAGGCGGCGTTCGCGGCCGAGGTCGCGGAGCGCTGGGATTTCGAGGCGCTTCGGGAGGCGGTTCTCGCCGACCAGCGCAACCGGCGCTTCATCGACAAGGCGCTTCGCACCGGCAAATTCCAGCCCTGGGACTACCAGCCGAAGACGGAGGCCCACGAGCAGTACATGCGCAACCATCTCGACCTCAACGAGGTCGAATGGCACAGCCGTTTTCCCCGCCCGGAAAAATAAGCCCCGCGCCTGCGCTTGATCCCTGCGGGCTTGGGTGCTTCCATGTGGACAACCAAACGGCCGCACGGCCCATTCACCCAGAAAGAGCAGGGAAACGTCATGGCACGCACTGTCACGAAGCTGTTCGGCGGCGCACTCGCCGCCGCCCTCATCTCCCTTTCCGCCGGCTCCGCCCAGGCGGCGGAACCGGAAAGCTGCAAGACCGTCAACTTTTCCGACGTCGGCTGGACCGACATTACCTCCACCACCGCGGCGACCTCGGCGGTGCTTGCCGCCATCGGCTACGAGCCGGAGACCAAGCTGCTGTCGGTCCCGGTCACCTATCGCTCGCTGTCGAACGGCGACATCGACATCTTCCTCGGCAACTGGATGCCGACCATGGAAGGCGACATCAAGCCCTATCGCGAGGACGGCTCTGTGGAGACCGTGCGCGCCAATCTGGAAGGCGCGAAATACACCCTCGCCGTGCCGAAATACACCTATGACAAGGGCCTGAAGAGCTTTGCCGACATCGCCAAGTTCAAGGATGACCTCGACGGCAAGATCTACGGCATCGAGCCGGGCAATGACGGCAACCGGCTGATCCTTGACATGATCGAGAAGGACACCTTCGGGCTGAAGGATTTCGAGCTGGTGGAGTCCTCCGAGGCCGGCATGCTCTCCCAGGTCGCGCGCGACGTGAAGAAGAAGGTCGACATCGTCTTCCTCGGCTGGGAGCCGCATCCGATGAACGCCAACTACGACATGGCGTACCTGTCCGGCGGCGACGACGTCTTCGGCCCGAATTACGGCGGCGCCACGGTCTATACCAACGTGCGCAAGGGCTACGCCGCGGAATGCCCGAACCTCGGCAAGTTCCTCGACAATCTGGTGTTCTCGCTGGCCATGGAAAACGAGATCATGGGCGCGATCCTCAATGACGGCACCGAGGCGGACGCCGCCGCCAAGGCCTGGCTGAAGGAGCACCCGGACGTCGTCGCAGGCTGGCTTGAGGGCGTCACCACCTTTGACGGCGGCGACGCCATGGCCGCGGCCAAGGAAGACCTCGGCCTCTAGGCGGGCAAGCCAATCGACGAGGGCGGCCGGCGGGCCGCCCTTTTCTCTTTCCGGAGGTCGCACGGTCTGAATTTCGAAAATACGGAACCGTGCAAAATCCCTTTTTCATGGTCTGAACGGCAATGGACTGGCTAACCGAGACCAAGATCCCGCTCGGCAAATGGGTCGAGGCAGGCGTGGATGCCTTCAACGCCTGGGCGTCGGGGTTTCTGGACGCCGTTTCCGAAACGCTTCAGACCCTGATCGAGGGCCTCACCGACGGCATGGCCGCCGTGCCGCCGGTGCTCCTTGTCCTGATCTTCGCCGCCCTTGCCGGCTATCTGAAGAAAAGCTGGAAGCTGGCGCTCGGCGTCGTCCTCGGCCTCTTCCTGATCATCAACATGGGCTATTGGGACGAGACGCTGGAAACGCTGGCGCTCGTCGTCTTCGCCACCTTCGTGTGCATGGTCATCGGCGTGCCGATCGGCATTGCCGCCGCCCACCGGCCCTGGCTGGAAGCGATCCTGCGTCCCGTGCTCGACCTGATGCAGACGCTGCCGACCTTCGCCTATCTCATTCCGACGCTGATCCTCTTCGGCCTCGGCGTCGTGCCGGGCCTGATCTCCACCGTGATCTTTGCCATTCCGGCGCCGATCCGACTCACCACCCTCGGCATCAAGTCGACGCCGAATGCGCTGGTCGAGGCCGGCGAGGCGTTCGGCTGCACCAAGACCCAGCTCCTCTTCAAGGTCGAACTGCCGTCCGCCATGCCGACGATCATGGCCGGGCTCACCCAGTGCATCATGCTGTCGCTGTCCATGGTGGTGATCGCGGCCCTCGTCGGCGCCGACGGGCTCGGCGAGCCGGTGCTGCGGGCGCTGAACACCGTCAACATCGCCAAGGGGTTCGAATCCGGCCTTGCCATCGTCATCGTCGCCATCCTGCTCGACCGGGTGTTCCGGCGCGCCGAACCGCCGTCCGAGCAGCGGTGATCCGATGACCGAGACCGCCCCCCTTGCCGCAGACGACCCGACATCCGGCGCAGAGGATGCGATCCGCTTCGAGAAGGTCGACATCGTCTTCGGCGACGACCCGAAGGAGGCGCTGCCGCTGATCGATGCCGGCAGGGACCGCAGCGAGATCCTTGAGGAAACCGGCCTGGTGCTCGGTTGCGCCGGCGCCAGCCTCTCCGTCAAGCGCGGCGAGATCTGCGTCCTGATGGGGCTGTCCGGCTCCGGCAAGTCGACCCTGATGCGCGCCGTCAACGGCCTCACGGAGGTCGCCCGCGGCAAGGTGCTGGTCAATACCGGCGCCAAGATGGTCGACGTCGTCACCTGCGGCCCGTCGATGCTGCGCACGATCCGGCGCGAGCACTGCGCCATGGTGTTCCAGCAGTTCGCGCTGCTGCCCTGGCGCACGGTCAGGGAGAACGTCGCCTTCGGCCTTGAGGTACGCGGCGAGGACGCGGCCCGCATCGACGAGATCGTGAGCGAAAAGCTGGCGACCGTCGGGCTTTCCGAATGGGCCGACAAATACGGCCACGAGCTTTCCGGCGGCATGCAGCAGCGGGTCGGGCTCGCCAGGGCGCTTGCCACCGATGCCGATATCCTCCTCATGGACGAGCCGTTTTCCGCGCTCGATCCGCTGATCCGCTCGCGGCTGCAGGACGAACTCATCGAATTGCAGGCCCGGCTCGACAAGACCGTGCTCTTCGTCTCCCACGACCTGACGGAGGCCGCCAAGATCGGCCGCCATATCGCCATCATGGAGGGCGGTCGGATCGTCCAGCACGGCACGCCCGACGATATCGTCGACAACCCGGCGGACGACTATGTCGCCGAGTTCGTCGCCCATATGCGCGGCGGGTAAGCCGCACGACCGGTACCGGAACAATCCACCGTCTTAGTCGTTTGCCTAACGCAGGGCGCGCCCGGCCGATGTAACGCGGCCGTTTTGCCTCGCGCCATACGGTCCCATATGCCTCGGGCGCCCTTTTGCCCGGGCGCCATCCCTTTGAAGAGCCGACACGCGAGCCCCATGAAACCTTTTTCCCTGAAGATGCCCCCGCGACGGACCAATCCGGACGGTGAGACCCGCCGCGTCGGCGTGGAACTGGAATTTGCCGCCGTCTCGGCCCGGGACGGATCGCGCCAGGTGCAGAGCCTTTTCGGCGGCACCATCGAGGAGGAGGATCCGCACCGCTTCCACATTCGCGGAACGGACCTCGGCGACTTCGTCTGCGAGCTCGACTCCCAATATGTCCACCGGCCGCTGCGGGGCGACGACAGCGGCATCCGGGCGGCGTTTTCCGATTTCGAAGCGCGCCTGAGGGCGCTCATCGGCGATGTCAGTGCGGTGCTGGTGCCGTGCGAGGTGGTCTGCCCGCCGGTCCCGATCGATGAGCTCGGCCGGATCGAGACCCTGGTCGAGGCGCTGCGCGCGGCCGGCGCGGAAGGCACCCGGTCCAATCCGCTTTACGCCTTCGGCGCCCAGCTCAATCCGGAGATCGCCGAGGATAGCGGCGAGTGGATTGCCTCGGTGCTGAAGGCCTATCTGCTGCTGTCGGAATGGCTGCGCGAGATCATGTCGATCGACCCGACGCGGCGCATTGCCTCCTTCGCCGACCCGTTCCCGAACCCTTACGTCCTTTCCGTCGTCGACCCGGACTACTGGCCGGACCGGGACCGGCTGATCGAGGACTATTTGCACGCCAATCCGACCCGTAACCGGGAGCTCGACCTGCTGCCGCTGTTCGCTTTTTTCGACGAGGAAAAGGTGAAGGCGCTGGCGCCAGACCCGCTGATCAAGAAGCGGCCGACCTTCCACTACCGCCTGCCCGATGCACGGTTTTCCGAGCCGGACTGGGGGGTCACGCTGGAATGGAACCGCTGGTGCGTGGTCGAGGAGCTTGCCGCAGATCGGGCGAAGCTCGATGCCATGGGCCGGGCCTATCGGGCCAACCGCGAGCAGTGGATCTCGGAGAACTGGGCAATCCGCGCCAGCGAGTGGCTGCTCGTCTCATGAAGCCGCGCAAGGGCAAATCGATGCCGTGCATCGGCGTCACCACCTCGGCGGGCGGCGGGCGCTACATGTGGTGGTTCTATTTCCTGTCGCTGAGGCTCTACGGGGTCCGGCCGGTGCGCCTGATCGCGCCGATCGACGGCATCGACATCACCAGCTTCGACGGGCTGATCATCGGCGGCGGCGACAATATCGGCGCCGGGCTCTACCAGGGCGATCTCACCCTCGACGTCAACATCGACCCCGCACGCGACGCCATGGAACTGCGGCTGCTGGAGCTTGCCGCGCGCTGCAAGGTGCCGGTGCTGGGCGTCTGCCGCGGCGCCCAGCTCCTCAACGTCTTTCGCGGCGGCTCGCTGCACCAGGACCTGCACAAGAGCTTTGAGGACGTTCCGCATATGTGGACGCCCTTGCCGCGCAAATACGTGACCATCGAGGCGGGCTCGAAACTCGCCGACTTCCTCGGCCGGGTGCGCTTCAAGGCGAACAGCCTGCACCGCCAGGCGATCGACCGGCCCGGCGAGGGCATGGAGGTCTCCGCCCGCGACGAATACGGCATCGTCCAGGGCATCGAGGACCCCAAGGCCCGCTTCCTCATCGGCGTCCAATGGCACCCCGAATTCCTCATCTACCGCGCCTCGCAAAGGCGCCTGTTCCGGGCGTTCCTGAATGCGGCAGAGGCCTATTGCGCGGAGCGGTGAAGGAGTGTTTTGCGGATACGGGGGCTGGATTACGTCGGCGGAGAACCTCTCGGACGTCGGTCATATTCATCAGTAGTATTAATTTAATGTTGCTATTTTAGGTTGCTTCTTAGTATTATTTATTGTCGTTGTATGTTTTCGAGGGTCCAATGCGTACCATATTGGCGTTTTCCCGACGTTTTGCCCCGCCTCTTTCTGCAGGACTGCTTGTGAGCTGCGCCGGCATGCCCGCTTTCCAGAAGCCGGACGAGGTCGACATCTCAAGCATCCTCTACAGCGTTGAATGCATCGTCGCAGACAGCGTTAAAGAACGATTTGGGAACAATCTAAAGAAACCAAAAGATCCTTGGCTAAACGATTGGGCAGCACTTGTAACGCTTGAACTGATTGCAGACCGGACGATGGGCGGCGGGGCCAAAGCGAATTTCACTGTCCCGGTTCACCACTACATACCAGCCCCACAACAAGGGCCTTTCCTTGCCAGAAAATTCTCTATGAATTTCGATGGCAGTTACAGCCGTCAGGTGAAACGCACCGGAACGGTGCAGGCGGCCTTCAATTTCGACGCCATCGAGGTGTGCACAAAAGAAACGAAACCCAAGAAAGTTAAGCGCATAGATGGCGAATTGGGTCTTAAGGACTGGATCGGACAGTCCGTCGTAGCTCTTGACAATATTCACCAGAAACCGACCAGTTTAAGCTATGAAGTCGAATTCATCATAACCAAGAAGCTGGAATTAGCGCCGAACTACCATATCGACGATAACATTTATCATACCACGAAGGTTGGAAGTTCTGCCGATTTTTCCTTCAAATTCGCCCCCGCCGATGTCAAATCGCATAAGTTGACGATAGTCGCTGAGAAGCGGAAGGACCGGGAAGGCAAAGAGACTGCGCCCAAAAAGGGTGGTGTGCGGAAGTCGAAACCCGTAATGCGATCGACGTCCAAGCAGGTGTCTCCGCAGACGCTCGAATCCCTGGATTTGAAATATTTCACACTCCATAACAACAAGTGAGCTGACGGAGCGCTGTCTCAATACCACACCCCCGTCATGCGCCGCCTCGGGCCGCGGGTGACGGGGATGAAGGATTTGCCGACGACGACCGGGGCGTCGAGGGCGGCAAAGACCGGATCGTGCCTCGACTGCAGGGTTTTCAGCCGGGCGACGCGGTCTTCGGTCCTGGGGTGCGAGCGCAGCAGGGAGGGGTCCGGAAGGCGGTTTCCGGGCAGCACCATACTCTCCCACCGGCGGCCATGGGCGCGTTCCAGCTTCATGAGCGCCGAGGCAAGGCCGTCCGGATCACCCGTCAGATCGGCGGCGTCGAGGTCGGCGTCGTATTCGCGGGCGCGCGACAGGGCGAGCTGCATCAGGCCGCCAATGGTCGGCGCGGCGAGCAGGATGAGGATGCCGAGCCAGGGCACCGTGCCGCTGCCGGCAAGGATCGCCGGAAGGTTCAGGGCCAGCACGATCATGCCGAAGGTGGAGAGCACGCCGGTCATGCGCGCGACGATGTCGGCGAGCGCCATCACCTTGATGTCGCCGTTCCTCACATGGCTGACCTCGTGGGCGATAACGGCCGCGAATTCGCGCAAGGAGAGTCCGCGGATCAGCCCGTCGGTGACGCAGACGACGGCGTCTTCCGGCCGGCCGACGGCAAAGGCGTTCATCATCCGGCTCGGCACGTAATAGAGCTTCGGCACGCGCGGCAGGCCGGCGCGCTCGGCGATCAGCGCCAGCACCCGGTGGCCCTCCTCGAAGACGTGCTCGGGCAGCTCGCGGGCCCGGTACATGCGCAGCACCAGCTCCGGCGAGGCGCGGGTGGCAAGGAACAGGCCGAGCCCGCCGCCGATCAGCGCAAAGAGGATGCCGTCCGGCCCCATGACGATGACGACACAGAGCACCAGAAGCGCCAGACTGCCCGCCGCGAGCAGCCAGGTGTGCAGCGTGTTGCGGAATTTGTGGCGACGCTGGAGGTCGTCGCTCAACGATAAAAGCCCTGTCATGCCATAGATGTAGGCAAGGCAGGCCGGACTTTTAAGGGCTCAGGCCGAGGCCTGCCGGTCGCGCCCGAGATAGGCCTCCAGCCGGTCGAGGGCCGCATCGAGCACCTCCGGTCTCTTGCAGAAGCAGAAGCGCACGAAGGTCTTCGGCGGGTTCCTGCACGGATAAAAGGCCGAGAGCGGGATGGCCGCAACGCCGGCCTCCACCGTCAGTGTCCGGCAGGCGGCGACGTCGTCCTCGCCAAGGCCCATGCCGGCGATGTCGACGGAGACGAAATAGGTGCCCTCGCAGGGCAGCACCGGAAAGCCGAGGCGGGAGAGCCCTTCCGACAAATGATCGCGCTTGGCCGTCATGTCGGCGACAAAACCCTCGTAATAGGCATCGTCGCTGGCAAGCCCCTTCGCCACCGCCTTCTGCAGGTTCGGCGGCGTCGTGAAGGTGACGAACTGGTGGGCCTTGGCGATCGGGCCGACGAGGCGTGCGGGGCCGCTGATATAGCCGACCTTCCAGCCGGTGAAGGAAAAGGTTTTTCCGGCCGAGCCGATGCGCACCGAGCGCTCGCGCATGCCCGGAAACGTCATCAACGGCCGGTGCTTTCTGCCGTCGAAGACGAGGTGCTCGTAGACTTCGTCGCAGATCGCGTAGGCGTCATATTTGACGCAGAGTTCGGCGATCAGCGCCAGTTCGTCCTCGGAAAAGACCTTTGCCGCCGGGTTCATCGGGTTGTTGAGGAGGATCGCCTTAGTGCGTTCGCTGAACGCGGCCTCAAGCGCCTCCCGGTCGAGGCGCCAGTCGGGCGGGGAGACGCGCACCGGCCTGACCTCGGCGCCGGCGCGCCGCGCCATCGGCAGGTAGCAGTCATAGAGCGGCTCGATGAGGATCACCTCGTCGCCGGGTTCCACGATGCCGAACAGACAGTCGGCGATCGCTTCCGTGGCGCCGGAGGTAATAAGCACTTCGGTAGCCGGGTCGATGTCGAGACCGTAAAAGCGCCGGTTGGCGTCGGCGACGGCCTCACGCAACTCCGGCAGGCCGAGCATCGGCGGGTACTGGTTGGGACCGTCGACGGTCGCCTCGGCGGCGATGCGGCGCAGTTCCTCCGGCCCGTCGACATCGGGAAAGCCCTGGCCGAGATTGACGGCCTTGTGCTCGATCGCCAGCCGCGACATCACCTCAAAGACGGTGGTCGGCACGCCGGTGAAGATGGCATTGGTCGGCTTCATCGAGGATCCCCCGCGCTTTTCCCGGACAGAACGGCGAGATGGATGCCGCAGAAACGGCGCGGAGTCGAGGGTTGTTGACGACGCGGAGAGCTATCGAGCGAACCGGCTCAGTCGACAGCCTCCCCGATGGAGGCAAACGCCGCGTCCACATAGTGCTGGCGCAGCTTGCGGGAGATCGGGCCGGGTTTGCCGTCGCCGATGGTGGAATGGTTGATGGCAACGACCGGCATCAGGAAGGTGGAGGCCGAGGTGATGAAGGCTTCCTTGGCGTTCTCCGCCTCGCCGGGGGTGAACGGGCGCTCGATGATGGTGATGTTGTCCTCGCGGGCGAGCCGCAGGATCGCGTCGCGGGTGATGCCGTGGAGGATGTCGCTGGTGAGCTGGCGGGTGATCACCGCGCCGTCGGCATTGACGATGAAGGCGTTGTTGGAGCTGCCCTCGGTAATGAGGCCGTCCTCCACGAACCAGGCATCGCCGTAGCCGGCTTCCAGCGCCGCCTGCTTGGCCATGGAGGCGGGCAGGAGGCCGACCGTCTTGATGTCGCGGCGGCGCCAGCGGATGTCCGGCACGGTCATCACGGCGATGCCCTTTTCCACCTTCGGATTGTCGACCACCGGACGGGCCTGGGTGAACATAACGAGGCTCGGCGCCGCATCGGCCGGATAGGCGAAATCGCGATCGGCAATGCCGCGGGTCACCTGCAGATAGACGATGCCCTCGTCGAGCTCGTTAAGGGCGACGAGCTTTTCGTGGATGTCGCGAAGCTCCGCCTCGCCGACCGGGCGGGCCATCTGCAGCGCGTTCAGCGAGCGGGTGAGCCGGGCCATGTGCGGCTCGAAATCGACCAGCTTGCCCTTCAGGACCGTCGTTACCTCATAGACCCCGTCGGCAAACAGAAAGCCGCGGTCGAAGACGGAAATCTTTGCGTCGTCCTCGGCGAGAAACGCGCCGTTGACATAAACCGTGCGTGCCATGTGTCAGCCCCCGTTTGAATTCAGCCCAGATTGTCGACGATCGGGCCGACACCGATGCGCACCGGATCGACGGCCGGCAGGCCGAGCTTCGTTCCGGTGTCTTCAAGGAGGCGCAGCGCCTCGTCCTCGCCAAGCCGCGAGGTGTCCATGGAGATGCCGACGAAGCGGACGTCCGGGTTGGTCAGCCGCGCGGTCCTGAGGTTCAGGTCCATGCACTCCTCCAGGCCCGGCAGCGCGAAGTCCGGCACGCCGCGCATATGGGTGCGGGTCGGCTCGTGGCAGAGCACCAGCGCATCCGGCTGGGCGCCGTGGATGAGGCCCGTGGTGACGCCGGCAAAGGAGGGATGGAACAGCGAGCCCTGGCCCTCGACCACGTCCCAGTGGTCGTCGGCCGCGTCGGGGGTCAGTTCCTCGATGCAGCCGGAGATGAAATCGGAGACCACCGCGTCGACCGAGACGCCGTCGCCGACGATGAGGATGCCGGTCTGGCCGGTGGCGCGGAAGTCGGCGTCCATGCCGCGCGCGCGCATCTCCTTTTCGATGGCCAGCGTCGTGAACATCTTGCCGCAGGAGCAGTCGGTGCCGACGGTGAGGAGCCGCTTGCCGGGGCGCTTGGAGCCCTTGCCGACGGAAAAGGTCTTCGTCGGGTGGCGGACGTCGAAGATGGAGCGGCCGAGCCGGTCGGCCTCGGCCTTCAGCTCGGGAATGTCGGCGACCTTGTTGTGCAGGCCGGCGGCGATGTCGAGGCCGCATTCCAGGGCATCGTGCAGCACGGAGATCCAGTTGCCGGCAATGATGCCGCCGCGGTTGGCGACGCCGACGACGAGGGTGCGCGCGCCGTTCCGATAGGCCTCGGCCGGCGTCATGTCGGGCAGGCCGCAATCGGCCTGGCAGCCGGCCAAGCGAATCTGGCCGACGCAATGTTCCGGCCGCCACTGGCGGATGCCGACGGCGACCTTGCCGGCAAGCAGGTCCGGCGCGTCGCCGAGGAAGAGGACGTAAGGGGTTTTGATCGACATGCTGTGACTCCCGAGGGCGCGACCCGCCGATGGAAGCGCCGGCGGGCCCGGCGGTCAAGGGGGAAAGGGGCCCCGCGCCACATATCAGGGCGCGGGAATATCTTGTTTTCGTTCAGATAATCGCTTCTTCGGCGGGGAAGTAGTCGTAGCCGAGCTCGCGGGCGACGGGCTCGCAGGTGACCTTGCCGTTCCAGATGTTGAGGCCGTCGCGCAGGAACGGATCGTCCTTCAGCGCCTGCTTCCAGCCCTTGTCGGCGATCGCCAGGGCATGCGGCAGGGTGACGTTGTTAAGCGCGTAGGTGGAGGTACGCGCAACGGCGCCGGGCATGTTGGCGACGCAGTAGTGGACGATGTTCTCTTCCACGAAGATCGGATTGTCGTGGGTCGTCGGCCGCGAGGTCTCGAAGCAGCCGCCCTGGTCGATGGCGACGTCGACCAGCACCGCGCCGCGGTTCATCGTCTTCAGCATGTCGCGGGTGACGAGCTTGGGCGCAGCGGCGCCCGGCACCAGCACCGCACCGATGATGAGGTCGGCATTGGCGACGTGGTCGGCGAGGATGGCGCGGGTGGAATAGAGGATGCGGGCGCGGGATTCGAAATGGGTCGCGAGCCGCTCCACCACCATCGGGCTGCGGTCGAGCACGGTGACGTTGGCGAACATGCCGACGGCCATCTGGGCGGCGTTGAAGCCGACGACGCCACCGCCGAGGACCAGGACCTTCGCCGCGCCGACGCCGGGCACGCCGCCGATCAGGACACCGCGGCCGCCATTGACCTTTTCCAGCGCATGGGCGCCGGCCTGGATCGACATGCGGCCCGCGACCTGGCTCATCGGCTTGAGGAGCGGCAGGCCGCCCTGCGCATCCGTCACGGTCTCATAGGCGATACAGATCGCGCCGGAGGCGACAAGGTCCTTCGTCTGTTCCGGATCCGGCGCCAGGTGCAGGTAGGTGTAGAGGATCTGGCCCTCGCGCAGCATCTTGCGCTCATGGGCCTGGGGCTCCTTCACCTTGATGATCATGTCGGCCTTTGCAAAGACCTCGGCCGGGGTTGCCACCACCGTCGCGCCGACCGCGCGATAGTCGTCGTCGGTGGCGCCGATGCCGTCGCCGGCGTTGGTCTCCACCAGCACCTGGTGGCCGTGGTGGACCGCGTCGAGCGCGCTTTCCGGCGTCATGCCGACGCGGTATTCGTGGTTCTTGATTTCCTTGGGAACGCCGATGAGCATGACCACCTCCAGGGCTGCAATGCAGGTATGCTAGCCGAAGATTAGGTGGATTTCTCACCGATTAGTCGTCACAATCAGGCAATCGTCGGAAAATTCTCCGGTAACCGCCCCGTTTTTTCGAATGGCATACGATTCCCTCGACCGCGCCGACCGCAAGATCCTCGCCATCCTGCAGACCAACTGCCGGATCTCCATCGCCGAGATCGCCGAGGAGATCGGCCTGTCGCCGTCCGCCTGCCACCGCCGCATCAAGCTTTTGGAGGAGGCGGGGATCGTGGAATCCTACGTCGCCCGACTGAGCCCGCAGGCGCTGGGATTTTCCATGGTGGTGTTCGTGGAGATCTCGCTGTCGAGCCAGTCGGAGGCGGCGCTGTCGAAGTTCGAGGCGGCGATCGATGCGGCGCCGGAGATCCTGGAATGCCACCTGATGGCCGGGCCGGCGGACTATCTGATCCGCGTCGCGGCCAAGGACCCTGCCGACTACGAGCGCATCCACCGGGAGCTGATCGCCCGGCTGCCGGGGGTGGCGCGGGTGCAGTCCAACTTTTCGCTCCGCACCGTGCGTGCCTGGCGGGGATATAAGGTGGTGGAGCCGGTTTGAGGGGTGGGGATGACGGTGGGCGCCGTGCACGTGGCCCTGGATTGCCGCGTCGGCCTGGCGGCCTCCTCGCAATGACGCTGAAATCATAGAGAAAAACGTCATTGCGAGCGCAGCGAAGCAATCCAGACAGCGGCGCCTGCTAGACGATCTCCACGTCGAACTGAACGCATGGATCGATGGCGGTGACAAGCAGCGACGCGGCTTCCTTCAGCCGCGACACTTCCTCAGCGCCAGCACCCTTGAGCCCCGTAGCGAGCACCCCCTCGGGGTGAAAATTCCATTCCGTTGGCGCCAGAATGCGGTATGTGGCCGTGCGCCCGCCCTCGATCTCCACGTAATGGGCGAGGAGGCCCCGGGCGGTCTCGACCGTGGCGACACCGGCGCCGCTGGCGCGGGCCGGGGCGCCGGGCTCGGCCGTCTCGTCCTTCGCCTCCAATTCCCCGGCGATCTTGCGAATGTCCGTGATCAAGGCGTCAACGGAGACGATGCGGGCGGCAAGCTGGGCGAGGAGCCCGGCGCCGTGGGTCTGGGTCAGGTCGACGATCAGCGGATGGCCGCGATAGGTGGCCCCTGCCCCGGTCTGGTACGCCGTGCCGTCGATCTCCGGGCGGGCCGCGAAGGCCCTGCCCGCCTCTCCGGCAAGCTGCTCCGCCAACCATTTGCGATCGAGGTCCGGCAGCGGCGGCGTTGCTGCCGCGCCGAAGCCGGCAAGGTCCCGATCGAGCACGGTCCGCACGACACGGGCGATCGGCGTTGCGCCGCGCGCCGCCCACATGGCGAGTGCCTCGGGGGTGGCGAGGACCTCGGCGGCGCGCACGTCCGGGCCGAAAATGCCGAGCCGGGCGATCTCCTCCATGGTGTTGGCGAAGGCCGTGACCTTTGCCGGCTTCGGATCGGCGCCGGCGCCCCCCAGTCGAACCCAGTCGGTGCGCGGATAGACGGTCTTGGCGAGCCGCGCGATGCGGGCGCGGGCATCGCGCAGGGCGTCGAAGGCGGTCTCCTCGCCGGCCATCTGGGGCAGGTCGAGCATCAGGCGCCACATCGCCTGGCCGAGCGCCTCACCGGCGACCAGCAGGCGGCGCGCGGACGTCACGGCCGGCGCCGGGGCGATTCCGAGCGCGTCTTCGGCGGCCTCAAGCCCGGCGACCGTGTGGGCGGTGCCGCAGAGGCTGTAGAGCAGCCGCAGCGACTTGATCGCGTCCATGACCTCGCGGCCTTCCAGCACCGACGCCGCACCGAGTGGGCGGGTGGAGGAAATGTCGACAGCGCGGACCGCGCCATCCGAAACCTCAAGCCGCACGGCAAGGCGGCCCTCGATGCCGCAGTCGCGCTGGCCGATCCTGTCTCCGATATCGCTGGACATTTTTTACCCCCCCCCCTCGGCCGGTGCTGTCCGGTCCGCCCGTGTCGTTTTCTTCGGATCGCCCGGCGCTATCGCACCCTGCCCCTGAAGAGGTCGCGGCGGGACATCGCCGTCTGTTTTTTCGCCCGGCCGGCGGCGACCGGCGTCATCAGCTTCACAAGCCCCTCGCGGGCCTCCTTGCGGGCGTCGTCCTGGCTGTGGATATGGAAAAGCGCGGTCACCAGCGACAGCGAGGCATAGGCGCCGATCTTTTCGGAAAACGCCTCCAGGAACACCTCCGGCCCGGAGGGCAGGAAGTGGCTCGCCTGGCCGGTGCCGGCGCGTTCCGGCGCCCAGACTCGCGGCAGGGCGACCACGCTGATGAACCACGGCGCGATGAGAACGCCAAGATAGTCCGCGCAATAGGGCCGGAAGCCCATGGTCTCGATTTCGACATTGCGATTATAGACCGGCAGGTCGCGCATCTGGGTCTCGCCGACCTCGGCAAAGTCGGCAACGAGCGCGGCAAGGCGCTCGGCCATCGGCCCGCCGGAGGCCTCGCCCGGTGCGCCGCTCATTGCGGCCGCTCCCGCTCGCCGATGGCCTCCAGGATGTCGTCGAACAGCCGGTAGGATTCCGCGGCCGTCTCCGCGTCCATCTTGGCGACGGCAAAGCGCTGCATCTGCAGGACCACGAAATCGCCGGCCGCGACCGGTTCCGGCAACATGGCAAGGCTCACGGTCAGCTCCGCGCCATAGCGTTCGACGACGGCGGTGGCACCGTCGACGGAGAGCACTCTGGCGGGAACGGCGAGGCACATCTTTCGGCCGCCTTTCGGATCGCAGGCATTCGGGTGTCGACCTTGATACTTTAGGGCTTTCGAATACGTCCGGCAATCGAGGGTTCCGCTTTTTCGCGCGGCCCGTTCGCCTGACAGGGCGGTAGCCGATTGCCCCTTTCCTCCCCTTGCCGGATAGATTAAGGGTTGGGCCTAAGGGAATTCACGGGGGGTGGCGCATCGCCGACGCCCCCGTGGACCGCATTCAAACCGTACCGCGCGGCCCGAGCAGAGCCGATGCGGCGGGTCCGATCCCGGCCACTGGCGGCTCCGCGGTGGCCCTTTTCATGGCGGGCCGATCCTTGGAGGCTGATTGATGAAGCTGTTCTTTTCCCAGACGTCGCCGTTCGTGCGCAAGGTCATGGTGCTGGCCCATGAGGCCGGGATCGCCGACAAGATCGAAAAGATATCCGCCGCCGCCCACCCGATCGACCGGGACGAGAACGTCGTCATCCAGAACCCGCTCGGCAAGATCCCGACGCTGGTGCTCGACGACGATTCCGTCCTGTTCGACAGCCGGGTGATCGCCGCCTTCCTCGACACCCAGCACGAGGGCGCGCCGCTGATCCCGGCTTCGGGCATCAAGCGCTTTGCCGCGCTGACGCTGGAGGCGCTCGCCGACGGGCTGTCCGATGCGGCGGTCCTGGTGCGCTATGAACTGACGCTACGCGACGAGGACAAGCGCAACGAGCCCTGGCTGAACGGCCAGATGGCCAAGATCGACACCGCGCTCGACGAGCTGGAGGCGCACTGGATGGAGATCCTGACCGGGCCGATGACGCTGGGGCAGATCGCCGTCGGCTGCGCGCTCGGCTATCTCGATTTCCGCTTCGCCGACATCAACTGGCGCGAGGCGCGGCCGCAGCTTGCCGCCTGGTACGACGCCTTCGCCAAGCGCCCCTCCATGGAGGCGACGGCGCCGCCGGCCTGAGCGCCGCACTCAGCCGAGCACGGGGCGGACGACCAGCGCCGCTCCGAGCACGATCAGCACCACCAGGACGAGGCGCCGGAACGCGTCCACCGACAGGCGGCGGCGAAGGGCCGTTCCCGCCTTGATGCCGGCAAAGACCGGGACGAGGCCGGCGATCGAGATCGCCAGGGTGTGCCAGGTCATCAGGCCGATCTTGGCGAGCCCGACGGCCATCACCGCGCTCGACAGGCAGAACGAGATGTTGATCGCCTGGATGAAGCGGTCCGGCTCCAGCCTGAGCGCCATCAGGTAGGGCAGGATCGGCATCAGTTGCGAGCCCGTCAGGCCGTTGAAGAAACCGGCCAGGAACCCGGTCGGCGGCGCCAGCGGCGCCTCCAGCCGGCGCGGCACGACAAGCTCCGGGCTGGCAAGCGCAAAGGCCCCGTAGAGCGCCAGCACGACGCCGAGCACGGCGCCGGCCGCAACCCCATCCACCCGGTCCAGGAGGTATAGCCCGAGGACGAGCCCCGGCAGGCTTGCCAGGTAGAGCCAGCGGAACCGCGAAAGGGTCGTGCGGAAGTGCCCGGCCTCGATCATCACCAGGCTGTTGCTGATCAGGGACGGGACGATGACGAGGGGCATCGCCGCCTTCAGGCCGATGGCGAGCGCCAGCACCGGCAGCGCGGAGGTGGAAAAGCCGAGGCCCGTCGCGCCCTTGACGAAGGCAGCGAAGAAGAGACCGGCGGCGACGATTGCGAGTTGCTCCGGCGACACACATTTCCTCCCGTTTGCCCGGTTCCCTTCCGCGCATTGCGCGGCACCGACCTGTTATGGCAAAAGGCGGCGTTGTTCCACATTTGCACGTTGCATTCGTTCAAACGCTCCCGGGTTGGCGCCTTTTCCTCCCGCACCGGCGACCGGCAGAGCGGCCCCCAGCAACGCAGCGTTCCGGAGACCGGCTCCATGACCGACACCCGCTTCGATGTCCTCGGCATCGGCAACGCCATCTACGACCTTTTCGCCCATGTGGAGGACGATTTCCTCGTCCAGGAGAACCTGATCAAGGGCTCCATGCGCCTGGTCGAGACCGAGGAAGCCGAACGGCTCTATGCCAAGATGGGTCCGGCCGTCGGCGCTTCGGGCGGCTGCGCCGGCAACACCGTCTCCGGCGTCTCCTCGTTCGGCGGCTCGGCCGCGTTCGTCGGCAAGGTCGCCGACGACGATGTCGGCCATGCCTATCGCCACGACATCCGCGCCTTCGGCGTCGGCTTCGACACGCCGACGCTGGTCGACGGATCGCCGACCGCGCGCTGCATGATCCTGATCTCGCCGGACGGCGAGCGGACCATGAACACCTATCTCGGCGCCAGCCAGGAGCTGACCCCGGCCGACATCGACCGCGACACGGTGGCGGCCGCCGCGGTCACCTATCTGGAAGGCTATCTGTGGGACCCCCCGGCAGCCAAGGAAGCGTTCCGCACGGCGGCCAAATATGCCCACGAGGCCGGCCGCAAGGTGGCGCTGACGCTGTCGGATTCCTTCTGCGTCGATCGCTTCCGCGAGGAGTTCCTGGACCTGGTGCGCAGCGGCCTCGTCGACGTCCTGTTCTCCAACGAGCACGAGATCCACGCGCTCTACCAGACCGCGGATCTGGCGACCGCGATCGCGGCCGTCCGCCAGGATGCGCCGCTCGCGGTCATCACGCTCGGCGCCAAGGGCTCGATGGTGGTCTGCGGCGAGGAGACGACCGAGGTTGCCGCCGCCCCGGTCGACCGGGTGGTGGACCTCACCGGCGCCGGCGACCTCTATGCCTCCGGCTTCCTGTTCGGCCTGTCGCGGGACTTCGACCATGCCGACTGCGCCGAGCTCGGCGGCATCGCGGCTTCCGAGGTGATCACCCATGTGGGCGCGCGGCCGGAGAAGTCGCTGCGCGACCTGGCAGCGCAGCGCGGCTTTCCGATCTCCTGATCGGCCCGCGCCGGCATGGCGTAGCGTGGCGTCAGAGCGCCGTGCGCTGGCGGATGGCGGCGGCGAGCGTTCCTTCGTCGAGATAGTCGAGCTCGCCGCCGACGGGAACGCCGTGGGCGAGCCGCGAGATCTTGACATCGAGGCCGGCGAGCTGGTCGGAGACGTAGTGGGCCGTCGTCTGGCCTTCGACCGTCGCATTGACGGCGAAGATGATCTCCTTCACCCCGTCCTCGCGTGCCCGATCGATCAGGCTTTCCACGTTGAGGTCCTCCGGGCCGACGCCGTCGAGGGCGGACAGGACGCCGCCGAGCACGTGATAGCGGCCGCTGACGGCGCCGGCGCGCTCCAGCGCCCAGAGGTCGGCGACGTCTTCGACGACGACGATGACGGACGGGTCGCGGCGCGGATCGCGGCACAGGGTGCAGGGATCGGCGGTATCGATGTTGCCGCAGACCTGGCAGGTGACGATGGTGTCCCGGGCAGCCGCCATGGCGGCGGCGAGCGGCACCAGCAGGGACTCTTTCTTCTTCACCAGGTGCAGCGCCGCCCGGCGGGCCGAGCGCGGGCCCAGCCCCGGCAGCTTGGCCAGCAACTGGATCAGCCGCTCGATTTCCGGTCCGATGGGCGAACTCGCCGTCATGTGTCGTGTCGTTCCCTGGAGATTGCGCAAGGCACATTATGCGCTTTGCCGACTGTTCGGTTTTCGTTTTTCAACGGAGCGGCGGGCTTGCGGCGGTTGCCGGATCGTCCGGCTGGCGCGACCTCGCCGGCGCTTTTCCCCTTCTCGGCGTCATTACCGGGCTTGACCCGGCAATCCATCGGGCATTGCGCCCTGCCGCTCCCTCATCATGGACCACCGGGTCAAGCCCGGTGGTGACGCGGAGTGAAGGGTGAGGCCGAGCAAAGACGGCATCGTTCGAGGCCAGCAAGGACGCTCAGAGTAGAAGACGCGCAACGAGAAATCCGCGTCCCATCCGCCACTCGCTTCCTCAGAACGGCATCTTCATGCCCGGCGGCAGGCCCATGCCGCCCATCATTTCCTTGGTCTTTTCCTGCATGACCTCTTCGCTCTTGCCGCGCGCGTCGTTGACGGCGGCCATCACGAGGTCCTCCAGGATCTCGATCTCTTCCGGTTTTGCCAGCGAGGGATCGATCTTCAGGGCCTTCAGCTCGCCCTTGCCGGAGAGCGTTGCCGTGACGAGGCCGGCGCCGGCGCTGCCCTCGACCTCGATCTCGGCGATCTGCTGCTGCATCTCGGCCATCTTGCCCTGCAGGTCCTTGGCCTGCTTCATCATCTTCAGAAAATCCATGGCGTCCTCGTTTGCGTGGGCTGATATCGGTGTCAAAAGCTGCCTGAAATCCGCGCCCGGTCAGTCGGCGTCGTCGTCCGTCTCGCCGTCGCCGGGCTCGGCGTCCGGGTCGGCCGCCGCCGGCTCCGGTTTGGTGACGCGGACGCCGACGATCTCGGCGCCGGGAAAGGCGGAAAGGATCGCCGCGACATTGGGATCTTCCTTCGCCTCGGCAAGGAGGCGGTCGCGCTCGGCGTCGCGGCGCTGGCGCAGGGTCGCGCCGCCGCCCTCGCGGGCAACGGTGACCACCCAGCGCGTGCCGGTCCAGTCGCTGAGCCGGGCGCCGAGTTCACCGGGAAGGCCTGAAGGCGCATCGGGTTCCAGTTCGACCTCGATGCGGCCGGGCTCGAAGCGAACCGGATGCAGCAGCGTTTCGACCTGGTCCTTCAGCTTCAGGTCCCGGTGTGTGCGGGCAAGCTCGGCCACATCGGCGAGGGAGGCAAGGACGATCCCGGCGACCTGCGGCGCGGACGTGGCCGCTAGCGGTTCCGGCGCGGTGAGGTCCGCCATGGCGTCGGGGGCGGCCCGCTCGCTGGCAAGGCTGAGCCGGGCGCGGCCGTCGCCGCCGCCCCGCCCTGCGGACGAATAGTCGGCGCGCGGCGGCGCTGCCGTCGCTTGCGCGCTCGGCCCGGACGCAGCGCTGCCGGTGGTCGTCGCCGGGCGGGTCGGCACCGGGCCGCCCTCGCGCAGCAGCTTCAGGGCCTCGTCCGGGGTCGGCAGGTCGGCGGCATAGCACAGCCGCACCAGCACCATCTCGGCCGCGGCAAGGGGTTTTGGTGCCGTCTGCACCTCCTGGATGCCTTTCAGGAGCATCTGCCAGGCGCGCGACAGCACGCGGACGGACAGGCTCTCGGCGAATTCACCGCCGCGGCGGCGCTCTTCCTCCGTGACGGCGACGCCGCCGACGGCATCGGCCGCGAATTTCAGCCGCGTCACCAAGTGGACGAATTCGGCAAGGTCGATCAGCACCACGGCGGGATCGGCGCCGACCTCGTACTGGCCCGCCAGTTCGGCAAGTGCGCCGGCGACGTCGCCGGCCATCAGCCTGGCGAACAGGTCGATGACGCGGGCGCGGTCGGCAAGGCCGAGCATGTCGCGCACATCCTCGGTGCGGATGCTGCCGCCGGCATGGGCGATCGCCTGGTCGAGCAGCGACAGGGAATCGCGCGCCGAGCCCTCGGCGGCGCGGGCGATCAGGGTCAGCGCCTCCGGGACGACCGCGACGTTCTCCGCCGAGGCGATCTTTGCCATATGCTCGACCAGGAGATCGGCGTCGATGCGCCGCAGGTCAAAGCGCTGGCAGCGCGACAGCACGGTCACCGGCACCTTGCGGATTTCCGTGGTCGCAAAAACGAACTTCACGTGCTCGGGCGGCTCTTCCAGCGTCTTCAGCAAGCCGTTGAAGGCCGCCGCGGAGAGCATGTGCACCTCATCGATGATGTAGACCTTGTAGCGCGCCGACACCGGCCGGTAGCGCACCTGCTCGATGATCTCGCGGATGTCGGCGATGCCGGTGTGGGAGGCGGCGTCCATCTCCACCACGTCGACATGGCGGCCTTCCATGATGGCGGCGCAATGCTCGCCGAACTCCGGCATGTGGATGGTCGGCTGGTCGATCTTGCCGGGGATTTCGTAATTGAGAGCGCGGGCGAGAATGCGGGCGGTCGTCGTCTTGCCGACGCCGCGCACGCCGGTGAGCATCCAGGCCTGGGCGATGCGGCCGGTCTCAAAGGCGTTGGACAGGGTGCGGACCATCGGCGCCTGGCCGATCAGCTCCTCGAAGGTCTCCGGGCGGTATTTGCGGGCAAGCACGCGGTAGACGCCCGTCGTCCCGGCGCCGGAGGCCCCGGATTCGGGCGAAGGGGCACCGTCCGTGGAAGGGGCGCCGTCCGTCTGAGAGGTGCCGTCCATGCCGCTGTCATCACCGCTCGCCTCGCCCGCGGGCGCCCGTGTCGGCGCCATATCGGGCGGACCTCAATGCCCACGCCGCATCCGCGTGCTCGCCTGCGGCGCGGCCGCCATCCCCTGGCGGCGGGCGGGTGGGAGGCTGAACAGTGACCCGGACCGATCTCGTTAGGGCTGCTTCCTTCCGGACCTGACCCGGTTGGCGAGTGGCACGTCCACAGCCAACCTCCCGCTTCCGATATGGCAGTTTCGGTGCCGGCGTGCAAGTCGTCTCGGCCGCGCCGGCGGAGCGGCCGGGCGGCGCTGCCGGATGGTCACGACGCCGGACCCCGTGCGCCGGCGGCGCCTGCCGCGCGAAACGATGCCGGGCACCCCCAGCAAAAACGGCAATGCTGCTGACCTTAAACAGCACCGGTGAGCATGCACTGTATACAAAAACTGCCGAAAAGACTTCGTATTTGGATAGATTTTTCGCTGGTACAATTAATGGTATATGTCTTTTACTTCGAAAGTCGGAGATCGCGTAAGGATTTATCCCTAAAATACGACGTTTTTTGCGAGTCTTTTAGCCTTCTTTAAGCAGTTAAAAGCCTAATTGAACCAACCGTTGGGTTTGGAGATCAACAAGAATGAACCTCACCATCCGCCAGCGCCTGCTCGGACAATTGGGCATTGTGTCCGTCGGGCTGATAGCGCTCATCGTCGTGTTCGCCCTGTCCTACCGATCGGAGATGATCGCGCAGACCCGGACCGGCCTCGCGAACTACGTGGAAAACGCCTACACCATCATCGAAAGCTACGCCAAGCGCGCCGAAGCCGGCGAAATGACCGAGGACGCGGCCAAGCAGCAGGCCATCGACGCCGTCATGGCGATGCGCTACGGCGGCAGCGGCTATCTCTGGATCCACAATCTCGACGACATCATGATCGCGCACCCGCTCAATCCGGGTCTCGTCGGCAAGAACCTCGCCAACCTCGAAGACGCCAAGGGCGACAAGTTCTTCCTCGGCATGAACGATGTCATCCGCAACAACAACGGCTCGGGCTACTACACCTATTACTGGGCCAAGCCCGGCGAGGCGAAGGACAAGTCATTCCCGAAGGAGTCCTACGTCCGGCTGTTCAGGCCCTGGGGCTACGTCATCGGCACCGGCGTCTATATCGACGACCTCAACGCCAAGATCTTCAATACCGTTCTGTTCGTTGGCGCGATGGCGCTCGCTGTGCTGGCCGTGGTCGGCTTCCTCGCGGTGATGATCTCGCGCTCGATCAACAAGCCGCTCGCCCGCATCAAGGCGGCCATGCTGCAGCTTGCCGACGGACGCACCGACATCGAACTCGATGACGCCCACATGCCGCCGGACATCAAGGAGATGGCCGACACCGTCGTCGTCTTCCGCGATAACGCCGTGGAGCGCCAGGCCCTGCGCGACAAGCAGGACGCGGAGCAGAACCGCCGCCTGGAGCGCCAGCGCCGGGTCGAGGAGCTGATCCAGATCTTCCAGGGCTCCAGCGAGGAAGCGCTCGCCGCCGTCGGAGACTACATGGACCAGGTGCAGAATTCGGCCAAGGCCCTTGCCGGCATCGCCGAGAGCACCTCGACCCAGGCAACGGGCGCCGCCGGCGCCTCCGACGAGGCCTCCAACAACGTCCAGACCGTCGCCGCGGCCTCCGAAGAGCTCGCCGCCTCGATCTCGGAAATTTCCAGCCAGGTCGGCCGCACCAACCAGATCGTCGACGTCGCCACCTCGTCCACCGAGGCGGCGAACGAGAAGGTCGCGGCGCTGGCCGAGGCCGCCCAGAAGATCGGCGACGTGGTCAACCTGATCCAGGACATCGCCGAGCAGACCAACCTCCTCGCCCTCAACGCCACCATCGAGGCGGCGCGTGCGGGCGAGATGGGCAAGGGCTTTGCGGTCGTTGCCTCGGAGGTCAAGACGCTCGCCAACCAGACCGCCAAGGCGACCGAGGAGATCGGCTCGCAGATCGCCTTCGTCCAGGAATCGACCCGCGAGGCGGTCGAGGCCATCGAGGGCATCGCCAAGACCATGGTCGACGTCAACGGCTACACCTCTTCGATCGCCGCCGCGGTCGAGGAACAGGGCGCGGCGACCAACGAGATCTCGCGCAATGCCGGCGAGGCCGCCTCGGGCACGCTCCGCGTCGCCCAGAACATGAGCGGCGTCATGGAGCGGGTCGCGGAGACCAACCAGTCGGCCGACCAGGTCGAACAGCTCGCCCGGGAAGCCGCCGGCCAGGCCAACAATCTGAGGACGGCCGTCAGCGACTTCCTGCAAAAGATCGCAGCGGCGTAAAACCCGCTCGACGCGGAACCGGTGCCTTCCCTTCCTCCCCCCTCGGGTCGGCACCGGTTTTCGTCTGTGAGGCATCCCGCCCGGCGGACGACTCGGATAAGGTCCCGGCGCCAACCGGAGCCCCCCGTTTCATGACCGATGCCTTCTCCCTCCACCCGCAGCTTGACGCCGACAGCAGCCCGATCGCGGACCTTGGCCTTTCGACCGTGCGGCTGATGGACGATGCCACCTATCCCTGGCTGTTGCTGGTGCCGCGGGTGCCGGGTGCGGTGGAACTGATCGACCTTTCGCGCGACGACCGGCACCTCCTCATGGACGAGATCGCGGCGGCCGAAACCGCGCTTCGATCCGTGACCGGCTGCGACAAGCTCAATGTGGGCGCGCTCGGCAACATGGTGCCGCAGCTCCACATCCACGTCATTGCCCGCTTCAAGGGGGATGCGGCCTGGCCGGGCCCGGTCTGGGGCAAGGTGCCGGCGCGGCCCTATGCACCGGACGAGAAATCCAGCCTCATTGCCCGGCTCACGGATGCCCTTGCCGGAGCCGGGCGATGAAGGGCCTCGTCTTTCGCGAGCGCGAGGCCTCGCTGCTCCCCGGCTTTTGCGGCAACGACCTCGACCGCGCCGCCGACCGCCGCGAGGACCCGGCCTGGGTCGAGACGCAGATCGCCCGCTCCGACATGCGCATCTATCTCTTCGACAATGGCAACGCGGTCGTCGACGGCTCGAAAGACGGCGCGGACGCGGTGCAGTTCGACCGCGCGGCGGCGGAAACACTCGGGCTCGACGCGGAGAGCCTCGTCTTCCTGGGCCTTGAGGAGCACCGGCCGCGCTTTGCCGGCCGCCTCCGCTCCGGTAGCGTCGTTGCCGGCATCGTCATGGCGGCAGGCTCAGGCTCGATCGAGATCGCCGACTTCCGCACGCTCGCCAGCTCCGGCACGCTTGGCGCGGGGATCGTCGGCGCGCTCGCCGAGGCGCGCTCGCTGACGCTCTGGCACGAGAGCCACGCCTTCTGCGCCCGCTGCGGGGAAAAATCGGCGCCCGCCCCCGGCGGCTGGCGGCGCGATTGTGGGGCCTGCGGCGCCCACCATTTTCCGCGCACCGATCCGGTCGTCATCATGATGGCGATCGACGGGACCCGCGCCCTTTTCGGGCGCCAGCCGCAGTTTCCCGAGGGCATGTACTCCGCGCTCGCCGGCTATGTGGAGCCGGGCGAGACCATCGAGGCGGCGGTGCGCCGGGAGATCCTGGAGGAGGCCGGCATCACGGTCGGCCGGGTCGTCTACCACGCCAGCCAGCCCTGGCCGTTTCCCTCGACGCTGATGCTCGGCTGCTTCGCCGAGGCGACCAGCACCGAGATCACCATCGACCCGGAAGAGCTGCAGGACGCGCGCTGGTTCGAGCGCGCCGAGATCGCGGCCATGCTCGACGGCGCCCACCCGGACGGCCTCAAGGCGCCGCATCCGC
Organism: Rhodobium gokarnense; assembly: GCF_025961475.1. NCBI lineage: Bacteria > Pseudomonadati > Pseudomonadota > Alphaproteobacteria > Hyphomicrobiales > Rhodobiaceae > Rhodobium > Rhodobium gokarnense. The sequence continues at coordinate 16,926 of NZ_JAOQNS010000019.1, read as the reverse complement.
TGGCGATCGCCCATTGGCTGGCGCGGGCATTCGTGGAGATGGGGTGAGGGCGGAGGCCATAGCTCCCCGCATTCCTCTTCGACCAGGTGTTGCCGCCACCCGCGCGCAGAAGCCGGACCCTTAGCCGCCTAATCTCACGCCTTATGCCGGCTGGCGTCCGCTCCGTAATAATTCACGTAGCGCGGGTTGAGTTCGGAGACGGGCATGATGATGAGGGCGTCGACGGTGCCGAACTGGTGGTCGATCACCGCGCCGTCGCCGATCATCGCGCCGAGGCGGAGATAGCCCTTGATGAGCGGCGGCAGGGCGTGCAGCGCGGCGCGGCCGTCGAGCTCGTCCTTGGGGATCCGGTTCATCTCCGTGTAGCGCTCACCCAGCGCGCGGACCCGCCATTCCTCCGGCGCCAGGAAATTGTGGTGCAGGAAGGAGAGCGGCAGGGCGAGCCGGTTCGGATCGGTGCCTTCCAGGCTGGCACAGCCGATCATGGCGTCGATCTTGTTCATCAGGACATAGGCCCAGATGCCGTGCCAGAGCAGCTCCATGGTGCGTTTGTTGCGGTAGGGCTTCAGGACGCAGGAGCGGCCGAGCTCCATGAAGTTGAGGTCCGGCTTGCGGTCGAGCAGCGGCTGCATGTCGAATTCGTCGGCGGTGTAGAAGCCGCCATGCATCTCCGCCACTTCCTGGCGCAGCAGGCGGTAGGTACCGACGATCTGCGGCTTCTTGCGGCCGAGCGCATTGGTCTTGACCTTGATGTCGTGGTCGAGCACCAGAAGGTGGTCGCAGAAATTGTCGAAGCTGTCGCTGTCGCGCCGTGTCGCCAGCGTCTGGGCGTCGGCAACGGCCGACATCTCCTCGTAGAAGACGTGGTAGCGAAGCTGCTGGGCGATCTTGATCTCGCGCCAGGAGCGCGCCAGGCGCACCTCCAGCGAACCGATCTGGCCGAGCGTCGGCGCCGCCGCGGCGCGGGCCGCCGGCAGGATGCGCCCGGTCGGGCTGCGCAGCCCCGGGATCCATCGGTTGCCGGTGACCGGCCGCTTTCCGATCGGTGTGAAACGTCGTGCGCCGCCGCGTTGCGGCTGTTTGTCGGAGCCCTTCATCTGGCCTCTTTTCTGCCGCCGATTGCGATACTTCATCGACGGCCTCTCCCTCGCAATGATGGCTGCCGCATTCCGAATTCTCCGGCCTACGGTCGTAGGACGACAGCTAAACGATAGTTTTCCGACGCTTGTATGACAATGATATGATAGCGGAAACGGATGCAATGGCGAAGCATTCCCGACATCGCCCCTTGCCGCAAATGCGAATCACACTGCGGTCTTTTGATGCATCCGGGCCCAGAAACCGCGCATAAGCCGCCTGCGACCGGGGCAAGGCCGGGCGGAATCGCGGCGCGATTTTTCCATGTAGGTGGACAGGTCATTATTGCCGACGACCGGTCGCAGCGGGTCGCGACCACGGAGCCAGGAAGCGATCCGAAGTCTTATCGTATGCACCGTATCCTGAAGATGCATACGCTGTATTTTGCCGTGGTCAGCCGGTCTGGCCGAGCGCCCGGTCGCGGTCGATCTCGGCGGCGATCGCCTCGGCGAGGCGGTCGCTGTCGAGCGGCTTGATGAGGCGGCGATCGGCACCGGCGGCGCGGCAGGCCTCCTCCGTCTCGGCCATGGTGTCGGCCGTCAGCGCCAGGATCGGACGGCGCGCGGCGCCCGCTGCGGCCTCCAGGGCGCGGATGCGCCGGATCGCCTCGAAGCCGTCGATGCCCGGCATGTGGAGGTCCATGAGCACCAGATCGACGGGCGTCCCGGTTCCGGCAATCGCGGCCTCCAGGGCCGTAACGGCCGCCTCGCCATTGTCGACCGCGGTGACGCTGTGGCCGAGGCGTTCCAGGCCCGCGCGGGTCAGGAGCTGGTTGATCTCGTTGTCCTCGGCAAGGAGGACGTCGAGGCGGCGCCGGGCGGCCGGCGCGCCCGCTGCCGCCTCCTCCGCCATCATGCCGACATCGGCCTCGCCGCGGGCAAGGCCGCCGACGATCTTGGCCAGAGAGCCGGCGCGAATCGGCTTGACGAGATAGGCGCCGGCGCCGGCGGCCCGGTATTTCGGCAGGTCGGGCCGCTCCGTCGGGGCAAGGAGGACGACCGTGGGGGCCTCGATGCCGGCCCGCTTCAGTCCGGCGAGCGCTGCTTCGATGCCATCGCGACAGGCCGCATCGATGAGGACGACGTCGATACCGGACACCGCGGCGAAGGCCGCCGGGTCGCCGCCTTCGATGATGGCGGCGCCGAGGTCGTTGAGGCTCTTTGCCATCATCGGGCCTTCGACCGGGCCATCGGCGAGGATGGCGACGCGGATGCCGGAAAGGTCGCGGCCGGGCCGGGCTGCCTCCACCACCGGTACGGTCAGCGCGAAGGAAAAGGTCGAGCCGTGGCCGAGCGCGCTTTCCACCGAAATGCGCCCGCCCATCAGCCCGACGAGGCGGCGCGAGATGGCAAGGCCGAGGCCGGTGCCGCCGAAGCGCCGGCTGGGCCCGTGGTCGGCCTGCTCGAATTCCTTGAAGACACGGGCCGTCTGTTCCGGCGACATGCCGATGCCGGTATCGCGCACGGAGATGCGGATTTGCGCGCTGTCCTCGCCCGCCGCACGGCCGGCGGAGACCTCGATGGCGACGCCGCCGATCTCGGTGAATTTGACGGCGTTGCCGGCAAGGTTGAGGAGCACCTGGCGCAGCCGCGCGGCATCCAGCATGGCGCGCGCCGGCACGTCCGGCGCAATGTGGGTGGCGATTTCGATGCCCTTGGCCTGCGCGCGCGGCGCGACGAGTTCGGCAAGCTCCTCGACCAAGCCGCGGATGTCAGTTTCGGCGGGAGCGAGGTCGAGCCGGCCGGCCTCGATCTTGGAAAAGTCCAGCACGTCGTCGATCAGCGACAGGAGCGCGTCGCCGGAGGTGCGCACGGCGCGGGCGTAGGTGGTCTGCTCGGCGGTGAGTTTGGTGTCCATCAGGAGGCCGGCCATGCCGAGAATGCCGTTGAGGGGCGTGCGGATTTCGTGGCTCACCATGGCGACGAAGCGGGACTTGGCGCGGTTGGCGGCCTCGGCCTGGTCGCGGGCGACGATGAGGGCGCGCTCCGCCTCGATCGCCTCGGTGACGTCGCGGATCACCGACTGCAGCAGCGGCTGGCCGTCGGGCGAGCGCACCGGCGCGTCGATCCAGGTGAACCAGCGCGGGCCGGCGACGGTCGCCAGCTTCACCCGGCGCTCGCCGTCCTGCAGGGTCTCGTGCTTTTCCTCCGCCTGGGGCAGCAGTTCCAGCGGGCCGCCGATGGCGGCCTCGGCATCTATGCCGAAGGTGCGGGCGAAGACGTCGTTGACGAAGACGATGCGGCCGGCGCCGTCGCGGCGGATGACGACGTCGCCGACGGTGTCGATGACGCTGCGGTGGCGCTCCAGGTCCTCGCGCAGGCCCCAGACCTCGTCGGCAAGGCTTTCGACGCGCTCCCTGAGAAGTTTCGCGTCCTGCAGCGTCTCGCGGCGGCTCGCCGAGAGGGCATCGAGCTTCGGGGTGACGAGGCGGATGCCGCCGACGGTGCCGGCGATCGCGGCAAGGACGACGAAGACCGCGGGCGGCGCGACCGGCGTCGCGACGAAGATGGCCGCGAGGACGAAGAGCAGGGCCGCAGCGAAGGCGAGGACGGGCACGACGGTCGCCGCAATGCGGCGCGGACGGGGCGCGGTCTTTTCGTCGTCGACGGCAAAGAGCGGCAGGGGCATGGGGTACTCCGGAACGCGGGCGGACGTCTTGCGCACCGACGTCCTGATCCGGAGTATGCCGGCAGAGCATTGCGAAAGGCTTGACGCAATAGAACAGCGACGGAAATGCCTGCACTTCTGCGGGATATGGCAGGCGGCGGGATCGTGCCGGCCGGCTCAGGCGGCGCTGGCGAGGGCCGTTGCGGCGCCACGATAGCTGAGCGCTTCGGCGAGGTGGATGCGGCCGACAGAGGGCGATCCGTCGAGGTCGGCAAGGGTGCGGGCGAGCTTCAGGACCCGGTGGTAGCCGCGGGCCGACAGGTGGAAGGCGTCCGCTGCCTCGCCGAGAAGCGTGCGGCCGCCGGCATCGGGCTCGGCGATGCGCTCGATGGCGGAGGGTGCACACTGGGCGTTGGTGGAGACGGCAAGGCCGAGATCGGCAAAGCGCTCGCGCTGGATGTCGCGGGCGGCGGCGACGCGTTCGGCGACGGCGGCGGAGGGCTCCGACGGCGCGGGGGCGATGAGATCGCCGGCAGTGACGGCGGGCACCTCGATGCGCAAATCGATGCGGTCGATCAGCGGGCCGGAGATGCGCGCCTGGTAGTCGGCGGCGCAGCGGGCGCCGCGCCGGCAGGTGTGGCCCGGCTCGCCGGCATAGCCGCAGCGGCAGGGGTTCATGGCGGCGATCAACTGGAAGCGCGAGGGATAGGTGACCCGGTGGTTGGCGCGGGCGATCACCGTCTCGCCGGTCTCCAAGGGCTGGCGCAGCGAATCGAGCACCTGGGGCGTGAACTCCGGCAGCTCGTCGAGGAAGAGCACGCCGTTATGGGCGAGCGAGACCTCGCCGGGCCGGGCCCTGAGCCCGCCGCCGACGAGCGCGGCCATGGAGGCCGAATGGTGCGGCGCGCGGAACGGGCGCGCCGTCGACAGCCTTCCGTCGGAAAGGCTGCCGGCGATGGAGTTGATCATCGCCACTTCCAGCAGTTCTCGCGGCTGGAGCGGCGGCAGCAGGGACGGCAGCCGCGCGGCGAGCATCGACTTGCCGGCGCCGGGCGGGCCGATCATCAAAAGATTGTGGCCGCCGGCGGCGGCGACTTCGAGGGCCCGCTTGGCACTCTCCTGGCCCTTGATGTCGGCAAGGTCGGGCAGTGGGGCGCCCGCAGAGCGAATCCTCGGCTCCGGGCGGGAGAGCACCTGGGTTCCCTTGAAGTGGTTGGCAAGGCCGATGAGGCTGCGGGCGGCGACGATCTCCATGTCGGCACTCGCCCAGGCCGCCTCGGGACCGCTTTCGGCCGGGCAGATCAGCCCCTTGCCGGCCCCGTTGGCGCCGATCGCTGCCGGCAGCACGCCGGCGACCGGCGTGATGGTGCCGTCGAGGGCGAGTTCGCCCAGCACGGAAAAGCCGGCGAGCTGGTCGGCCGGCACGGCGCCCATCGCCGCCATCAGGCAGAGCGCGATGGGAAGGTCGTAGTGGCTGCCCTCCTTCGGCAGGTCGGCGGGGGCGAGATTGACGGTGATGCGCTTTGCCGGCAAGGCGAGTCCGGAGGCGATCAGCGCGGAGCGCACCCTCTCCCGGCTTTCGGCGACCGCCTTGTCCGGCAGGCCGACGATGGTGAAGGCGACGACGCCCGGCCCGATCTGCACCTGGACGTCGACAGGGACCGCCTCGATCCCCTGAAACGCTACCGTCGTGACGTGACTGACCATCGCCTCACCCTTCCCTTTTACAACTCAGACACAACCTTTCCGGGAAGTCAAGAACAATAAGAGAACAAATCCGGATCGGAGGCGGACGGCGGCCGCGCGCGGGCCGCAAGACGCCCATAATCCGCGCCTTGACCGCGGCGGCGAAAACACGCGATAGGCGAAGGGCGGGCGGCAGACAAGGCGGAGGGAGAACGGTTCGGTGGAGGTTTTTTTCGGCCTGACGGTGCCGTTCTTTGCGGTGATCGGGCTCGGCTATCTCGCCGGGGCGCGGCGGCTGATCCCGCCGGCCGGCATCCCGCATCTCAACACCTTCGTCTTCTATTTCTCGATGCCGGCGCTGATCATCGGCGCGCTGGCCAGGCAGCCGGTCACCGTGCTCCTCGACGCTCAATTCCTTGCCGCCTGGATCAGCGCGGGGGTCCTGCTGTTCGCCCTCGGCGCCCTCGGGGCGCGGTTCGCCGGCATGAAGGGGCTTGCCAGCGCGGCGATCTCCGGCCAGGCATCGGCCGTCGGCAATGTGGGTTTCCTCGCCCTGCCGCTTGTCCTGGTTGCATTCGGACCGGGCGGCATCGGCTCGGTCGCCGCCGCCCTCATCATCGATCTCGTCGTCCTCATCCCGCTCTCCATCGGCCTCATCGAGGTCTCGCGCGGCGGCACGGAGCTTTCGGCGACGGCACAGCGGGTGGCGCGTGGGATGGTGTTCAACCCGTTCCTCGTCTCCATCGTTGCCGGCGTGCTGCTATCAGCCACCGGCATCGGCGTCCCGTCCGCGCTCGAGTGGTTCGTGGAATTCCTCGGCGCGGCGGCCGGACCGACCGCGCTCTTTGCCCTCGGCCTGTCACTCGCCGGACGCCGGCTTCGCGGTGATCTTCCCGGCATCGCGCTGATGAGCCTCTTGAAGCTCATCGTCCATCCGGTCGTTGCCTATTTCATGCTGTCGGGGTTCGGGCTTTCGGCAGAAACGGTCGCGGTCGGCACGGTGGTCGCGGCAATGCCGGTCGCCGGCAACGTCTTCGTCATCGCTGAGCAATATGGCGTCGGCGCCAGGCGGGTCTCGGCCGCGATCCTCGTTTCCACGGTGATCGCCGTCGTCACCGTGGCGCTGGCGTTATCGTTTGCTAAGGGGCTTATTGGCGTCTAAGCGCGGCGCAAAAAGCCGATTTCCGAAGAATCGGATTCGCGGAATAAACGGGATTCAATCTGTCCGGACTGCAGTCTATCGGAACCGCGTCAGCCGCGGCGTTTCTCTATGGAATCCCAGATCTTGGCGGCGACGTCGATGCCGGAGAGTTTTTGCACCGAGCGGATGCCCGTCGGGGAGGTAACGTTGATCTCCGTCAGGTAATCGCCGATGACGTCGATGCCGACGAAGATGAGGCCGCGCTTCTTCAGTTCCGGGCCAAGGCGCTCGCAGATCTCGCGCTCGCGCGGCGTCAGCTCGGTGGCCGCCGCCTGGCCGCCCTGCACCATGTTGGAGCGCAGGTCGTCGGCGGCCGGGATGCGGTTGACGGCGCCGGCGAATTCGCCGTCGACGAGGAGGATGCGCTTGTCGCCGGCGCGGACCTCGGTGAGGTAGCGCTGGATCACCCAGGGCTCCGGATAAAGGCCCTCGAAAAGGCTGATCAGCGAGCCGTAATTCTGGTCGTCGGGATGGAGCCGGAAGACGGCGTTGCCGCCATGGCCGTAGAGCGGCTTGATGACGACCTCGCCGTGCTCCTCGCGGAACGCCTTGATGGCGCCGCGGTCGCGGGTGATCAGCGTCGGCGGCATCAGGTCGGCGAAATCGACGACGAACAGCTTTTCGGGCGCATTGCGGACCTCGACCGGATCGTTGACGACGAGCGTTTCCGGGTGGATGCGCTCCAACATGTGGGTGGCGGAGATATAGGCAAGGTCGAAGGGCGGGTCCTGGCGCATGTGGATGACGTCGAAGGACGACAGTTCCACGCGCTCGCCGGCGCCCAGCGTGTAGTGGTCGCCGGCGACATCGCGCACCGAGACCGGCTCGGCCACCGCCGTCACCTTGCCGTCCCACATGGCCATGCTGTCGACCGTGTAGTGATAGAGGCGATGGCCGCGGGCCTCGGCCTCCAGCATCAGGGCGAAGGTGGAATCGCCGGCGATCTTGATGCCGGAGATGTGATCCATCTGGAAGGCGACGGTGAGCGGCATTTTTCGGAAAGCTCCTGGGGAGGGCAGTCAGTCGTTCGTTGATATGTGCGCTTGCGGCCCGTTTGTCCATGGCCGCATGCCTGCCCTGTCCGGCCGTCAGGCGCCTTCGAAGGCGCTCGCGAGATGGACCGGCAGGCGCCCCGGCACGATGAGCACCACGTCGAAGCGATAGGTCGCTTCAGGGTTTGCCGGCTGGCGGGCGATCCAGGCATTGGCGGCGGCCTCGATGCGGGCGCGGGTGCGGGCATCGACCGCCTCGATGGCGGCCGCTTCCGTTTTGCGTGCCTTGACCTCGACGAAGGCAACGACGTCGCCGCGCCTGGCGATCAGGTCGATCTCGCCGCGGCCGGAACGGAAGCGGCGGGCGAGGATGCGGTAGCCCTTGAGGCGCAGGAACATGGCGGCGACGGCCTCGGCAGAGAGCCCGCGGCGGAACGCGGCGCGGCGCTTGCCGGTTTCTTTTGCCTCCGACGTCACGACCCGCCCTCCCCCACGGCCGCAGCATTCTTAAGTTCCACGGCGCGCTTGTAGAGCGTGCGCCGGTCGCGGCCGGTGGCCTTGGCCACCTCGCCGGCGGCGGCCGAGGCGCCGCTGCGCGACAGGGCCTCGGCAAGGGCGGCGTCGATGTCGATCTCCGTCTCGGCGACCTCCTCGGGCGGGCCGACGACGATGACGATCTCGCCTTTCACCGATTCGCCGGCATAGGCCTCAGTAAGGCTCCCGAGGGTGCCCCGCCGCACGGTCTCGAATTTTTTAGTCAGTTCGCGCGCGACGGCTGCAGGCCGGTCGGCGCCGAGCACCTCGGCCAGGTCCTTCAGCCCCGCGGCAAGGCGATTCGGCGACTCATAAAAAACGAGGCTTGCCGGAATGCCGGCCAGCACCTCGATGCGCCGCTTGCGCGGGCCACCCTTGTTGGGAAGGAAGCCGGCAAAGAGCACCGTGTCGGTGGCAAGGCCGGCGGCGACCGTTGCGGCAAGGAGCGCCGAGGCACCGGGGATCGGCACCACCCTGTGGCCGGCATCGAGGGCCTCCGCGACGAGCTTCAGGCCGGGATCGGAAATCAGCGGCGTGCCGGCATCGGAAATGAGCGCCACCGCAGCGCCGTCGGCCAGCATCTGCAACAGTTTCGGGCGCTGCTTTTCCGCGTTGTGGTCGTGGTAGGCAAGGAGCCGCGTGGCGATGGCAAAGTGGTTGGTGAGGACGCGCGAGACCCGGGTGTCCTCGCAGGCGATGACGTCGGCGGCGGCCAGGGTCTGCAGGGCCCGCAGGGTGATGTCGCCGAGATTGCCGATGGGGGTGGAGACCACATAGAGCCCCGGCTCCAGGCGCGGCGCGGCAACGGAAGCGCCGAAGACGGCAAAGGCGCGCGGCGCGTCCTTCGGGGTCGGGGAAGCCATCGTTTTCCGGTTCCTTTATGGCAAGGCTATAAATTGTCTTAATTATTGGAACTTATGCTAAGGACAGGGCCGATGCCCAGAGGGTTGCCTTGCAGGGACCCCACGGCAGGTCGAAACGGGGCGCGCGGGGACTGCGACCCTTGACGGCCCGGACGCCCGCTCCGGCGGGCAAGACGAGACCGGTCTTTTGGAAGGCAAACTTCAGAAAAACCGGCCTCGGCAAAGAATTTAGGACCGGCCAATGTCCTTTGACATGGTCAGACAAGGCGTTCAGTATGCCGGATGGGGTCGGAACAATTTCCAGATTGCATCCTCATGCGGCAGGGGAGGCTAGGGTGTATCGAGTAAACCGTCTTTTTGCCTCACTTTCCATGGGCAATCTAAAGCGTGGCGCCGTCGTTGCAGCCGTGCTCGCCGTTGCCGCATGCGGCGGTGGCGGCGGCTTTTCCGGCTGGGGCAGCGGCCCGTCGCGCTCGTCAGGTCCGGTGGCGCCGAGCGGCGAGACCATCGGCTCCGGCTCCGTGCGGGTCGGCCTGCTGTTGCCGAACTCGGCCGGGGGCGATGCCAGTTCCGTCGCACGGCTGTTCCGCAACTCCGCAGAGCTTGCGATCAACGACTTCCAGGGCGGCGACATCCAGCTCCTGGTCAAGGACACCAACGGCTCGTCGGAAGGCGGCAAGGCGGCCGCCCAGGCGGCGATCGCGGAAGGTGCCGAACTGATCATCGGCCCGGTGTTCGCCCCGGCCGTCGGCGGCGCTGCCAGCGCGGCGCGCTCCTCGGGCGTTCCGGTCGTTGCCTTTTCGAGCAATTCCAGCGTTGCTGCGCGCGGCGTCTACCTGCTTTCCTTCCTGCCGCAGAACGACGTGCGCCGGATCGTCTCCTTCGCCTCCAAGCGGGGCAAGAAGTCGTTCGCCGCGATCGTGCCGAGCAACGCCTACGGCCAGGTGGTCGAGGCCTCGTTCCGGCAGTATGCCGGCCAGTTCGGCGTCCGCGTCCTCGGCATCGAGCGCTATGACGGCACGGAGGCCGACATCCGCGCCAAGGCCGAGGCGATCGCCACCCTCGGCCCGCAGATCGATGCGGTGTTCATTCCGGATGGCGGCGGCGCGGCGCGGATCATCGCCGGCGTCCTCGCCCAGAAGGGCGTGACCAGCCAGACCGTCCAGATGCTCGGCACCAGCCAGTGGGACAATCCGGCGATCCTTGCCGATTCGTCGCTGCGCGGCGGCTGGTTCCCCGGCACCGACAAGGCCGGCTACCAGAAGTTCGCGAGCCGCTACCAGGCGGCCTATGGCGTCAGCCCGCCGCGGACCGGAACGCTTGCCTATGACGCGACGATCCTTGCCGCGGGCCTTGTCCGCAGCGCGGGCGCGCGCCGGTTCTCCGAGGACATCCTGACCAATCCGGACGGCTTCCTCGGCATCGACGGCGTGTTCCGCTTCCGCCGCGACGGCACCAACGAGCGCGGCCTTGCGGTCTATGAGGTCGCGGGCGGCCAGCCCCGCGAGATCGATCCGGCGCCGAAATCGTTCTCCGCCGGCTACTAGGACCGTCCTTCCCACGACAGGAGCGCCCGGAGCCCTTTTCCGGGCGCGGGCGAGCGAATACCTCCCATGCTGCACTCCCGGCGCATTCTCCTCATCGTCAGCGGCGGCATCGCCGCCTATAAGAGCCTCGACCTCGTCAGGCGTCTGCGCGAGCGCGGCGCGTCCGTGCGGGTCGTCATGACGGCGGCGGCGACCGAGTTCGTCACGCCGATGAGTTTTTCCGCGATCTCCGGCGACCGGGTCTTCACCGACCTCTTCGACCGCGACGATGAGCACGACATCGGCCATATCCGCCTGTCGCGGGAAGCCGACCTCATCGTCGTCGCGCCGGCGACCGCCGATCTTCTCGCCAGGATGGCGAACGGGATCGCAAACGACCTCGCCTCCACCGTGCTCCTTGCCACCGACACGCCGGTCCTTGCCGCGCCGGCCATGAACCCGATGATGTGGGCGCATCCGGCAACGCAGAGGAACGTCGCGACGCTCCGCGGCGACGGCATTGCCTTCGTCGGCCCTGCCGTCGGCGAGATGGCCGAGAGCGGCGAGGCCGGCACCGGCCGGATGGCCGAGCCGATGGAAATCGTTGCCGCTGTCGAAGCCCATTTCGACGGGGCCGCCAAGCCGCTCTCGGGCCGCAAGGTGGTCGTCACATCCGGGCCAACCGTGGAGCCGATCGATCCCGTCCGGTTCCTCGCCAACCGCTCCTCCGGCAAGCAGGGTCATGCGATTGCCGCTGCCGCTGCCGCTGCCGGCGCCGAGGTGACCCTTGTTTCGGGGCCGGTTTCGCTCGGCGATCCGGCCGGCGTCAGAACCGTCCATGTGGAGACCGCGCGGCAGATGCTTGCGGCCGTGGAGGCCGCCCTTCCCGCCGACGTCGCGGTCATGGCCGCCGCCGTTGCCGACTGGCGCCCGGCCACGGAGACCACCGCGAAGATGAAGAAGACGCCGGGGAGCGGCCCGCCTGCCCTCACCCTCGTCGAAAACCCCGACATCCTCGCCACCATCGGCCGGCACGAAACGCTGCGGCCGCGCCTCGTCGTCGGCTTTGCGGCCGAGACCAACGACCTCATCGCCAACGCCACGGGCAAGCTGACCCGCAAGGGCGCCGACTGGATCGTCGCCAACGACGTGTCGCCGGCCACCGGCGTCATGGGGGGCGACGCCAACACCGTGCGCATCGTCCGGGCGGACGGCGTCGAGGACTGGCCGACGCTCTCCAAGGGCGACGTCGCGGCCCGGCTCGTGGCCGCGATCGCCGAGGCTCTTTCGAAGGCCGACGCATCGTGACCGCGCGCGTTTCCGTCAAACAGCTCCCGCACGGCGCCGGCCTGCCGCTGCCGGCCTATCAGAGCGCGGACGCCGCCGGCCTCGACCTCCTTGCCGCCGTTGCCGAGGACGCGCCTGTGACGCTCGCCCCCGGCGCCCGCGCCCTGATCCCCACCGGCATCGCCATTGCCCTCCCCTCGGGCACGGAGGCGCAGGTGCGGCCGCGCTCCGGCCTTGCCCTGAAGCACGGCGTCACCGTCCTCAATTCCCCCGGCACCATCGATGCGGACTATCGCGGCGAGATCGGCGTGATCCTGATCAATCACGGCGAGGCCCCCTTCACCATCCGCCGCGGCGAGCGCATTGCCCAGATGGTGCTGGCGCCGGTGCTGCAGGCGGACTTTCAGCCGGCCCTGGATCTGGAGGCCACAGTGCGCGGCGCCGGCGGCTTCGGCTCCACGGGCCGCGACTGAAATTTTGCGCTGCAGCAGGGTTTTCCGGCGCTACGGCGCAAAACGATTCTAGCCCTAGTCAAAATTTCAGAACAGATTGCCCCAAATAGGCGTATACAGTCCGCGCGTCGCCCTCGCTCCGTTCGCAACCTTTCGCTAAAATTCCCGCCAACGCACCGGCGTGCCGGCCGCTCCTCACATGCGGCGCCGCCGGACTTCTTCCAGCTCGCTTTTTCAGAAAGGTCAGACCATGAGCAATGCCGCTGCCCTTAAGACCGAAGATGCCCCCGCGCCCGGCCGCGGACGGATCTATTCCTCCATCATCGAGACCATCGGCGACACCCCGCTGGTCCGCCTCGACCGGCTGGCCAAGGCCGCCGGCGTCAAGGCCAACCTCCTTGCCAAGCTGGAGTTCTTCAACCCGATCGCCAGCGTCAAGGACCGCATCGGCGCGGCGATGATCGACGCCATGGAGGCCGACGGCAAGATCACGCCGGGCAAGACGACGCTGGTCGAGCCGACCTCCGGCAATACCGGCATCGCGCTCGCCTTCGTCGCGGCCGCCCGCGGCTACCGGCTGATCCTCGTCATGCCGGAGACAATGTCGATCGAGCGCCGCAAGATGCTGCGGCTGCTCGGCGCCGAGCTGATCCTCACGGAAGGCCCGAAGGGCATGAAGGGCGCCGTCGCCAAGGCCGAGGAACTGGTCAAGGAAATCCCCGACGCCGTCATCCCGCAACAGTTCGAGAACCCGGCCAACCCGGCGATCCACCGCGCCACGACGGCCGAGGAAATCTGGACCGACACCGGCGGCGCCGTCGACGCCTTCGTCTCCGGCATCGGCACCGGCGGCACCATCACCGGCGTCGGCCAGGTGCTCAAACAGCGCAAGCCCGACGTGCGCGTCGTCGCCGTGGAACCGGCCGACAGCCCGATCCTCAGCGGCGGCAATCCCGGTCCGCACAAGATCCAGGGCATCGGCGCCGGCTTCGTGCCGGGTGTGCTCGACACCTCGGTCTATGACGAGGTCGTCACCGTCTCCAACGACGATGCGTTCCATTTCGCCCGCCAGGCCGCGGCAGTGGAAGGCATTCCGGTCGGCATCTCCTCCGGTGCGGCGATCGCGGCCGCCATCCGCGTCGGCTCGCGGCCGGAAATGGCGGGCAAGAACATCGTCCTCATCATCCCGTCCTTTGCCGAGCGTTATCTTTCCACGGCCCTCTTCGACGGGCTGGAGGAGTAGTCGCGGGAAGCGCGAAGTACGATTGCGATAGCGCCGGCGGTTGAATCTGCTTGATCGGCCGTCGGCGCCGCGGCAATGCTTCGGAGTGACCGAAGATCGTAACCACCCCCTGAGGCTCGCCATCGGCGGGCTCATCGCGCTGGCGGCCGCAATGGGCGTTGGCCGTTTCGTCTATACGCCGATCCTGCCGGTTATGGTCTCCGCCCTCGGGCTCTCCAAGAGCGCGGCGGGCCTCGTCGCCTCCTCCAACTATGCCGGCTATCTCCTCGGCGCGCTGCTTGCCGCAACGCCGATCATCAAGGGTTCGCGGCGCGGCTGGTTCCTCGGCGGCCTCGCCCTCAGCGCCGTCACCACCGGCCTGATGGGCGTCACCGAGTCGCTCGCCGCCTTCCTCATCCTGCGCTTTGTCGGCGGCGTCGCCAGTGCCTTCGTGCTGGTCTATTCCTCCGCCCTCGTCCTCGACCGCCTTGCGCGGGCCGGCCGCGCCGGGCTCGCCTCCGTGCATTTTGCCGGTGTCGGCCTCGGCATTGCCGGATCGGCCGCGCTGATGGCGCTAATGGTGGTCGGGGGCGCCGACTGGCAGGCCCTTTGGTGGGCGAGCGCTGCCGTCACCGCCGTCGCCCTCGTCGCCGTTGCCTTCCTCATCCCGGAGCGAAAAACGGCGCCGTCGGCCCCGGTCAGGCGCGACGGCGGGTGCAACCCGGGACTTTCCATCCTCATTGCCGCCTACGGGCTCTACGGCTTCGGCTACGTCATCACCGCGACCTTCCTCGTCGCCATCGTCCGCGATGCGCCCGACATCGCGCCGCTGGAGCCGGCGATCTGGCTCGTCGTCGGACTCGCGGCCGCGCCCTCCATCGCCATCTGGAGCATGGTGGCGAGACGGATCGGCGACCTTGCCGCCTTCGCGGCGGCCTGCCTGATCGAGGCGCTGGCGGTCATCGTCAGCGTCACGGTGCTGACCCCGCCGGCGATCCTCATTGCCGCCATCCTCTTCGGCGGCACCTTCATGGGCATCGTCGCGCTCGGCATTTCCGCCGGACGGCGGCTCTCCAGCGGCGATGCGGAACGGATGCTGGCCCTGATGACCGCCTCCTTCGGCCTCGGCCAGATCGTCGGCCCGGCCTTTGCCGGCACCCTCTTCGATGCCACCGGCAGCTTCCTCATTCCGTCTGCCGCCGCCTCCGCCGCCCTCGTGGTCGCAGGCGCGATGGCCTATGCCATCAAGAAGCTCTGAACCAGTCACTCGGACCGGGCGGCAATTGCACGACCGGCATGTCGCGTGATAGAAATCCGATATACTGGATTTTTTCGGATACAAATGCCCCATGTCGACACCGGAGATCGGACCTGTCCTGCAACGCCGCCGCAAGGCCGAGGGCCTGACGCTGGGACAGCTTGCGGAGCGATCGAGCGTTTCCAAGTCGATGCTGTCGCAGATCGAGCGCGGCCAGGCCAACCCGACCTTCGCCGTCCTTTGGAGCCTGACCCGGGCCCTCGGCATCGAACTGGCCGACCTCGTCGACGGCGCGGTGCCGGCCGGCACCGGCGGCACCATCGAGATCGTCTCGCCGCATGCCATCCCGGAAATGCGCAGCCCGGACGGGCAGTGCCGCCTGCGTATCTTCAGCCCGCCGCAGATGGCCGGCATGACCGAATGGTACGAGCTGACCGTCGAGCCCGGCGGCATCCTCGACAGCAGCGCCCATACTCACGGCGCGACCGAGCATCTGACGGTCTATGAGGGCGCCCTCACGGTGACGAGCGGCGGCGCCAGCGAACGGGCCCATGCCGGCGACACGGCGCGCTATCCGGCCGACACAGCGCACAGCATCGCCAACCGGGGCGACGCGGCGGCACGGGCGCTTCTGGTGGTCGCCTATCGCTGACGCCGCCCGGCCTTTCGGCCGCAACCGCTGATTTCCCGCTTGACGACGTCCGGAATGATAGATTATCCATTATATTGAACATGGAGATCGATATGTCGGACGATTTCACGGCCCACCTCAAAAACACCCTTGAGGAGATCGAGGAGGCCGGACTCTACAAGCGCGAGCGGCTGATCGCCGGACCGCAGGGCGGCCGCATCGACATCGCCTCCGATGGGGGCAAACGCGAGGTCATCAATCTCTGCGCCAACAACTATCTGGGACTTGCCAACCATCCCGAGATCGTCGCTGCGGCCAAGCAGGCGCTCGACGAGTTCGGCTTCGGCATGGCGTCCGTGCGCTTCATCTGCGGCACACAGACCCTGCACCGTCAGCTCGAGGAGCGGATCGCGCGCTATCTCGGCAAGGAGGATGCGATCCTCTTTGCCGCCTGCTTCGATGCCAATGGCGGGGTGTTCGAGCCGCTCCTCACCGACGCCGATGCGATCGTCTCCGATTCCCTCAACCACGCCTCGATCATCGACGGCGTGCGGCTCTCCAAGGCCAAGCGCTACCGCTTTGCGAACGGCGACATGGATGCCCTGGAGGACCAGCTCAAGGCCGCCGATGCGGACGGGGCACGGTTCAAGCTCATCGCCACGGACGGCGTCTTTTCCATGGATGGCGCCGTCGCGAACCTTCCCGCCATCTGCGACCTTGCCGAGCGCTACGGCGCGCTCGTCCTGGTCGACGACTGCCACGCCACCGGGCACCTGGGCGAGAAGGGCCGCGGCACGCCGGCGCTGACCGGGGCTGGTGACAAGGTCGACATCGTCACCGGCACCTTCGGCAAAACACTCGGCGGCGCCATGGGCGGCTTCGTTGCAGCAAGCAAGCCCGTCATCGACCTGTTGCGCCAGCGGGCGCGGCCCTATCTCTTTTCCAACAGTCTCGCGCCTGCCGTCACCGCCGGATCGCTGAAGGCCATCGACATCGCGGAAGCCGCCGACGACCGGCGCGCGACCCTTGCCCGGCACACGAAGCGCTTCCGGGCCGGGCTGACGGAGGCCGGTTTCGACCTCCTGCCGGGCGAGACGCCGATCATCCCGGTGATGCTCGGCGATGCGGCGCTTTCCCAGAAGATGGCGGCGGCGCTCGACGAGCGGGGCATCTACGTCACCGGCTTCTTCTATCCGGTGGTGCCGAAGGGCAAGGCCCGGATCCGCACCCAGATGTCGGCCGCGCTCAGCGACGCCGACATCGACACCGCCCTTGAGGCCTTCATCGCCGTCGGCACCGACCTCGGCATCCTGTAACGATATGAATAGGACAACCACGCCTCCTCTCGCGTCATCGCGAGGAGCCGCAGGCGACGCGGCGATCCAGAGCAGTTTGCTCGGAACGCGCGGCCCTGGATTGCCGCGCTCGCTTCGCTCGCTCGCAATTGTGCGAGTTCAGATATTCGGTGATGGGATCGCGGAAAGGAGCGACCCATGCGCGACAACAGCTATGACCGGACGATCGAACGGA
>NZ_JAOQNS010000018.1 GCF_025961475.1 Rhodobium gokarnense | reverse complement strand
GTTCCGTTCGATCGTCCGGTCATAGCTGTTGTCGCGCATGGGTCGCTCCTTTCCGCGATCCCATCACCGAATATCTGAACTCGCACAATTGCGAGCGGAGCGAAGCAATCCAGTGCGGCGGACGCTCAAGTCGCCGACGCCCGCATGTAACAGCGACCAAACGCAAAAAGGGCGGCCCGAGAGCCGCCCTTTCCGTATTCCTGAAAGATGCCGTGGCGCTCTTTACGCGTCCTCGGCTTCCTCGGTGATTTCCTTGCCGGTCTCCTGGTCGACGATCTTCATCGACAGGCGGACCTTGCCGCGGTCGTCGAAGCCGAGCAGCTTGACCCAGACCTTGTCGCCTTCCTTGACGATGTCGGTGGTCTTGCCGACCCGCTGCGGGGCGAGCTGGGAGATGTGGACGAGGCCGTCGCGGGCGCCGAAGAAGTTGACGAAGGCGCCGAAGTCGACGGTCTTGACGACCGTGCCCTCGTAGATCTCGCCGACTTCCGGCTCGGCCGTGATCGACTTGATCCAGTTCAGCGCCGCCTTGATCGCCTTGCCGTCGGAGGAAGCCACCTTGACGGTGCCGTCGTCCTCGACGTTGATCTTGGCGCCGGTCTTCTCGACGATCTCGCGGATCACCTTGCCGCCGGTGCCGATGACGTCACGGATCTTGTCGGTCGGGATCTGGATGACCTCGATGCGCGGGGCGTATTCGCCGAGCTCCGGACGGGCCTCGCCGATCGCCTCGGCCATCTTGCCGAGGATGTGCACCCGGCCGTCCTTGGCCTGGTCGAGGGCGATCTTCATGATCTCCTCGGTGATGCCGGTGATCTTGATGTCCATCTGCAGCGAGGTGATGCCTTCCGAGGTGCCGGCGACCTTGAAGTCCATGTCGCCGAGATGGTCCTCGTCGCCGAGGATGTCGGAGAGCACCGCGAAGCGATCGTCTTCCTTGATCAGGCCCATGGCGATGCCGGCGACGGGGCGGCGCAGCGGCACGCCCGCATCCATCAGCGCCAGCGACGAGCCGCAGACGGTGGCCATCGAGGAGGAGCCGTTGGACTCGGTGATCTCGGAAACGAGGCGGATGGTGTAGGGGAACTCATGGTGCGGCGGCAGCGCCGGGCGCAGCGCCCGCCAAGCCAGCTTGCCATGGCCGATCTCGCGGCGGCCGGGCGAGCCGATGCGGCCGGTCTCGCCGACCGAGAACGGCGGGAAGTTGTAATGCAGCATGAAGTTTTCCTTGTAGGTCCCTTCAAGCGCATCGATGAACTGCTCGTCCTCGCCGGTGCCGAGCGTGGCGACCACGAGAGCCTGGGTCTCGCCGCGGGTGAACAGGGCCGAGCCGTGGGTGCGCGGCAGCATGCCGACTTCCGACACGATCTGGCGCACGGTCTTCAGGTCGCGGCCGTCGATGCGGTCGCCGCTGTCGAGGATGCGTCCGCGGACGATCTCCTTCTCCAGCTTCTTGAACATCTCCTTGACCAGTTCCGGCGCAGGGGCGTTGTCCGGATCGGCAAAGAGGGTCTCGCCGGCCTTTTCCTTGGCGGCGGAAATGGCGGCGTGGCGCTCGGTCTTCTCGCGGATCTGGTAGGCGGAGGCGATCTCCGCGCCGGCCAGGTCCTTGACCTTTGCATAAAGCTCGGAGTTGTCCGGCAGGTTGAGGGCGCGCGGCTCCTTGGCGGCCTTTTCGGCCAGCTTGATGATGGCGTCGATGACCGGCTGGAAGCCCTTGTGGCCGAACATGACGGCCTTCAGCATGGTCTCCTCGTCGAGCTCGTGGGCTTCGGATTCGACCATCAGAACAGCATCGCCGGTGCCGGCGACGACGAGGTCGAGCTTGGTCTCCGGCATCTCGTCGAGCTGCGGGTTGAGGACGTACTCGCCGTTGATGAGGCCGACGCGGGCGCCGCCGATCGGGCCCATGAAGGGAACGCCGGACAGGGTCAGCGCGGCCGAGGCGGCGACCATGGCGACGATGTCGGGATCGTTCTCAAGGTCGTGCGACAGCACGGTGGCGATCACCTGGGTCTCGCACTTGAAGCCGGGCGCAAAGAGCGGGCGGATCGGACGGTCGATGAGGCGGGAGGTCAGCACCTCCTTCTCGGTCGGCCGGCCCTCGCGCTTGAAGAAGCCGCCCGGGATCTTGCCGGCGGCGAAGGTCTTTTCCTGGTAGTGGACGGTGAGCGGGAAGAAGTCGATGCCGGCGCGCGGCTGGTCCTCGGAGACGACGGTGGCCATCACCGTGGTCTCGCCATAGGTGGCGACGACGGAGCCGTGGGCCTGGCGGGCGACGCGGCCCGTCTCCAGGGTCAGCGTGCGGCCGCCCCACTCGATCTCTTCGCGTTGGATGTCAAACATGGTTGTCCTTTCGTGCATACGTGCGTGCTGTCACGGGGCACGACGCACCACGGGCAAGACGGCGAGGCGCTCTCCCGGTCCGGCCGCGGCCGGAGCGTCGGAAAAGCGTCTGGCTATCCTGCCCCATGGTTTGCCTTGCGTTCCGTGCAAACTGCCGTGGCGGGCCCATCCCGCCACGGGGCTTTTGTATCGGCGCGCAAGCGGCGGTCCTTCGGGACCCGGCCGGATGCGGCGCGCCGATACACTGTGCGCCGATGCCGTTGTTAGCGGCGCAGTCCGAGACGCTCGATCAGCGTACGGTAGCGGGCATTGTCCTTCTTCTTCAGATAGTCGAGAAGACGGCGCCGCTGGCTGACCAGCTTCAGGAGGCCGCGGCGGGAATGGTTATCCTTGCCGTGGACCTTGAAATGGCCGGTCAGGTTGACGATGCGCTCGGTCAGGATGGCGACCTGGACTTCCGGGGAACCGGTATCTCCGTCCTTGGTCGCAAAT
This sequence comes from Rhodobium gokarnense, assembly GCF_025961475.1. Taxonomy (NCBI): domain Bacteria; kingdom Pseudomonadati; phylum Pseudomonadota; class Alphaproteobacteria; order Hyphomicrobiales; family Rhodobiaceae; genus Rhodobium; species Rhodobium gokarnense. The sequence continues at coordinate 60,395 of NZ_JAOQNS010000018.1, read as the reverse complement.
TCGGTGACAAGCTCCTGCTTGCGTTCGGCAGTGATCGACATCGGGTACCTCCAAATCGGTCTTGAGCTACAGATGCCCCGCAAAAAGCGCCGTCCGTGGCGCATTGCGGGCCGCACCATCCGGGCTTCCCAGAAACGATACCGCGAACGGCGGCGGCAAGCGGCGCCGGAGGGATCGTCGATGGATCGGATGGGCATCGACCCCGGGGTCGTCTGGCCAGGCCGGGATGTCGTCCAGCGTGGTCGGGCAGACCCGGATCGTTCGGCGGCCCGTCCGGTTTTGGCCGGAGCGATGCCGCAGCGCCTGCCTAACGGAAAACACCGACAAAGGCCAGCGTTTTCTTTGCCGGGCGAGCGGCCGCAAGGTCAGGGTTAAGGCCGGGTTCCGGGCGATACGACCGGCGGCGACGCAGGCGATGGCGCCGCGCGGGCCACTCCCTAGAGATTGAAAACCCGGCTCGGTCGCAACTCGCCGCGGTCCACCTCACCGAGGGCGACAAGCTGGCCGCGGCAGGTGGCGAAGACCTCGCTGCCGGCGACCGGGGCGTCGCGGCCGCGCAGGATGACGCCCTGGCCGCGGCGCAGGCGCGCCGCCGCATTGGCATCGACGGCAAGCTCGGGAAGGTCGGCGAGCGCCGTCTCCACCGGCAGCATCACATCGTCGAACACCTCCGGGTCGAGCGGCGCCGGTCGCTTCGGGGCGTCGCCGTCGGCGGTCTCGTCCGCATCGTCGCCGTCGGCGGCCATTTCTTCGCGGGCTTCGGCGGCGATTTCCTCGAGTTCGTCGAGGGTCACCATGTCCTCCTCGTCGAAGGGACCGACGAGGACTCGGCGCAGCGCGCAGACATGGCCGTGCGTGCCGAGGCGGCGGCCGATGTCGCGGGCGAGCGCGCGCACATAGGTGCCCTTGCCGCATTCGGCCTCAAAGACCGAGGTCTCCGCATCCGGGGTGTCGATCAGGTCGAGGCGGTGGATCTCGATCGGGCGGGCTTCCAGGACGACCTCCTCGCCGGCGCGGGCGAGGTCATAGGCGCGCTCGCCGTCGATCTTGATGGCGGAGAATTTCGGCGGGGTCTGCAGGATCTCGCCGGTGAACTCCGGCAGCACGGCGCGAATATCCTCCGCACCGGGCAAGAGGTCGGAGGTGGCGATCACCTCCCCTTCGGTGTCGTCGGTGTCGGTCTCAACGCCCCAGCGCACGGTGAAGCGATAGACCTTCCGCCCGTCCATGACATAGGGCACCGTCTTCGTCGCCTCCCCGAAGGCAAGCGGCAGGAGACCGCTGGCCAGCGGGTCGAGGGTGCCGGCATGGCCGGCCTTTTGCGGATTGAGCAGCCATTTCACCCGGCCGAGGGCCTGGGTGGACGACAGGCCCACCGGCTTGTCGAGGATCAGCCAGCCGTCGACCTTGTTGCGTTTCTTCTTGCCCCGTGCCATCGGCCGAACCGCTCAGTTCTCGTCGTCGCCGGGCTCAAGGTCGTGGGCGACCTTCGGCTGCTTCAAGAGCTTGTCGACGCGGGTGTCATCGTCGAAGCGGGTGTCGAGCTGGAAATGGAGCTCCGGGCTGAAGCGCAGCTCGACCTGGCGATTGAGCTGGCCGCGCATGAACTTGCGGTGCTTTTCCAGGGCCTTCACCACGGCGTCCTCGTCGGCGCCGCCGAGCGGCTCGACGAAGCAGGTGGCGTGCTTCAGGTCCGGCGACATGCGCACCTCGGTGACCGTGATGATGTGGGTCTCCAGCACCGGATCGATGACCTCGCGGCGGGTCAGGAGGTCGGCAAGGGCGTGGCGGATGAGTTCGCCGACGCGCAACTGACGCTGGCTCGGCATGCCGGCGGACGGGCCGCTGTGATGTCTCATAAAAGGGTCTCTTGATCGCTGCACGGGCGGGGCGGGATCGGACCGCCGCCGCCGTTTCAAATCTTACGCAAAAAATCTCCGTGCCGGGCGCCGCCCGGCGACAGAGAACCGGCTGGACGCGGACGCTAGAGCGTGCGCGCCACCTCCTCGACCCGGTAGCACTCGATGACGTCGCCGGGGCGCATGTCCTGGTAGTTCTCGAAGGCCATGCCGCATTCCTGGCCGGCGACGACGTTCTTCACCTCGTCCTTGAAGCGCTTCAGCGTCGACAGCTTGCCCTCGTGGACGACGACGTCGTCGCGGATCAGGCGGACGCCCGCGCCGCGCTCCACATTGCCGTCGGTGACCCGGCAGCCGGCGACCTTGCCGACCTTGGAGATGTTGAAGACCTCCAGGATCTCGGCGTTGCCGAGCATGGTCTCGCGGCGCTCCGGCGACAGCATGCCGGACATCGCCGCCTTCACGTCATCCACCAGGTCGTAGATGATGTTGTAGTAGCGGATCTCCACGCCCTCGCGCTCCGCCGCCTCGCGGGCCTGGCGGTTGGCGCGGACGTTAAAGCCGATGATCGGGGCATGGGACGCGGCGGCCAGCGTCACGTCGGATTCGGTGATGCCGCCGACGGCGCCGTGGACGACACGGGCGGCGACCTCCTCGTTGCCGAGCTTGTCGAGCGCGCCGTTGATGGCCTCAACGGAGCCCTGCACGTCGCCCTTGATGACGAGGACGAATTCCTTGCGGCCGTCTTCCTGCAGCCGGCTCATCATCTGCTGCAGCGAGCCGCGGGCGGTCGCCGCGTGGCTCTTCTCGCGGCGCTGGCGCTGGCGGTATTCGACGACCTCGCGGGCGCGGGCCTCGTTCTCGACGACGGCGAAGCGGTCGCCCGCTTCCGGCGTTCCCTGGAAGCCGAGCACCTCGACCGGCATCGACGGGCCGGCTTCCGTGGTCTGCTCGCCGTGGTCGTCGATCAGGGCGCGCACGCGGCCCCATTCGGCGCCGGCGACGAGGATGTTGCCGACCTCAAGCGTGCCGCGCTGGACGAGGACGGTGGCGACCGGGCCGCGGCCCTTGTCGAGCTTGGCCTCGATGACGATGCCTTCGGCCTCGCGGTCTGGATTGGCCTGCAGCTCCATCAGTTCGGTCTGCAGCAGGATCGCTTCCAGGACGCCTTCCAGATTGGTCTTCTTCAGCGCCGAGACCTCGACCTCGAGGGTATCGCCGCCCATTGATTCCACGACGATCTCGTGCTGCAGGAGCTCGGTGCGGACCCGGTTGGGGTCGGCGCCGGGCTTGTCGATCTTGTTGATGGCGACGATGATCGGCACCTCGGCGGCCTTGGCGTGGTTGATCGCCTCGATCGTCTGCGGCATGACGCCGTCGTCTGCCGCAACCACCAGGATGACGACGTCGGTCACCTGGGCGCCGCGGGCGCGCATCGCCGTGAAGGCGGCGTGGCCCGGGGTGTCGATGAAGGTGATCTTCTGGCCGTTCTGCTCGACCTGGTAGGCGCCGATATGCTGGGTGATGCCGCCGGCCTCGCCGGAGACCACGTTGGCGTGGCGGATGGCATCGAGCAGCGAGGTCTTGCCGTGGTCGACGTGGCCCATGATGGTCACGACCGGCGGGCGCTGCGCCATGTCCTCGGTGGCGTCATCCTCGCTGAACAGGCCCTCCTCGACGTCGGCCTCGGACACGCGCTTGACGCTGTGGCCGAGTTCCTCGGCGATGAGCTGGGCGGTATCGGCGTCGATGACGTCGTTGATCTTCAGCATCTGGCCCTGCTTCATCAACATCTTGATGACGTCGACGGCGCGCTCGGCCATGCGGTTGGCCAGTTCCTGGATGGTGATCGTCTCGGGGATGATGACGTCGCGCACGACCTTCTCGCGGGCGCCGCCCGCCTGGGAGGCCCGTGCCTTTTCGCGCTCGCGGCGGCGGCGCATGGCGGCAAGGCTGCGGCCGCGTTCCGCGTCGTCCTCAAAGGCGCTGGTGATGGTCAGCTTGGTGCGCCGGCGCTCGTCGCCGCGGCGGGCGGTCTTGGTCTCGGCGGCGCGCGGGCGCTTCACCGGCTTCAGGGCGCCGTCGGCGTCGGTCTCTTCCTTCTCCGGCTTTTCAGCCTTGTGAGCCTTGTCCGCCTTGGCGGGCGCCGGGGCGGCCTCATCCGGCACCACCGGCTGGGCGACTTCCGCGGCGGCAAGGCGCGCCTCTTCTTCGGCGGCCTGGCGCGCGGCTTCCTCTTCCTCGGCCTTGCGCTTGGCCTCTTCCTCTTCGGCCTTCTTGCGCGCCTCTTCTTCCTCGACCTTGCGGCGCGCCTCTTCCTCGGCAAGGCGCTTGGCCTCTTCCTCGGCGCGCTGGCGCTCCTCGGCCTCGCGGACACGCGCATCGGCCAACGCCTGGGCGCGGGCATCGACCTCGTCGGAGGTCAGGCTGCGCAGCACGACGCCTTTCTTGCCGCTGCTGTCCGTCGCCGGCTTCTTTTCGGCGGCAGCCGGCTTTGCGGCGGGCTTGGGCGCCTCGGCGGTGGCCGTCTCGGCCGCGGCCTCGCCCTGGCTCGGCATCACGACACGGCGCTTCTTCTTTTCGACCACGACCGCCTTGGAGCGGCCATGGGAGAAGCTCTGCCGCACCGTACCCTGTTCGGTACGCTTCAAGGACAGCGTCTTCTTGCGCTCGACGTGGATGGTCTTGTCGCCGGAGTTGTTCGAATCGCTCATACTATCTTCAGTCCTGCGGAGCCGCTTGCCGGCTTCCAATCTCGTCATCCGTTCGATCAGCACCGTCGCGGTAGCGCGTCAGGTCCCGGACGCGCCGGACCACTGCCTCGCTCGCCCGAGCCTCGAGCAGTGCTGCATGTATCACATTTGCCCGGCCCAATGCCAAACCCAATTGGTCAGAGCCGAAAACGCGGATAACCGGCGGTGTGCCGGCATCCCCGAAACGGCGGCGCAGGGCCGCCATCATCTTGCGTGCGCCGTCGTCCGCGGCATCGGCCGCAATGACGAGGGCGGTAAGGGCTTCCTTGCCGATCGCCGCCTCGACCTTGGCGAAACCGGTGACGACGCTGCCGGCCTTGCGGGCCATGGACAGGCTCGACAGGGCCGCCGTCTCGATCAGCCGTTCGACGCGCTCGGCAAGGCCCGGCTCAACGTGAGCCTCAGCCTTGAAGGCGCGGCCGAACAGCCGCTTCTTTTCCGCCTCGGCAACGTTTGCCCTGTCGGCGGTAATCCAGACGCCCCGGCCCGGCAGCCGTGCCTTAAGATCCGGGACGACGGAGCCGTCCGGCGCCAACGCAAAGCGCAGCAGGTCCTCGGTGTTCCGGGTCCGGCGTGTCACGATGCAGCGGCGCTCCTTCGGTTCGTTCCTTGGCGGCATGGCGGAAAGGCTGGCTCCAGCGGTCGGTCATCGCTCAGACGCGTTCCGCGTCGCCTTCGGCGGCCTCGGCGCCTTCGCCTTCCTCGCTCTCTTCCTCGGCCACAAGGTCCTCCGGCGTGATCCAGCCGGCCTTGATGCGGGCGTCCATGATCATCGCCTCGGCCTCGGCGCGCGACAGGTTGAAGTCGCTGAGGGCGCCCGGATAGCGCTGGACCTCGCCGTCAACCTTCTCGGTCCAGCCGACCAGGTCATCGGTGGCGCAGCCGGCGAAGTCCTCGATCGACTTGATGTCGTCCTTGCCGAGGGCGACCATCATGGCCGTGGTGACGCCGTCGATCTCGCGCACCTCGTCGAGGACGCCGAGGGTCTGGCGCTCCTCGTCCTGGGCGCGCTCGATCTCTTCCAGATGCTCGCGGGCGCGTTCCTGGATCTCCACCGCGGTGTCCTCGTCGAAGCCTTCGACCGAGGCGACCTCGTCGGTCTCGACGAAGGCGACTTCCTCGACCGAGGAAAAGCCTTCCGAGGCCAGGAGCTGGCCGACGACCTCGTCGACGTTGAGGGCATCCATGAAGAGCTGGGTGCGGTCGGCGAATTCCTTCTGGCGCCGTTCCGACTCTTCCTGCTCGGTCATGATGTCGATGTCCCAGCCGGTAAGCTGGGAGGCAAGGCGGACGTTCTGGCCGCGCCGGCCGATGGCCAGCGAAAGCTGCTCGTCGGGCACCACGACCTCGATGCGCTCGGCATCCTCGTCGAGCACCACCTTGGCGACCTCGGCCGGCTGCAGCGCGTTGACGATGAAGGTGGCGTTGTCCAGCGACCAGGGAATGATGTCGATCTTCTCGCCCTGCAGTTCGCCGACGACGGCCTGGACGCGGCTGCCGCGCATGCCGACGCAGGCGCCGACCGGATCGATGGAGCTGTCGTGCGACAGCACGGCGATCTTGGCGCGGCTGCCCGGATCGCGGGCGACCGACTTCACCTCGATGATGCCGTCATAGATCTCCGGCACTTCCTGGGTGAACAGCTTGGCCATGAACTGCGGGTGGGTGCGCGACAGGAAGATCTGCGGGCCGCGCTGTTCGCGGCGGACGTCGTAGATATAGGCGCGCACGCGGTCGCCGTTGCGGAACGCCTCGCGCGGGATCAGCTCGTCGCGGCGGATAATGCCCTCGCCGCGGCCGAGGTCGACGATGACGTTGCCGTATTCGGTCCGCTTGACGACGCCGTTGACGATCTCGCCGATGCGGTCCTTGAATTCCTCGAACTGGCGGTCGCGCTCGGCGTCGCGGACGCGCTGGACGATGACCTGCTTGGCCGACTGGGCGGCGATGCGGCCGAAATCGAGCGGCGGCAGCGGCTCGGCGATGAAGTCGCCGACGCGGGCGGCCGGGTTGCGCTCCTGGGCCTCGGCGAGCGAGATCTCGGTGGAGGTGTTCTCCACCTCCTCGACCACGGTCAGCAGCCGCTGCAGGCGCAATTCGCCGGTCTTGGGGTTGATCTCGGCGCGGACTTCCGTCTCAGACCCGAACCGCGAGCGGGCCGCCTTCTGGATGGCGTCCTCCATCGCCGCGATGACGATCTCGCGGTCGATGGTCTTCTCGCGCGCGACCGCATCGGCGATCTGCAAGAGTTCCAGTCTGTTCGCACTAATGGCCATGTCGTTGTCTCTCCTCGCGGGGGCGTTCGGGCGGTCGGCCGCCTCAAACCTCCGTGTCGCCGGCGTCACCTGCGCCGGTATCGTCGTCGGCTTCGCTCTGGCGTTTCTTTTCCGCCTTCAGCGTCGCTGCGATCAGTTCGTCGGTCAAAACCAGTCTTGCCTCGCCGATATCCTCCAGGCGAAGCCATACCTTGTCGGTACCGTCCGGCGCCGGATCGGCGAGCGCCAACCCGACAGTGCCGTCGTCGCTTGTGCCGAGGATCGTGCCGCGGAACCGCTTGCGGCCATCGACCGGCACCTCCATCTCGATCTTGCCGATATGCCCGGACCAGCGGTCGAAATCGGTGGCGCGGACCAGCGGCCTGTCGATGCCCGGCGACGAGATTTCCAGATGATACTCCCGATCGATCGGATCATCCACATCGAGGACCGGAGAAAGCTCCCGGCTGATCGCCTCGCAGTCCTCGACGGTCATGGAGCCGTCCGGCCGTTCGGCCATGATCTGCAGCGTGCAACCGTTCTGGCCGGAAATGCGGACCCGAACCAGCCGGTAGCCGAGATCCTCGATCACCGGCTCCGCAATCGTGGCGAGGCGGGCGTCGAGCCCTGTCTCCGTAACGATCCTCGGTTCGTGTGCGGTCACGTCCAGATCCGACCCTTCTCTTCATGTCTCTTGCGGCACCATCGGCAAGGGGTGCGCCTAAACGAAAAAGAGCGGGTCCCCGGGGGGCCCACTCTCAACTGCTTACCGATGAAGCTGATTGAGAAATTGAACTCGGCGCAAATATACGCACTTTCGCCGCCGTTGCAAGGTCGGCGTCCGCGCACCCTTGCCGATGCCGGGACAAGGGCCGGTGCTCACCCCGCCAGCGGTGCCGCGTCGGTCCGCCGGAAGCGCAGATAGGTCGGCACGCGCCCTTCGCGGATTGCCTTGGCCTCGTAGCGGGTGCCCGGCCAGTCGGCAAAGGGCCGGCGCCAGTCGTCGGCGCGGCGCGCGGTCCAGGCAAACGAGGGATGGTCGCGGATATGGGCGAGCGTCCAGGCGACGTAGCTCTCGATGTCGCTGGCGACCAGAAGCTCGCCGCCGGGGCGCAGCACCCGGGCGATGCGGTCGAGATTCTCCCGCGACACGAACCGCCGCTTCCAGTGGCGCCGCTTCGGCCAGGGGTCCGGATAGAGCAGGAACACCCGTTGCAGCGCCGCGTCGGGCAGCCAGTCGAGGACGTCGCCGGCATCGCCCTCGTGCAGGCGGATATTGGCAAGGCCGGTCGCATCGACGGCGCTGACGGCCTTGGCCATGCCGTTGACGAAGGGCTCGCAGCCGATGATGCCGATGTCGGGGTTGGCGCCGGCCCGGGCGACGAGATGCTCGCCGCCGCCAAAGCCGATCTCCATCCAAAGGGCGCGCACAGCGGCGCCCGGAAACAGCAGCGCCGGCCGGTCAGGTGCCGGTGTCGTCAGGTCGAGGGCGAGGCGCGGCAGGAGACCAGCCATCAGGCCGGTGCGGCGTGCGCCCAGCTTCTTGCCCTTGCGACGGCCGTAAAGGGTTCCGGCACGGCGCTCCCCGGTCATCGGAATGCCCCACCTTTGACGGGCGCCGACAAGGAGCCGGCGCCCTGTTTCCCGCAAGCGGGGCCTGTTCAGACCTTCAGCGCGGTGCGCAGGTCGTCGACGAGGTCGGTCTTTTCCCAGGAAAAGCCGCCGTCGCCTTCCGGAATGCGGCCGAAATGGCCGTAGGCGGCGGTGCGCTCGAAGATCGGTCGGTTGAGCTGCAGATGGACGCGGATGCCGCGCGGGCGCAGGTCCATGATCTCGGCCAGCGCTTTTTCCAGCGCCTCCTCGGAGACCTGACCGGTGCCGTGGGTGTCGACATAGAGCGCCAGCGGCTCTGGCACGCCAATGGCATAGGCAAGCTGGATGGTGCAGCGCTCGGCCAGTTCGGCGGCGACGACGTTCTTGGCCAGGTAGCGCGCGGCATAGGCGGCCGAGCGGTCGACCTTGGTCGGGTCCTTGCCGGAGAAGGCGCCGCCGCCATGGGGCGCGGCACCGCCATAGGTGTCGACGATGATCTTGCGGCCGGTGAGGCCGGCGTCGCCGTCCGGGCCGCCGATGACGAACTTGCCGGTCGGATTGACGTGCCAGGAGGTCTCGTCGGAAATCCAGCCCTCCGGCAGCGCCCGGTCGATATAGGGCTCGACCAGCTTGCGCACGTCGTAGGACGACAGGTCCGGGTCGAGATGCTGGGTCGACAGCACCACGGAGGTGACGGCGACCGGCTTGTTGTTCTCGTAGCGGACGGTGACCTGGGACTTGGCGTCCGGGCCGAGCTTCGGCTCGTTGCCGGAATGGCGCGCTTCGGCCAGGAGGCGCAGGATCTTGTGGGCGTAGTGGATCGGCGCCGGCATCAGCTCCGGGGTGTCACGGCAGGCGAAGCCGAACATGATGCCCTGGTCGCCCGCGCCCTCGTCCTTGTTGCCGGAGGCGTCGACGCCCTGGGCGATGTCGGACGACTGCTCGTGGACGTAGCACTCGAAGGCGGAATTCTTCCAGTGGAAGCCGTCCTGCTCATAGCCGATATCGCGCACGACCCGGCGGGCGATGTCTTCCATGGTGTCGGCGTTGATGGAGGCCGGACCCCGGACCTCGCCGGCGAGCACGATCCGGTTGGTGGTGACCAGCGTCTCCACGGCAACGCGCGAGACCGGATCGGCCTCCATGAACGCGTCGACAACGCCGTCGGAAATGCGGTCGCAAACCTTGTCGGGATGGCCTTCCGAGACGGACTCGCTGGTGAAGAGATAATTGCTGCGGGACATCGGCGGGACTGCTTTTTGGCTGGTTGTCACAAAATTATGGTGGGAGACCACATGGGGGCTCCCACCACTATCGCGGCTGTTTTGACAACCTTTGTGAGCCGGGTCAAGCAGCCGGCCGTCAGCTTTCGGCTTCGTCGTCCGCCAGGGATTTCACGAGATCGACGATTCGCTTGCGGACCTTCGCATCCTTGATCTGGACGAAGGCCTTGTTGAGGGCGAGGCCCTCGGACGAAGACAGGAAGTCGACGACATAAGTTGCCGGCTTTCCTTCCTCGAATCCTTTTGCTGCTTCCTCCGGCGTCCCCGGAGCATCCTCGAAGAAGAAGGCGACGGGGACTTTGAGAACCGTGGCGATATGCTGCAGGCGGCTGGCGCCGATCCTGTTGGTTCCCTTCTCGTATTTCTGGATCTGCTGGAACGTGATACCCAGATGCTCGCCAAGTTTTTCCTGGCTCATTCCAAGCATCATACGCCGAAGCCGGACCCGGCTCCCGACGTGGATATCGATCGGGTTGGGAGATTTCTTACTGGGCATGTGGCCACCGTGTTTGTTTATCTTTTTTGCGGAATCGCAGTTTTTTTTATGCCGATACGTCTCTCATTCGGGCTCGGTGACCGTACCCCCAAAACCGCATCGACATTGCATGCTGCGTCGCCTGCACGTGTAAGAACAGGCGCGCGCGATATTGAAACCATTGTTAGGAAAGAGTCAAACCATTCGACGCATCCAACTACTGGAGGCGTCGGCGTTTTAAAAACATCGTTAAAATTGCAAGGATCGCGCAAAACCCGAAAATACTGATATCCCCCAGTCGCGAATAGGTCGTATGCAAGTTGGCTGACGGTAAGGTGTTATCGATAACGCCGCCAAGATTTAAAGGTTGTTTTGCAATAATTCTCCCGTAGGGGTCGATTATCGCCGAAATGCCGGTATTCGCTGCACGCACAACCGGAATCCCGGCCTCCACGGCCCTGAGGCGCGCCTGCTGCAAATGCTGGTAGGGGCCGGGCGAATCACCGAACCAGGCGTCGTTGGTGACGTTCAGGATCCAGGCCGCCGGTCGGTCTTCGGTGTGCTCGGCGCCCGGAAAGATGATCTCGTAGCAGATCGACGGAGCGGCGGGCGGCGCGCCGGGAATGGTCAGGGCCTTGCGCGCGACACCGGCGCTGAAACCGCCCTTCAGGCGGGTCAACTGCTCCAGGCCGATGGCCTCCAGGAAGTCCTGAGCCGGCAGATATTCGCCGAACGGCACCAGGCGCACCTTGTCGTAGGCGTCGACGATGGTGCCCTCGTGGTTGATCACGTAGATGGAATTGAAGTAGCGCCGGTTCGGGCCGACCGAGGCCGGCTCGGCCCGGACCGCGCCGGTGATGAGGACCGTTCCGGGCGGCAACAGGTCGGCGATCGCGGCAAGGGCGTCCGGGTTTTCGGTCAGCAAAAAAGGAAAGGCCGATTCCGGCCAGATCAGGTGCGTGACGCCCAGAAGACCGATCCGGTCGGGCGAGGTCGCGCGGGCGCTGAGCTCCAGATAGCTTTCGAAAATCCGCTTGCGATTTTCCGGTTTCCACTTGTCGGCCTGGGGAATCGCCGGCTGGACGATGCGCAACCGTACGTCCTCACGGCGCTCATCGGTCGCACCCTGAAGGCGAACGACGCCATAGGCGAGAACGCCGCCATAGAGGACGGCAGCAAGGGCGACGACGAATATGCGCTGGCCGCGACCGGCGCGGTCGGGCGTCGCGAGCAGCGCCGGCGCGGCAAAGATGACGACGGCGAGCACGGCCATCGCCTCGACGCCGACAAGGGCGGCGGCCTGCATCTGCACGCCGTTGGCGGCAAGCAGATAGCCGAGGCCGTTCCAGGGAAAACCGGTGAAGAGGTGGCCGCGCAGCCATTCGGCAAGGCCGAAGGCGATGGCGAGGACGAGGATGCGGCCGGGCGATTCGGACCAGAACAGGCGTGCGGCCGCGGCGCCAAGCGCCCAGAACAGCGCCAGGCCGGCCGGCAGCGCGATGACGGCGAGCGGCAGCAGCCAGCCGAAGATGTCCGCCTCGACCAGGAAGGCGTAACCGATCCACCACAGGCCGGCGAGAAAATAGCCGAAGCCGAAGCACCAGCCGAGAATCGCGGCGGGCCTGAGGCGGGCAAGCCGGCCGGAGCGCGTGCGGTCGACGGCGCCGTCCATCAGCCAGACGAAGACCGGGAAGGTCAGCCACAGCACCGGGAAGAAGTTGACCGGGGCCAGTGCCAGCGCCGACAGAGCCCCGGCAAGGAAGGCGTAGAGCGCGCGGCGCCAGCCCCAGGCAAGGACGAAATGGTTGGCGATGGACTGGAACATGCCGCGGGACCCGAATCAGCGATCAGGGCCGAGCATTCAAAGAGGAGGCGGGCCGGGTCAAGCGTCCTGTTGCCCGGTTGCCTCGGCGCGGCGCGTGCGGCGGCGGACCTCGCCGGTGCGCCGGCGATAGATGCGCAGCCGGCTGATGCGGCGTGGGTCGGCGTCGAGCACCTCGAACTCAAAGCCCGGAAGGGCGTCGGAGGCGATCAGTTCACCGCGCACGGGGATGCGGCCGATCAGCGTGAAGACGAGGCCGCCGAGGGTGTCGACGTCCTCGGCCAGATCCTCCACGGCGAAATCGGCGCCGATGGCCTCGATGGCGTCGTCGAGATAGAGCCGCGCATCGGCGACCCAGATGCCGTCGCCGGCGACCTCGATCTCGGCGTCGTCGTCCTCGTCGTGCTCGTCGGAAATCTCGCCGACGACCTCCTCGACGAGGTCTTCGAGCGATACCAGGCCGTCGGTGCCGCCATATTCGTCGATGACGAGGGCCATCTGCATGCGGCTCGCCTGCATCTTGGCCATCAGCTCCAGCGCCCCCATGGAGGGCGGCACGAACAGCACGGAACGGACGAGGCCGGTGCCGGACAGCGGCGTTCCAAGGTCGAGGCTGGCCAGGTCGAAGCCGGTCTTCTGGTTGTCGCCGTTCTCCGCATCGCCGGCGTCGGTCGCCTCGGTGATATAGGCCATCAGATCCTTGATGTGGATGATGCCGCGCGGGTCGTCCAGCGTCTCGTAGTAGACCGGCATGCGGGAATGGCCGGATTCGCGGAACAGGCGCAACAGGCTGCCGAGCGGCGTCTGCTCGTCGACGGCGTCGATGTCGGCGCGCGGCACCATGACGTCTTCGATGCGGATCTCGCGGAGCCGGAGGATGTTGCGCAGCAGCAGGCGCTCAACCGGCGAGAACTGGCCCTCGGCCGCCTCGTCGCGGGTCAGCGCCTCCTCGATGCTGTCGCGCAGGGTGCCGTTGTTGCGCAGGCCGATCATGCCGAGCAGGCGCGTGACGATACCGTCGTCGAGCAGGGTTCCGTGCTCGGGTGCGAGGTCCTTGTCGCCGTTACTGTCGGGTTGGCTGCCGGGCTCGGTGTCGCTCTCACGCGACGGCATAGGGAGCGGGTCGGGGTCGTTCATTGGTCCATTGCAAAAGTGGCCGACGCATAGGGGTCTGCAATGCCCAGCGTTGCCAGAATCCGCGTTTCGAGCGGCTCCATAACCGCCGCATCCTCGTCGAAAATATGATCATAGCCGAAAAGATGCAGCAAACCGTGAACAATCAAATGGGTAAGGTGGTCGTCAAACGGAATACCCAGTTCCGACGATTCCCGGCAAATCGTCTCGAATGCAAGCGCAATATCGCCGATCAGCGGACCCATGGGGCCTTCGGACGGCTCGTCGCCGGGGAACGACAGCACGTTGGTTGCCTTATCCTTGCCGCGAAACCGATTGTTGAGGTCGCGGATCGTCGCATCGTTGCAAAACAGCAGGCTGACCTCGGAGCCGGGTACCGTCTCCAAGGCGACGATGGCGGTCGTCGCCGAGGCGGCGCGGGCGGCGAGCGCGTCAAGGTCCGGCATGCCGGCGCCCGTCCAGTCGTCGGCCTCGACCTGGATCGCGATCTCGAAGGGGAGCGTGCGTTCAGCGGCCGGGGCGGTCATTGCGCTCACCGCGGCTCCTTCGGCGTTGCCGGGGCCTCGACCTCGCGGCGGGACACGCCGTCATAGGCGCGCACGATGCGGGCGACCAGCTCGTGGCGGACGACGTCGACGTCGGTGAACCGCACCTCGACGATGCCGGGCACATCGCGCAGCACCTTCAGCGCGTCGATCAGGCCGGAGGTGGTGCCCGGCGGCAGGTCGACCTGGCTCGGATCGCCGGTGACGATCATCTTGGAGTTCTCGCCGAGCCGGGTCAGGAACATCTTCATCTGCATGGTCGAGGTGTTCTGGGCCTCGTCGAGGATGACGACCGCGTTTGACAGCGTGCGGCCGCGCATGAAGGCGAGCGGGGCGACCTCGATCATGCCGGTCTGCAGGCCGCGATCGACCCGCTCGGCCGGCATCATCTCGTAGAGCGCGTCGTAGAGCGGGCGCAGATAGGGATCGACCTTTTCCTTCATGTCGCCGGGCAGGAAGCCGAGGCGTTCGCCGGCCTCCACCGCCGGGCGCGACAGGATCAGCCGGCTGGCATCTCCCCTCTCAAGGAGGGCGGCGGCATAGGCGACGGCGAGGAACGTCTTGCCGGTGCCGGCGGGGCCCGTGCCGAAGACGAGGTCGGAGCGGTCCATGGCCCGGAGGTAGGCGTCCTGTGCCGGCGAGCGGGCGATCACCGTGCGCCGGCGCGTCGCCACCTGGGCAAAGCTGAGCCTTGCCTTCGGCTCCAGCGTCGGCAGCGGCAACTGCTGCTCGGCGGCGACGGCGAGGCGGATGGCGCCGTCGACGTCGCCCGGATGCACCTCGTGGCCTTCCTGCAGGCGCTGGTAGAGCGCGACGAGCACATGCCGTGCCTGCTCGCAGCCCTCGTGGTGGCCCTTGATGGTCACCTGGTTGCCGCGGGCGATGATGTCGACGCCGAGATGCTGCTCGATGAGGGCAAGGTTCTGGTCGAACTGGCCGAAGAGATCGCTGACCAGCCGGTTGTCCTCAAAGGCGAGCACCACATGGCTCATGTCGGAGGCGGAAGCGGCCATGGCAACGTCGCCGGGGACCGCGGTCGGGGTATCGGAGGTCAAGCAACGCTCTCCGCTGAGAGGGGGGTGCGGGCGGACCCGGCGCTTACGGCTGCGGGCGCAACGAGCGAGGCGAACAGGCTGTTGGAGCCGATGGCATCGACCCGGGCCGTGACGATCTCGCCGACGAGGTCTGCGGGTGCATCGATCTGCACCGGCTGCAGCCAGGGCGAGCGGCCGGCGAGCTGGCCGGGCTTGCGGCCGGGCCTTTCCAGGAGCACGTCGATGGTGCGGCCTTCGCAGGCGGCGTTGAAGGCCTTCTGCTGGTCGGTGAGGAGTGCCTGGAGGCGGGCGAGCCGCTCGGCCTTGACCGCTTCCTCGACCTGGGCCTCCAGATCGGCGGCGGGCGTGCCCGGACGCGGGCTGTATTTGAACGAAAAGGCCTGGGCGTAGCCGACCGTTTCGATCAGCCGCAGGGTGTCCTCGAAATCGGCATCGGTCTCGCCGGGAAAGCCGACGATGAAGTCGCCGGAAAGGGCGATGTCCGGGCGCGCCGTCTTGATCCTTTCCACGAGGGCAAAATAGTCGGCCGCCTTGTGGCGCCGGTTCATGGCTTTGAGGATGCGGTCGGAGCCGGACTGCACCGGCAGGTGCAGATAGGGCATCAGCGCCGGCAGGTCGCGGTGGGCGGCGATGAGTTCGTCGTCCATGTCGCGCGGATGGCTGGTGGTGTAGCGCAGCCGGTCGAGGCCGGGGATATCGGCAAGGCGATGGAGCAGCCGGCCGAGGCCCCAGGTCGTGCCGTCCGGACCGGTACCGTGGAAGGCGTTGACGTTCTGGCCGAGGAGCGTCACTTCGCGCACCCCCGCATCGGCCAGCCGTTCGGCTTCCGCGACGATCTCGTCGACCGGGCGCGACAGCTCGGCGCCGCGGGTATAGGGCACGACGCAGAAGGTGCAGAACTTGTCGCAACCCTCCTGCACGGTCAGAAACGCGGTGACGCCGCGGGCGCGCAGCCGGGATTCGCGCCCGGCCGGCAGGCCCTTGAACTTTTCTTCGGCGAAGAACTCAGTCTCCACCGGCTTTTGGCCGGCGCGGGCGCCTTCTAGGAGATCGCCGAGCCGATGATAGCTCTGCGGGCCGACGACGAGGTCGACGACGGGCGCCCGGCGGACGATCTCCGCGCCCTCGGCCTGGGCGACGCAGCCGGCAACGGCGACCAGCGTCTTCTTGCCGTCGCGCGCGCGGGCTTCCTTGACGGTGCGCACGCGGCCGAGTTCGGAATAGACCTTTTCCGCCGCCTTTTCGCGGATATGGCAGGTGTTGAGGACGACGAGGTCGGCGGCTGCCATGTCGTCGGTCTCCTCAAAGCCGGCAGGCGCCAGGGCGTCCGACATCCGCTCGGAGTCGTAGACGTTCATCTGGCAGCCATAGGTCTTGATGAAAACTTTCGCCGGTTTTGTCATTCGTATCGCTGTCGGCCGTGTCGCTGCATGCGGTCTTGTCGGTATCGGGGGTTCCGGCCCGCAGCCGCCATGGGCGGTGTCCGGTGCCACAAAAGGCACGCGGATGTGCGGGTCCTGAAGCCCTCCTCTACCCTTTTTTGTCGCAGTTGAGAATAGGGCGCGCGTTTGGCCCTCTAATGACGGCCCGCTCAGGACGCCTCTTTCATCATCGGGGCGTCCTGCGACGGCGCCTTGACGGGGGCGTCGTCCTGGCGGCCGGCGAGCGCTGTGGCCGTCATTTCCCGGACGGCCTTTTCCGCGGTGCGGGCGATCGCCTTGCGGTCCGAGCCGACGTCGTAGCCGATCGGCTCGCCCCAGGTGATCTCCACGTCGAGAGGGCCGGCCTTCAACACCGCCAGGAAATGGGGCGCCATGTCCATGCCGCCGTACCAGGCGACGAGCGGGCGGTAGCGGCGGCCGAGCGGCACGCCGTGCAGGCGGGTGTAGGCGATCGACAGGGGCTGGATCCAGACCCTGGTATCGCCCTCCTCGTCGATGGCGTGGCGGGCCGCTCCGATCAAGGCGGTGCGGAAGGGCAGCACCTCGTTGCCGTTGTTGGAGGTGCCTTCGGGAAACAGCACCATGGCATCGCCGTCCTTCAGCCGGCCGGCGATTTCGGTGGCGACGACGCCGGTCTGGGAGCGGCGGGTGCGGTCGACGAAGACGGTGCGCTGAAGCTTGGCGAAGAGGCCGAAGACCGGCCAGCCGGCGACCTCGGCCTTGGCGATGAAGGAGATCGGCATCAGGCCGGAGAGCACGGTGATGTCGAGCCAGGAGGCGTGGTTGGCGGTGATCAGCAGCGGGCGCTCGTCGGCCGGGCGGCCGTGGATGCGCACGTTGATGCCGAGGAGCAGGCGCACGAAGCGGTGCCAGGCAACGGGAATGCGCCGCGCCAGCAACGAGCCGGTGCGCACGGCGAGCCACTGCATCGGGATCGCCAGCAGCGTTACCGGGGTCAGGACGGACAGAATGAAGACGGCGCGAAGGGTGCCCATCACCGCCCCCTGCCGGTGGCCGGCCGCACCAGGCGGGCGCGGCCCGGACGCCTATTCCTCATCGAGGGGCAGGGCGTAGAGTTCGAGCCGGTGGTCGACGACCTTGAAACCGAGGCGCTTGGCGATCAGCTCCTGCAGGCGCTCGATCTCCTCGTCGTGGAATTCCACCACCTCGCCGGTGCGCAGGTTGATCAGGTGATCGTGGTGATCCTCGCTGACCGTCTCGTAGCGGGCGCGGCCGTCGCGGAAGTCATGGCGCTCGATGATGCCGGCATCCTCGAACAGCTTGACCGTGCGGTAGACCGTGGAGATGGAGATGTTGGGATCGACGGCGACGGATCGTCGGTAGAGTTCCTCGACATCCGGGTGGTCTTCGGAGGATTCCAGCACCCGGGCGATGACGCGACGCTGGTCGGTCATCCGCATGCCCTTGGCGACGCACTGTTCCTCGATCCGCTGTTTCATCCCGCTGTCGTCCACGTCGACTCGACCTCGCATCTCTCGGTTCCGCATTCCCACGGCCGGTCTATCCGCACCGCGTCCGACCCGGCCTTCCTATTCAAGGGGGCGAAACTGTTAATCTAACGCAGTTCCCGTTTCATGACGAGTGCGGTACTCCGTTCGCCAGCTGCGTTTCCATAATAGCCGACCCGCTCCCCGACTTCCCGGAATCCCAGACTCCGGTATAGACCGACTGCGGCGATATTGCCGACATCCACCTCAAGATACAACTCGGCGATCCGGTCGGCATAGAGCTTGCGCAATACCGCCTCGACGAGCTGCCGGCCGATGCCACGTCGGCGGCACGACGGCGAGACGGCGATGGTGAGGATCTCCGCCTCGTCGGCGGCGGTGCGCACCATGACGAAGCCGACCGGACGGACGGCCGCAAACAGGCTGGACCGCCGCGCGGCAAGCCCTATCACGTTTTCCTGCCTAAGGAGTGCGGCAATTTCCTCTTCGCTCCAGGTGTGCTCGAAGGCCTCGGAATGGATCTCGCTGAGCGCCGCGACGTCGTCCTCGGTCGCCGCGTCGACCAGGGTCGGTATCTGCAGCAGCCACCACATGGGGGCTCAGACCCGCGCAAGGCGGGCATCCGCCTGGGGCTTGGCGTCGGGGGCGCGCAGGTAAAGCGGCGCCGGCGGTGCGCCGGGCGGGGGCGCGGCGGCCCCGAGGCGGGCGACGGCGGCGATCGGCGGCGCGCCGGCGGGCGAGACGATCGTGACCGCCGTACCGCAGGCATCGGCCGCGCGCGCCACCTCCTCGGCCGCCGAACCGACGAGGCGGGTGCCGGCGGGAAGGTCTCTTGCGAAGTCGGCGGCGGAGCAGACCCGCGGGCCGCCCGGCGCGCCATTGCCGGTGAGTTCGGCATAGATCTCGCCGCGTCTGGCGTCGATGACGGCGGCGACCGGGCCAACGTCTTCCCCGCGCACGCTTTCGGCAAGGGCGGCAAGGGTGGTGACGCCGACGACGGGCTTTTTCAGGACAAGACCCAGGCCGCGGGCCGCCGACAGGCCGACGCGCACCCCGGTGAAGCTGCCGGGCCCGACCGTGGCGACGATGCGGTCGAGATCGTTGAAGGAAAGGCCGGCATCGGCAAGCACCTCGCCGATCATGCCGATGAGACGTTCGGCGTGGCCGCGCTCCATTGCTTCCGACGCCGTTTCCAGGCGATCGGCGTCGCCGTCGTCGAGGACGGCGACGGAACAGGCAGTGAGCGCGGTATCGATCGCCAACAAACGCATGATAACCGCCTTACCCGCACGGCAGATCGAAGTCGAGTCGGGCTTTCGACCAAGACGCCGGGGCCAACGCCGACGGTGTTGCGTCGATAGCCGGCCGGAAACGGCGCTGTCGCGGGTGTTTTCGGGAAGAAAAAGGAGGCCGACCGGACGGCGGATCGGACACCGCCCGGTGCGGACACAAGCCGAACGGCGGCTCAGAGGATCTTGCAGAAGTCCTCGAATTCGAACCGCGGCAGGCGGTCGAAGAGGGCCTCCGGATCGCCATAGCCGAGATTGCAGATGAAATTGGCGCGGACCTTGGTGCCGGCAAAGAAGGCGGCGTTGACGCCCTCCTCGTCGAAGCCGGACATCGGCCCCGCATCGAGGCCGAGGGCGCGGGCGGCAAGGATCATATAGGCGCCCTGGAGGCTGCCGTTGCGAAAGGCGGTGCCGTTGATGGCCTCCTCGTTGCCGGCGAACCAGGAACGGGCGTCGGCATGGGGGAACAGCTTCGGCAGGTGCTCGTAGAATTCCAGGTCGTAGCCGACGATCGCGGTCACCGGCGCGGCGCGGGTCTTTGCCTTGTTGTTGTCCGACATCAGCGGGATGAGCGTGTCCTTGGCCTCGTCGGACTTGACGAAGACGATGCGGGCGGGAAGGCAGTTGGCCGCGGTCGGGCCCCATTTCATCAGGTCGGCAAGGGCGCGCAGCGTGGTGTCGTCGACGGCGCGATCCTGCCAGCCATTGTGGGTGCGCGCCTGGCGGAAGAGCTGGTCGAGGGCGGCATCGGCAAGCGGTTCGTGGAACGCCTGATAGTCAGTCGTGGGCATGGGATGTTCCGTTGTTTCGGGAGGTCCGGGAGGAGAGGACAGGAAAGCGGAAGCCGACGGGCGATGCAAGCACCCGCCGGTAAGCCTTTACGATTCGGTGGGACGCCTGCCCGGCCCGATGCGCCGGGCAAGGCGGTCAGATCTGGCGGACTTCGACGACTTCCGGCACGAAGTGCTTCAGGAGATTCTCGATGCCGTGCTTCAGGGTTGCCGTGGAGGACGGGCAGCCGGCGCAGGCGCCGCGCATCGACAGGTAGACGATGCCTTCGTCATAGCCCTTGAAGGTGATATCGCCGCCGTCCTGGGCAACGGCCGGGCGCACGCGCGTCTCCAGCAGCTCCTTGATCATGCCGACGGTGTCGGCGTCACGGTCGCCGTAGAACTCCTCGCCCGTGCCGCCGGCGCCAGTGTCTTCGGCCATCACCGGCTCACCGGTCACGAAGTGCTCCATGATGGCGCCGAGCACGGCCGGCTTCAGGTGCTGCCAGTCGCCGTCCTGCTTGGTGACGGAGATGAAGTCGGTGCCGAAGAAGACGCCGGTGACGCCGGGAATGCCGAACAGGCGCATCGCCAGGGGCGAGGCCGAGGCGTCGGCATCCTTGCGGAAATCACGCGTGCCTTCGGCAAGAACCGGCTTGCCCGGGAGGAATTTGAGGGTCGCCGGATTGGGTGTGGCTTCGGTCTGAATGAACATCTTCGGTCTTCCCCTGCGGCCGTCGGGCCCGCAAACATTGCTTACCTTGGATATGGAATTAGAGATTTTGCGCCGGACATCAAGGTGGCAACGCGGTGCACAGTGCGTGCACAGCGGGTGTTTTGTCCCGCGCGCCGGGATCAGGCGAGGGCGACGATTTCCTCGTCGGTGAGCGTGCCGGGGACGATCGTCAGCGGAATCGGGAACGAGCCGCCGCCGCGGGTGACGAACGAGGTGACCAGCGGACCCGGGCCTTCCTTGTCGGTGCCGGCGGCCAGAACGAGGATGGCGATGTCCTCGTCCTCCTCGATCAGCTTCAGGATCTCTTCCGACTTCACGCCCTCGCGGATGACCTGTTCCGGCTCGACGCTGGCCGTGGCGCGGACCCGGTCGACATAGCGGGACATGACCTCCTCGGCCTCGTCCTGGGCCTCGGCCCGCATCACCTTTTCGACCCCCAGCCAGTGCTGGAAGTCGCCGGGGACGATGACATAGAGCATGAGCATCGACCCGCCGGTGTGCTCGGCGCGCTTGGCCGCGAACATCACCGCGCGGTCGCATTCCGGCGTGTCGTCAAGCACGACCATGAATTTGCGCTTGTGGCCTTCGTCCTGGATGCGTCTCTCGATCATGCGCTCATGCTGCCATTCATTAACGGGCACGGCAAGGCGGAGACGCCAAAGCGCTTTGGGTCCCCCGAGCCGCCGCGGCAGACCGATTTACAGGAGCTTGCGCAGTTCGTCGAGTTTTTCGTTGACCAACCAGCCGTAGTAGTTCTCCACCGGGAATACCGGCCGGCGGCCGTCCTTGGCGCGGCGGGCGTTGATCCGGCGCAGCTTCTCGGCCCGTTCCGGGGCGTTGCCGACATTGTAGAGCGTGGCGGTCAGGCCAGGATTGCCGGAAATGTCGAAGCGGGCGATCTCGCGGTAGGAGTCGATGGAAACCTTGATCACCGCGGCCACATAGTGGAGCGAGGTGTCCGGATCCATGATCGCGCGATAGACCTCCGGGGCATTTTCCGGATCGAGCCGGTCGAGGCCGCCGATCTTCACCACGGTGTCGTTCATCTTCAGGGCGGTCAGCGGATTGAGCTGGCCGAGGCCGAAGGTCTGGCCGGCGAACAGCGGCTGGAAGAACGCCCGCCCGAAGCGCACATTGTCGTAGCGCGTGCCGTCGACGATGCGGCCGCGGAAGCGGTTTTCCCAGACCGACTCGCGGCAGCTCCACAGCCGGTTGCTGGTCTCCAGCGTCTTGCAGTGGTCGAATTCCGGACGCTCGACGAACTCCATCACGGTCTCGCCGTCATGGGCAAAGACGATGCGCGTGCCGGCATATTCCAGCGCCTTCAGGTAATAGGTCTGGAGCGTATCGATGGCGTTGACGTTGTAGGTGTGCTCGCCGACGATGGCGCCGATCATGTGCAGCGGATCGATGTCGTAGATCGCCGCCACTTCCTCGATCTTCTCGATGAGACCCCGATCGTCCTCAAGCGCATCATAGACCGCCCGGTACTTGCCCTCGAAGGTGTCCTTGGTCTCGCGGGTGCGGTTGCGCGCGACCACGGGCACTTCGGGCTGCACCGTCATCCGGTTGCCGGGCGGGACGGGGATCACCTTGGCAATGCCGGCGGCGGCGAGCGGCGCGGGCGCGGTCAGAAGGCCGATGAGGAGGGCAAGGAGCGCGGCCGCGACGACACCCTGCGCGGCCGGCCGGCGGAGACCGGCAGGCGCGGCAATTGCATTACGGCAGCGTGCGTAACTGGCAGCTAGCATGGTCGACTGTCGTTGCCCTTCCAGCGGCCCCGGCATGCGATTCGAACGGATGGCCGTTGACATAATCGCTGCCGCGCCAGCGGGCCAGCGTCATTTGCAGGAAAACGACAGAAACCGGCCTTTTGCGGCTTCCGCGCCACAATCTCCTACACAAAATATGGATTTTTTCGGCCGGCCCGAGGAAAACTCCCGGGACCGGCCGCGACGTATACGCCGGATAACTCGGGATCAGAGGATGAAGCGCGACAGGTCGGCGTTCTTGGCAAGGTCGCTGACATTGTCGCGCACGAAGTCCGCGTCGATGGTCACCGTCTGGCCGGCCTTGTCCGGCGCGGTGAACGAGATCTCGTCGAGCACCCGCTCCATCACCGTCTGCAGGCGCCTTGCGCCGATATTCTCCACCGTGGAGTTGATGTCGACGGCGATCGTCGCGATCTCGTCGATGGCCTCGTCGGTGAATTCCAGCTCCAGCTCCTCGGTCTGCATCAGGGCGATGTACTGCTTGATCAGGCAGGCCTCGGTCTCCGTCAGGATGCGGCGGAAATCGTCCTTGCCGAGCGGCTTCAGCTCGACGCGGATCGGCAGCCGGCCCTGCAGCTCCGGCAGCAGGTCGGCCGGGCTGGAGACGTGGAAGGCACCGGAGGCGATAAACAGGATGTGGTCGGTCTTGACCGGGCCGTGCTTGGTGGAGACGGTGGTGCCCTCGATCAGCGGCAGCAGGTCGCGCTGGACGCCCTCGCGGCTAACGTCGGCGCCGGAGCGGCCCTCGCGGGCGCTGATCTTGTCGATCTCGTCGAGGAACACGATGCCGTCGTTCTCCACGGCGCGGATCGCCTCCTGGACGACCTGGTCGTCGTCGAGCAGCTTGTCCGATTCCTCGGCGATCAGGAGCTCGTAGCTTTCGCGCACCGTCGTGCGCACGGTCTTGCGCTGGCCGCCGAAGGCCTTGCCGAAGATGTCGTTGAGGTTCATGACGCCGATGCTGGCTCCCGGCATGCCGGGCATGTCGAAGGACGGCATCTGGGCGGGCGCGGCGATCTCGATCTCGATTTCCTTCTCGTCGAACTCGCCATTGCGCAGCTTGGTGCGGAACGCATCGCGGGTCGACTGGCTGGCGTTCTGGCCGACCAGGGCATCGACGACCCGCTCCTCGGCCTGCAGATGGGCCTTGGCGTGCACGCCCTTGCGCTTGGCCTCGCGCACCAGCCCGATGCCGACCTCGACGAGATCGCGCACGATGCTCTCCACGTCGCGGCCGACATAGCCGACCTCGGTGAACTTGGTCGCCTCGACCTTCATGAACGGGGCGCCGGCCAGGCGGGCAAGGCGCCGGGAGATCTCGGTCTTGCCGACGCCGGTGGGGCCAATCATCAGGATGTTCTTGGGCAGAACCTCCTCCTTCATCGGACCTTCCAGGCGCTGGCGGCGCCAGCGGTTGCGGAGTGCAATGGCCACGGCGCGCTTGGCGTCCTTCTGGCCGACGATGTAGCGATCGAGTTCGGAAACGATCTCGCGCGGGGAAAAATCGGTCATACCTGTTCCGTTATCTGCTTGCGGGCACCGTCGCGGCGACGGGCGCTTTATTCCGCATCAAGGCTTTCCACGACCAGCCGGTCGTTGGTGTAGACGCAGATCTCTGCTGCGATCGCCATCGCCTTGCGGGCGATCGCCTCGGCGTCCTCACCGGTGTCCATGAGCGCGCGGGCGGCGGCGAGCGCGTAGTTGCCGCCGGAACCGATGCCCATGACGCCGTCCTCCGGCTCCAGCACGTCGCCGGTGCCGGTCAGCACCAGGGTGGTCGACTTGTCGGCGACGATCATCATCGCTTCCAGCCGCCGCAGATAGCGGTCGGTGCGCCAGTCCTTGGCGAGCTCCACGGCCGCGCGCATGAGCTGCTCGGGATACTGTTCCAGCTTGGCTTCCAGCCGCTCGAACAGGGTGAAGGCATCGGCCGTCGCGCCGGCAAAGCCGGAGATCACCGAGCCCTTGGCAAGCGGGCGGACTTTCTTGGCCGTGTGCTTGATGACCGTCTGGCCGAGGCTGACCTGGCCGTCGCCGGCAACGACGACGCGGCCGCCCTTGCGCACGGTGAGAATGGTGGTGCCGCGCCAGCCGGTCGGATCGCCGGCGTCACGCGAAGATTGGAAATGGGTCATGCTCCGCCCTCCAGGGCAAGGTCTTCGGCCTCCTCGTCCACGGCCGGCTTTTGCGGCAGGACCAGAAGCAACAGCAGCGCTGGAAAAAACAGCGCCGTCGCGAACGTCCAGCCGTCGGCGTTGCGGCCCTTGCGGCCGGCGATCGCATGGGCAAGGAGCGCGGCGATCGCGTTGACGGTGGCAACGATCAAAAGCGGCATGGGGAAGGCTTTCACTCGAAAAAAGAAATCGCTTCGAACGCCGGTCGCAGCCGGCGCGGGGCGCCCACCGAATCGCGATGCGCGCCGCCCTTATTTAGGCAGCGCGGGGGCGGATGCAAATTTTTGCGAGGAGGATGACGCTACGGTAGGCGGCGGCCCGGTGCCGGCAGCGCCGCATTACCGCTCAGGGCGCGGCATAGCGCCTCGCCTCGTCGACGAGGCGTTTGACCATCGCATCGAAGAAGCCGGCGGCCTGTTCGTCCGTGAGTTCGCCGTCGGGGGTGAAGGCCTCGGCGGCGCGGGGGACGGCGACCTGTTCGGGGATGACGAGGGCGCCGAGGCCGATTTCGAGGATTTGGCGCAAGGAGATCAGGCCGCGGACGCCGCCATGGGTGTCCTGCGAGGCGGCGGAGACGGCGAAGATGCGGTTGTGGTAGGCGGCGAGCGGGGGGTGCTTGTCGTCGCTGACCTTGCTGATCCAGTCGATCGTGTTCTTCAGGAGCGGCGAGACGCCGGCATTGTATTCCGGGCTGGCGAGGAAGATGCCCTGGTGGGCGAGGAACAGGCGGTGGAGGCGCACGGCTTCTTCCGGCGCGCCGCGGGCTTCCAGGTCGGCGTTGTAGATCGGCAGCGGATAGTCGGCGAGGGAGATGCGGGTCGGTTCGGCGTCGCGCTCGGCCAGCCGTTTCATGGCGAGCTCGACCAGCCTCGTATTGTAGGAGCCGCTGCGGGTCGAGCCGGAGAGGAGAAGGACTTTCGGATGTGCCACGGTGCCGGCTTCCTCGTCAGGTGAAGGTCGCCGGGCGGACGGTGTCTCAGGCCGCGGGAGCGTCGCTGCGGCGGTAGATCCAGACCCTTGCCGGCGGGAAATTGTTGACGATCCAGCTCGATTTGTCGACGCCGAAACGGCCGTGCTCGGGCGGCACCGGCGGCACCAGGGCGTAGGAGAACTGGACGAAGGGCGCGCCGGGGGCGAGCAGCTTGAGGCCGACATCGACCATGTCGCGGCGGGCGGCGGGCGGACGGGAGAACAGCGGCAGGCTAGAAACGATGCTGGCGAGCGGCTTCTCGGCGCGATCGCCGAGGGCGGCCTTCAGCGTGTCGCCCAGCGCATAGGCGTCGCCCTCGATCACCGTGGCGCCCGGAAAGCGCTTCTTCAGGAGCTTGCAGAAGGCCGGATTGAACTCCACCAGCACCAGCCGGCGCAGCGGAATGCCGCGCTTGGCAAGGGCGGCGGTGACGACGCCGGTGCCGGGGCCGAGTTCGACGATCGGGCCTTCCCGGTCGGGCTCGGCATGGCGGGCCATCATCGCGGCAAGGGCCGGGCCGGAGGGGCTAACGGCGCCGGTCTTCAAGGGGCTTTCGACCCAGGAGCGGAAGAACCGCATCTCGTCGAGGATCTTCGACGAGACCCGGCCGGCAATGCGGCGTCGCGATGTCTGGGGTGCTGGTTCCATCCTGAAGCCCTTTTAGCGGTTGTCTTTGTGGCGTCCGGCGCCGGTCCGCCGCGGCGGCGAATCGGCCCTTCGCAAAAGGATCGGCATGCGATCTTTCGACGCAATTCTTCGAAGCAAATTTCGGGGCAAATCTGGGCGGTTCTATGTCCCCAGATTGTCGAAGAAGTCCTTGACCTTGGAGAAGAAGCCCTCCGAGTCCGGGTGGTTGCCGTCGGAGGATTCCTTGTCGAATTCTTCGAGCAACTCACGCTGGCGCCGGCTCAGATTGCGCGGCGTCTCGACGACGACCTGGATGTACATGTCGCCGAGCTGGCTGGAGCGCATCACCGGCATGCCCTTGGACTTCAGGCGGAACTGCTTGCCGGTCTGGGTGCCGTCGGGAACCTTGACGCGGCTCTTGGAGCCGTCGATCACCGGCACCTCGATCTGGCCGCCAAGGGCGGCGGTGACCATGGAGATCGGCACCCGGCAGAAGATGTCGGCGCCGTCGCGCTGGAAGAACGGGTGCGGCTGGATCGACAGGAAGATGTAGAGATCGCCCGGCGGCCCGCCGCGCACGCCCGCCTCGCCCTCGCCGGCGAGCCGGATGCGGGTGCCGTCCTCGATGCCGGCGGGAATGTTGACGGTCAGCGCGCGCTCCTGGCTGACGCGGCCGGCGCCGCCGCAGGTCTTGCAGGGGTCGGAAATCACCTCGCCGCGGCCCTGGCAGGAGGCGCAGGTGCGCTCCAGGGTGAAGAAGCCCTGGGTGGCGCGCACGCGGCCGGTGCCGCCGCAGGTCTGGCAGGTCGAAGGGCTGGTGCCGGGCTTGGCGCCGGAGCCCGAACAGGTCTCGCAGCTCACCGTGGTCGGAACCCGGATCTCCACCGTCTTGCCGGCAAAGGCCTCTTCCAGGGTGACTTCCAGATTGTAGCGCAGGTCCGCGCCTCTGGCCGAGGACGAGCGGCCGCGCCGGCCGCCCATGCCGAAGAACTCGTCGAAGATGTCGGACATGGCCGAGGCGAAATCGTTGCCGAAGCCGGCCCCGCCCGGCCCGGCCCCGCCCTCGAAGGCGGCATGGCCGTAGCGGTCATAGGCGGCGCGGCGGTCCGGATCCTTGAGGATCTCGTAGGCCTCGTTGATTTCCTTGAAACGGTGCTCGGCGTCGTCATCCCCGGGATTGCGGTCGGGATGGAACTTCATCGCGAGCTTGCGAAAGGCGCTCTTCAGCTCCTTGTCGTCGGCACCGCGGGAGACACCAAGAACGTCGTAATAATCTCGCTTGCTCATCTATGTCTTTGTCTTCCGGCGCTCGTCGGGTGCATTTCGGCCCGGGCGGGCCCCGGTTCGCGAGCGACTATAACGGTCAGGCCATATCGGGCCAAGCAAGAGCACGCGGCCGCAGGTCCCCTGACGCACCGCCGACGCCCTTCGTCGGGCGGGCCGTCCCTCCCGGCCGGTTTACCGGGTATCTTCGCAGAACACCTGCCCGCCGGCCGGAAAAGGCGGGCGGGCAGGTGCGATGTCGTCACGGGGTCCGCTTGGCGACCGCCGGGCGGTCAGGCGGACTTCTTGGAATCGTCGTCCTGGACTTCCTCGAAGTCGGCGTCGACGACGTCGTCCTGGCCCTCGGCGCCACCTTCGGCGCCGGCGCCGTCACCGGCCTCGTCGCCCTGGCTGGCCTGGTACATGGCCTCGCCGAGCTTCATGGCCGCGGTGGCAAGCGCCTGGGTGGCGGACTTGATGCGTTCCGCATCGTCGCCTTCCAGCGCCGACTTGGTTTCGGCAACGGCCGCCTCGATCGCCGACTTGTCGGCCTCGGAGACCTTGTCACCGTATTCGGCCAGCGACTTCTCGGTCGAGTGGACGAGCGATTCGGCGTGGTTGCGGGCATCCGCCACCTCGCGCCGCTTCTTGTCTTCCTCGGCGTGGGACTCCGCGTCCTTGACCATCTGCTCGATGTCGCTGTCGGAAAGGCCACCGGAGGCCTGGATGCGGATCTGCTGCTCCTTGCCGGTGCCCTTGTCCTTGGCCGAGACGTTGACGATGCCGTTGGCGTCGATGTCGAAGGTGACCTCGACCTGGGGCACGCCGCGCGGTGCCGGCGGAATGCCGACGAGGTCGAACTGGCCGAGGATCTTGTTGTCCGCGGCCATCTCGCGCTCGCCCTGGAAGACCCGGATCGTCACGGCGGTCTGGTTGTCCTCCGCCGTGGAGAAGACCTGGCTCTTCTTGGTCGGGATCGTGGTGTTGCGGTCGATCAGCCGGGTGAAGACGCCGCCGAGCGTCTCGATGCCGAGGGACAGCGGCGTGACGTCGAGCAGCAGCACGTCCTTGACGTCGCCCTGCAGCACGCCGGCCTGGATGGCGGCGCCGATGGCGACCACCTCGTCCGGGTTGACGCCCTTGTGCGGCTCCTTGCCGAAGAACTGCTTCACCATTTCCTGGACCTTCGGCATGCGGGTCATGCCGCCGACCAGGACCACCTCGTCGATCTCGCCGGCGGACAGGCCGGCATCCTTCAGCGCCGCCTTGCACGGGGCGATGGTCCGCTGCACCAGATCGTCGACCAGGGCCTCGAACTTGGCGCGGGTCAGCTTCATGGTCATGTGCTTGGGACCGGACTGGTCCGCGGTGATGAAGGGCAGGTTGATCTCGGTCTGCTGGGTCGAGGACAGCTCGATCTTGGCCTTCTCGGCCGCTTCCTTCAGGCGCTGAAGGGCGAGCTTGTCGTTGCGCAGGTCGATGCCCTGCTCCTTCTTGAACTCGTCGGCGAGGTATTCCACGAGGCGCAGGTCGAAGTCCTCGCCGCCGAGGAAGGTGTCGCCGTTGGTCGACTTCACCTCAAAGACGCCGTCGCCGATCTCAAGGACGGAGACGTCGAAGGTGCCGCCGCCGAGGTCGTAGACCGCGATCGTCTTGCCGTCGTTCTTGTCGAGGCCGTAGGCGAGGGCCGCCGCGGTCGGCTCGTTGATGATGCGCAGCACTTCCAGGCCGGCGATCTTGCCGGCGTCCTTGGTGGCCTGTCGCTGGGCGTCGTTGAAGTAGGCCGGCACGGTGATGACCGCCTGCTCGACCTTCTCGCCGAGATAGGATTCCGCGGTTTCCTTCATCTTCTGCAGGATGAAGGCGGAAATCTGCGAGGGCGAATATTTCTTGCCGCTGGCCTCGACCCAGGCGTCGCCGTTGTCGGCGCCGACGATCTTGTAGGGCACCATGGAGATGTCCTTCTTGGTCGTCGGGTCGTTGAACGGGCGGCCGATGAGGCGCTTGATGGCGAACAGCGTGTCTTCCGGATTGGTGACCGCCTGGCGCTTGGCCGGCTGGCCGACGAGCCGCTCGCCGTCGTCGGTGAAGGCGACCATGGAGGGCGTCGTGCGCGCACCCTCGGCGTTCTCGATGACCTTGGCTTCCTTGCCGTCCATGACGGCGACGCACGAGTTGGTGGTACCGAGGTCGATACCGATGACCTTACCCATTTGCTTCTCCTTTCGGCAGACCGGTCGGACCCTCAACGAGGCGTCCGCTCATCGCCGGAACCTATCGGCTCCGGCCGATCCCCATGTTCAAATGCAAGTGCCGGATCCGTGTCCGGCCAATTTCGTGGCGTATATAAGGAGTGCGCCGCGACCTCGCAAGCCGGGGCCTTTCGGGAGCGCGGCCGGATGGCCGGCGCGGGGCATGGCGCGCGCCGGTCTGCTCGGTG
Organism: Rhodobium gokarnense; assembly: GCF_025961475.1. NCBI lineage: Bacteria > Pseudomonadati > Pseudomonadota > Alphaproteobacteria > Hyphomicrobiales > Rhodobiaceae > Rhodobium > Rhodobium gokarnense. Next base: position 30,669 of record NZ_JAOQNS010000018.1, on the reverse strand, counting down.
CCCGATCAGTTGCAGGGCAGCTCCACCGGTTCCATCAGGACCGGCTTCTTCAGGATGTCGTGGAATTTGGCCTCGAAGTCGACATTGATGAAGGAAATCCCCGATCCGTTGCCCTCGTAAAGCACGCGCATATAGACCGAGCCGCTGCTGGCGAGGTTCATGACGATGAGGTGCTCCTGCAGCGAATCGCCGAGGGCGGCGATGGAATAGACCTCGCCGCGGGCATAGTTGAACTTTGCCAGCACCGGCAGCATCAGCGGTTCCAGCTTTGCCCGGTCGGCCTCGTTCCAGCTCCGCGCCATCTCGGAGAGCTGGCGGACGCCGCCGGCACCACCGCCGGCAACGAGGGCATCGACGAGCGCGCAGCTTTCGTCAAGCGGCGCAGCGGCGGCAGGCGCCGCGGAGACGGCAAGGAAGGCGGCGGCGGCAAGGGCCGAAAGGCGTTTCTTCATCTGGTCGGTTCCTTCTGGTCGGTTCTGGTTTTCATTGACCGGCCGCCGTCCTTTTCGCCCGGCCGGAGCGTTACGGACACTTGGACGGTTCGAGCCGGCTTTGGGGTAAGATAAGGCGCGGGCGGATGGTTTCCCAATTGACGTTGTAGACGAGGCCCATGATGCCCCAGCCGTCGCGGGCCTTGGCAACGGAAATATGCACGAACAGGCGCACGCCGTCGCTGAAGCGGACGATGACGAGGGTGTCGGTGAGGTCCTCGGAGAAGGAATAGAGCTCGTAGACGTTGGCGCCGGCCGGGCGGCGCGACTGGAACAGGCGCAGCAGCGGCTGCTTGGCGCGCTCCAGGTCCTCCTTGGAGCCGCCGCCGGTCATCAGGTCCTCGATGGCGGCAAGCAGTTCGGCATTGCTGCCGGTGGCCGCGGCCTTGGCGAGATGGCACTGGGGGCCGAGCGGCGTTTCCCACATGCGGGCGCGCAGCGGCTGGGCATCGGCCGCGCCGGCGGCAAGGAGCGCCAATGCGGCAAGGGCGAAAGACAGGGTACGGATCATCGGGCGATCTTTCTTGGACAAATTGAGGGTTTCGCGCCGGCACGGGTTGCGGCCGGCCCGTCGGTGGCGCGGTGTACGGCCCGAAGACGGCGTTTTTTAGCGCTGCAGCAGAACCCAGACCGACTGGCCGATCGACAGCACGGCGGCGATCGCGAGCGCGGTGAAGGTGAAGAACATGCCGCGCACCCGGAAGGTGAACTGCTCCGGGTCGCGGGAAATGCCGAGGGCGTGGAGCACCCGGCCGGCGATGAGGGCGCAGCCGACCAGCACGATGACGCCGCGATTGGCGCCCTGCATCTCGGCAAAGCCCATGAGGACGAGGGTCAGCGGCACATATTCGACGAAATTGCCCTGGACGCGGATGGCGCGGCGCATTTCGACATCGCCGCCGTCGCCGGAGAGAATCTTCTTGTCACGGCGCAGCGCGACGACGCGGAAGCTGAACCAGATCAGCATGAACGCGGCAATGCCGGCGAAAATCGGCGTGATGATCGGGATCAAGGTCTGTCTCTCCTGATGCGCTGCCGCCGGTCGCCACGGCCTTGCCGCCGCCGGCCCCTTGAAACGGGCACCCCATCAAGAGCATATCCGGTCCATGCAGGTAAAGCCCGGATACCTTGACCCCGCCGACCAGGCGGAGCTTCTTTCGGAGATCGTCGCGGCGATTTCGGCCGCGCCGTTCTTCACGCCGCGCATGCCGCGCACGGGCAAGCCGTTCTCCGTCGTCATGACCAATTGCGGGCCGCTCGGCTGGGTCTCGGATCGGGCCGGCTACCGCTACCAGCCGACACACCCGGAAACGGGCGCTCCGTGGCCGGCAATGCCGGAGCGCCTGCTTGAAATCTGGAACGCCCTTTCCGGCTATCCGGGACCGCCGGAGGCCTGCCTCGTCAACTATTACCGGCCCGGCGCGCGGATGGGGCTCCATGTGGATGCCGACGAGGAGGATTTTTCCGCCCCGGTGCTCTCGGTCTCGCTCGGCGATACGGCCCTCTTCCGCGTTGGCGGGACGCGGCGCAGGGACCCGACGCGCTCGTTCCGGCTGTCCTCCGGCGACATCATGCTTTTGACCGGGGAGACCCGGCGCGCCTATCACGGCATCGACCGGCTCTATCCGGGGACATCGCGGCTGCTGACGCCCTATGGCGACCTTTTCCCGGAGGGCGGGCGGATCAACCTGACGCTTCGGCGGGTGACGCCGGTCTCCGGTTAAAGCACCATCTTCAAGGCAATGGCCGCGAGCGATACGGCGCCGATCCAGAGCGCGATTCGCCCCGACCTTGTATGGCGCGCCTCGGCCCGGCCGATGGCGTCTGCCGTCGCCGCATCGAAGCGCAGGCCGTTGCGGCCCATCTCCTGGATCTCGTTCGACAGGGTCTCGGCGCGTTCGGCCAGCATCGGCAGTTCGCGCACCAGGCGGCCGATGGTGCCGATGCCGTCGGCGGTATCGCGCAGGACGCCGGCGGGACCGAGATTCTTTTCTATCCAGTCGCGGACCACCGGTTCCGACACCCGCCACATGTCGAACTCCTCGTCGAGGGAGCGGCCGACGCCCTCGACCACGACCATGGTCTTCTGCAACAGGATCAGCTCGGTGCGGGTCTCCATGCCGAAGCGCTCGGTGTTCTCGAAAAGCTGGGTGAGGAGCTTTGCCATGGAAATGTCGGAGGCGGACTGGCCGTGGATCGGCTCGCCGATCGCCCGGAGCGACTGGGCGAACAGTTCCACGTCCTTGTCGGGCGGCACGTAGCCGGCATCGAAATGGAGCCTTGAGACGCGCAGGTAATCGCGGCGGATGAAGCCGAACAGGATCTCGGCGAGGAACTTCCGCTCCGCCTTGGTCAGCCGGCCCATGATGCCGAGATCGACGGCGACCAGCGTGCCGTCGGGTTCCACGAAGAGGTTTCCGGGATGCATGTCGGCATGGAAGAAGCCGTCGCGGATGGCATGGCGCAGGAACGACTGGATGACGTTGGCGCCGATCGCCGGCAGGTCATGGCCGGCCGCGGCGAGGTCCTCATGCTTCCACAGCTTGATGCCGTCGATCCATTCCAGCACCAGGACGTTCTTGGCGATGTGCTGCCATTCCACGTTCGGCACCCGGAAGCCCGGATCGTTCGCCGTGTTCTCGCCCATCTCGGAGAGCGCAGCGGCCTCCATGCGAAGGTCCATCTCCAGTTCGACCGAGGCGGCGAGCGTGTCGACGACGGCAACGGGGCGCAGGCGCCGGGACGGCGGGTGGAAGCGCTCGATGAGGCGCGCCGCCATGTAGAAGCTCTTCAGGTCGCGGTTGAAGCGGTGCTGGACGCCGGGGCGCAGCACCTTGACGGCGACGCTGCGGACGCTGCCGTCGTCGCCTTTCATCTCGGCCTTGTGGACCTGTGCGATCGAGGCGGCGGCGACGGGCGGGCCGAAACTCTCGAACATCTCCTCGATGGGACGGCCGAGGGCACTCTCCACGGCCTTGCGGGCGGCGTCCTCTGAGAAGGGCGGCAGGCTGTCCTGAAGATTGCCGAGCTCGCGCGCCATGTCGCGGCCGACGACGTCGGCGCGGGTGGCGAGGAACTGGCCGAGCTTGATGTAGGACGGCCCCATGCGTTGCAGGGCGTTGGAGAGCCGCGCGCCGGTATCGACGCCGGGCTCGGGCCGGCGCTCGAAGGCCTTGAGGACGCGAAGGACGAAGGCCGGGCCCGGCGGCGGGTCGGGCGGGGCCAGCAGATTGGGAACGCCCTCGCGCACGAAGGTCCAGCCGGAGCGGCAGAGCCGCGCGAAGGTGACGATATTGAAGCCCATCGGGGGAATGCGCCGTTTCTTTTTTCTTGGGGTCTCTTGAGTGTCTAGAGCTTCCAGCCGGAATGGATGGCGACGGCGCCGCCGGCGAGCGGCGTGACGTCGACGCGCGAAAAGCCGGCGTCGCTGATCATCTTGGCAAAGCGGGCCTTGTGCGGAAAGACGCGGATCGATTCCACCAGATAGCGGTAGGGCTCGGCGTCGCCGGCAATGACCTTGCCGATCGCCGGGATGACGTTGAAGGAATAAAGGTCGTAGAGCTTGTCGGCGAGCGGCAGGTCCATCTGCGAGAATTCCAGGCACATGAAGCGGCCGCCCGGCTTCAGCACCCGGAACGCCTCGTTCACGGCCTCCTGGATGCGCGGCACGTTGCGGATGCCGAAGGCGATCGTGTAGGCGTTGAAGCGGTCGGAGGCGATCGGCAGGTCCTCGGCGTTGCCCTGGACGAACTCGATGCGGCTAGCGACGCCGCGCCGCTCGGCGCGCTCGCGGCCGACGGTCAGCATGGCGTGGTTGATGTCGCAAATCGTGACCTTGGCCCGGTCATGGGCCTTGTTCAGGATCCGGAAGGTGATGTCGCCGGTGCCGCCGGCAACGTCGAGCACCTCATAGGGCCTTGTGCCGGAGCGCGGCGGCGCCAGCTTGGCGATGAAGGCGTCCTTCCAGAGCCGGTGCAGGCCGCCGGACATGGCGTCGTTCATGATGTCGTAGCGCCGCGCCACCTTGTGGAACACGTCGTCGACCATGGTCTGCTTGTCGCCGAGCGCGACTGTCCTGTAGCCGAAGGCGGTGTCGTCGCCGGCGTCGTCTTTCTGGCGGATCGTCATGGCGGGTCTTCCTTCGCAAAATGCGCCGCGACCATAGCCGAAGCGATCCCGGAGCGCCATCGCCCGCCGCGCGCTGTCAGCGGCGGTCATTTGCCGCGAGCCGGGAATGGGTTAGACACGTCCGGCGAGGCAATCGAAAGGCGGAGGAAACGTGCCGGAACTTCCCGAGGTCGAGACGGTGAGGCGCGGGCTGCAGCCGGCGATGGAAGGCGCGCGGATCGTCCGCGTCGAACAGCGCCGGCCCGATCTGCGGTTTCCGTTCCCCACCGATTTCGTCGACAGGCTGACGGGTCAGGCCATCGTTTCCCTCGGCCGGCGGGCGAAATACCTGCTTGCGGACCTGTCGTCGGGAGACGTCCTCATCATGCATCTCGGCATGTCCGGCTCGTTCCGGGTGGAGACACCGGAGACCGCGCTCCTGCCGGGGTCCTTTCACATGGAGCGCAGCAAGTCGGCGGCGCACGACCATGTGGTCTTTCATCTCGCCGGGCCGGGGGCGCCGGACGGCACCGCCGTCATCTATAACGACCCGCGCCGCTTCGGCTTCATGACGCTCTGCCCACGGGCCGAACTCCACCGCCACCCGTTCTTTGCGGGGCTCGGGCCGGAGCCGACCGGCAATTCGCTGGACGCGGCAACGCTGGCGGCGGCCTGCTGGCACCGCAAGACGAGCCTCAAGGCCGCCCTCCTCGACCAGCGCATCATCGCCGGCCTCGGCAATATCTATGTGTGCGAGGCATTGTGGCGAGCGGGCCTGTCGCCGAAGCGCAGCGCCTCGTGCCTTGCCACCAAGGCCGGCGCGCCGAGCGTCAGGGCCGAGCGGCTGGTCGTCGCCATCCGCGAGACCATCGCCGATGCCATTGCCGCGGGCGGCTCATCTCTCAGGGACTACGTCCATGCCGACGGCTCGCTCGGCTATTTCCAGCATTCCTTTTCCGTCTATGACCGGGAGGGCACGCCCTGCCGGCACGAGGGCTGCACCGGCACCGTCCGGCGCATCGTCCAGTCCGGCCGCTCCAGCTTCTTCTGCCCGACCTGCCAGCGCTGAGGACCGGCGCGCGTCCGAGCCGAATTTGCGGAACCGGCCCCCGCGGCAGGCGTTGCAACGCGATGCGGGCTCGGATAGCTCTTTACTCAGAAGCGGAACCGCGCACCCCGGAGAGGAAGCAAACATGGCCTATGAGAACATCGTCGTAGAGACCCGCGGCAAGGTCGGGCTCATAACGCTGCACCGGCCGAAGGCGATGAACGCCCTCAATTCGGAGCTGATCGCGGAACTGACCAAGGCCCTCGATACGTTCGACGCCGACGAGAAGGTTGGCTGCGTCGTCATCACCGGGTCGGAAAAGGCGTTCGCCGCCGGCGCCGACATCAAGGAGATGTCGTCGCTGACCTATGTGGACGCCTACAAGGACGATTTCATCTCCACCTGGGACCGGGTGGCGCGCAACAGGAAGCCGGTGATCGCCGCGGTCGCCGGCTACGCGCTCGGCGGCGGCTGCGAGCTCGCCATGATGTGCGACATCATCATCGCCGCGGAAAACGCCAAGTTCGGCCAGCCGGAGATCACCCTCGGCGTCATGCCCGGCGCCGGCGGCACCCAGCGCCTGACCCGCTTCGTAGGCAAGTCGAAGGCGATGGAGATGTGCCTCACCGGCCGCATGATGTCGGCCGAGGAGGCGGAAAGCTCCGGCCTCGTCAGCCGCGTCCTGCCGCTCGACGAAATGCTCGACGACGCCCTGGCGGTCGCCGCCAAGATCGCCGACTTCTCGCTGCCGGCGGTGATGATGACCAAGGAGGCGGTCAACCGGGCCTATGAGACGACGCTCGCGGAGGGCACCCGCTTCGAGCGGCGGCTGTTCCATTCCCTGTTCGCCACCGAGGACCAGAAGGAAGGCATGCAGGCGTTCGTGGAAAAACGCTCGCCGCAGTTCCGCAATCGCTAGGGCCCGGACCGACAGCCCGAAACGGCGACCGGCGCGTGCTTTTTGGCCGGATTTCCCGGTTCCGATTGACGTTCCCCATGCGGCCAAGTATAAGCGCCGGGATCGGTGGCGGTGGACCCGCCGCCCATGGAACCTGTTGCGCCGCGACCATCGACATTATTGCGGGTGCCGGCGCAGCGTCTAACCGCAAATCGCACGGAATCGGGAAACACGCATGGCCAATACGGTCTCGGCCAAGAAAATGGCTCGCAAAATCGCGCGGCGCACGGAGATCAACAAATCCCGGCGCAGCCGCATGCGCAATTTTATCCGCAAGGTCGAAGAGGCCATCGCCGGCGGCGACAAGGCCGCCGCCAACGAGGCGCTGAGGCAGGCGGAGACGGAAATCATGCGCGCCGCCGGCAGCGGCGTGGTGCACAAGAATACCGCCTCGCGGAAAGTGTCGCGGCTGTCGGCGCGGGTGAAGGCGGTGGGTGCCTGAACCCTCCCCGCCCAACTGTCATAAAACCGTTTGAAACCCGGCGCCCAGCGCCGGGTTTTTCGTTTCCGGGCGAAAGAAAAGTTGTGTGATCCGGCAAAAGGCCTGGAACGATTCAACTTACGGTTGGTTGGGGCGACGTGTCATAAAAATCCAAAAGTTAACAAAGCGTTAAGCACCGGTCTTTTTGGAGGACTTCGATTCAGGCGGATTCGAGCTCCTCACGGGCGCCGCGGAAGCGATTTTTTTTGAAGAATTCGATACCGTAAACGTGCCATTTTTTCCGCGCCAGAATCCGTTGACTCCACAGGCGGAAATCGACCCGTCGCGACCCGTCGTCCCATCGCCGGGGTGATCCAAAATGGCTCAATTTCGCGGGTTTCAGAATCCTCACTGTTGCGGCGCCGGGGCCGATTGGCTAGCTTCAAGTCATCGGGGCTGGGGCTCCAGCGTCAACCACACATCGGGAAGTTTTCGAGGCCTATGTCGAGAGCAATGAATATCTATTGCCTAAAATCTAGACATCGAACACTTGTCGAACGGCGGCCCTCCTCCCGGGGCCGCGACCGCCGCTAACCAGCGGATCGGTTCGTCACGAATTCAACTTATACGGTTCATTCGGATCGTGCGACCTTGTCGCCGGCGTGGGGTATTCCCTGCGCTATCGACCAACGATGACACAAAAAACATGGTTGCCGAAAGGTAACCGGACGACCTTTTGAGAGCCGGCAAGATCGAGGCGGATCCCGGCACACAAGCAACGGCAGGCGGCGGACCCGGGCACCCGTGAAGGCGCCCCCGCAGCCGGCGAGGACGGATACGGCAGACCGGCAGCCGCGGCGGCGCACGGTCCTGCCGGCAGGCATGAAATGGAGGCTATCTGATATGGCACGAGCCGAAGAAACGGTTCCCTCGGGAGATCTGGACGACTGGTCCCGGGTGCGCCGACGGCTGCGCAGCGAGCTCGGCGAGGAGGTCTATACGAGCTGGTTCGAGCGGGTCGACCTGGAGGACCGTTCCAACGGGACGGTGCACCTGTCGGTGCCGACGCGGTTCCTGAAGCAGTGGATTCAGTCCCATTACGGCGACCGGCTGATCGGCCTGTGGCGCAGCGAATGCGAAGATATCCGCCGCATCGAGCTGACGGTGCGCGGCGCCACCCGTCCGCGCCAGACGCTTGCCCGCACCGCGGCCGGCCCGGAAGCGCGCTCGGCGGCCGTCGAGGCGGCAAAGCGCGGCGGCGCGGCAGTCCGCACCGAGGCCTCGCTGCGCAGCGAGAGCAGCCGGGCGGCCGAGCGCGCCGACAACGCCTTTTCCTCGCCGCTCGATCCGCGGCTGACCTTCGACAGCTTCATGGAAGGCGCCTCCAACACGCTGGCGCTGGCGGCGGCGCGGCAGATCGCGGCGGCCGCCCCGACCACCTACAATCCGCTCTATCTCTGCGCTTCCGTCGGCCTCGGCAAGACGCACCTGTTGCAGGCGATCGCCGCCGAGGCGCGCGCGGCAACGCCCGGACGCCGGGTCCTGTACCTGACCGCCGAGCACTTCATGTACCGCTTCGTGGCGGCGCTTCAGTCGCAGTCGGCGATCGCCTTCAAGGACGGGTTCCGGGGCATCGACCTCCTACTCATCGACGACTTGCAGTTCCTGCACGGGCCGCAGGTGCAGAAGGAGTTCTGCCACACCCTCAACGCCCTCATCGACGGCGCCCGGCAGGTGGTGGTTGCCGCCGACCGACCGCCCGTTGAGCTGGAATCCCTCGACGAGCGCGTCCGCTCGCGGCTGAACGGCGGGCTGCTGGCCCAGATATGCGCGCCGGACTACGGCTTGCGCCGGTCCATCCTGTCCCAGCGCATCGCGGCGGCCCGCAATGGCGGCGCCAGCCTTGCCGTCCCCGACGACGTCCTCGACTACGTTGCCCGGCACGTCACGGCCAATTCCCGCGACCTTGACGGCGCGGTCAACCGGCTGCTCGCCGCCAACCAGCTCACCGGCGCGCCGATCAGCCTGGAAATGGCCGAGATGTCGCTGCGCGACCTGGTCCGCGCCAAGGAGCGGCGGCGGGTGCGCATCGAGGACATCCAGCGCACCGTCTCCAAGCATTACAGCGTCACCCGCGACGACCTGACCTCGGCGCGGCGCAACCGGGCGATCGTCCGGCCGCGGCAGATCGCCATGTTCCTGGCCAAGGCGCTGACGCCGCGCTCGCTGCCGGAGATCGGCCGCCATTTCGGCGGCAGGGATCACACGACGGTCCTGCATGCGGTGCGCAAGATCGAGAATCTCGTGTCCACCGACAAGGCGGTGGCCGACGAGGTGGAGCTCCTGAAAAGGCTGCTCGACAACTGACCGCGAGGGAGATCGCAGCGCCCGAAAAGCGCCGCTTTCCCTTGAAACATCCCCGTTCCCGGCGCGCTCCGGACCCCGTTGCGCGGCCTGGCGAGATGCGGCGGACTGGAGGGCGCAACAGCGATGTTGCGCCCTCTTGCATATCGGACGCTTTAAGGGCAGTTTCGTCAGTCCCGTTACCCGAGGGTAGTGGCCGCAATCCCACGGCACGCGACCCCGCCTTCCGGCCGATATTCGAATAGTCGCCAAGTCTGGAATCGATCCCATGAAAGTCACACTCGAGCGGGCCGACTTGCTGAAGTCCCTCACCCATGTGCACCGCGTCGTGGAGCGGCGCAGCACCATCCCGATCCTGTCCAACGTGCTGATGCGCGCGGAAGGCGGCGAGATGCGGCTGAAGGCGACCGACCTCGACCTGGAAGTTTCGGAAACCGTGGCGGCGATGATCGAGCAGCCGGGGGCGACGACGATTCCGGCCCATATGCTCTACGACATCGTCCGCAAGCTGCCGGACGGCGCCGAGACGGTGCTGGAGACGGCCGGCGACGACAGCCTGATGACGCTGTCATCGGGGCGCTCGAATTTCAGCCTGCAGATGCTGCCGGAGACCGACTTTCCGGATCTGACCGCCGGCAGCTTCAGCCACTCCTTCGAGATCGACGCGCGCGAACTGAAGCGCCTCGTCGACCGCACCCAGTTCGCGATCTCCACCGAGGAGACGCGCTACTACCTCAACGGCATCTATTTCCATACCACCGAGCTGAACGGTGAAACCGTGCTGCGCGCGGTTGCCACCGACGGCCACCGGCTCGCCCAGGCCGACACCAGGGCGCCGGAAGGGGCCGCCGGCATGCCCGGCATCATCGTGCCGCGCAAGACCGTCGGCGAGATCCAGAAGCTCGTGGAAGACCCGGAAGCGACCGTCCAGGTCGAGCTGTCGGACGCCAAGATCCGCTTCACCATCGGTTCTGTGGTGCTGACCTCCAAGCTGATCGACGGCACCTTCCCGGACTATGCGCGGGTGATCCCGCAGAACAACGACAAGGAACTGATCGTCGACCGGGACCCCTTCAAGGAGGCGGTCGACCGCGTCTCGACGATCTCCTCGGAGCGCGGCCGGGCCGTGAAGCTGCAGCTTGCCGAGGGCCGGCTCGTGCTGACCGTCAACAATCCGGATTCCGGCAGCGCCACGGAAGAACTGGCCGTCGACTACGAGGCGGAGGACCTGGAGATCGGCTTCAATTCCCGCTATCTGCTCGACATCACCGCCCAGCTTGGCAGCGACACCATCGTCTTTCTCCTCGCCGATCCGGGCTCGCCGACGCTGATCCGTGACCAGGGCGACAAGAGCACGCTCTACGTCCTGATGCCGATGCGGGTGTGACGGCGAAACCGGCCTTCCCGCCGCTCGAAAGGGTCCTTGTGCACCGCCGATGACCTCACCCGGTGCCCTTTCCGTCACTGCCCTGAAGCTGACCGATTTCCGGAACTACGCCCGCCTGTCGCTGACGCCGGACGGCCGCCATGTGGTGCTTTGCGGCGAGAATGGCGCCGGCAAGACCAACATCCTGGAAGCACTGTCCTATCTCTCGCCCGGCCGCGGCCTCCGGCGGGCCCGGCTTGAGGACGTTTCGCGCCAGGGCGGCGCCGGCGGCTGGGCCGTTGCGGCGACGCTCCTTGGTGCTGCCGGCGAGACCGTCGTCGGCACCGGACTCGTCGCCGACGGGCCGGACCCGGAGCGCCAGCGCCGCATCCGCATCGACGGCACCACCGCGCGGAGCTCCGAAGAGCTGCTCGACGTTGCCCGCGTCCTGTGGCTGACGCCGGCGATGGACGGGCTCTTCACCGGCCCGGCCGGCGACCGGCGGCGCTTCCTCGACCGGCTGGTGCTGGCCATCGACCGCGACCATGCCCGCCGGGTCTCCTCGTTCGAAAAGGCGATGCGCGAACGCAACAAAGTGCTGGAAGAGGGCGGCCGCAGTTCCTGGCTCGACGGGCTGGAAGCGCAGATGGCCGAATACGCCGTCGCCGTCGCCGCCGCACGGGCCGAGCTTGCCGCCTGCTTCTCCCGGCTGATTTCCGCCCACCACGACCCCGAATCGCCGTTTCCCGATGCCGCGCTCACCCTTGACGGCGAGTTGGAGCGCGAGGTTTCCGGCCGTCCGGCCGTCGAGGTCGAGGACAGCTATCGCGAGACGCTTGCCGCCGCCCGGCCGCGCGACCGGACGGCCGGGCGGGCGCTCACCGGTCCCCACCGCAGCGACCTCCTGGTGCGCCACGGGCCGAAGGACATGGCGGCGGAGACCTGCTCCACCGGCGAGCAGAAGGCGCTGCTTCTCGGCCTCGTCCTTGCCCATGCGCGGCTGGTGGAGGAGATGACGGGACGGACGCCCCTCCTGCTCCTCGACGAGGTCGCCGCCCATCTCGACAGCCACCGGCGGGCCGGGCTCTTTGCCGCCCTCGACCGCCTCGGCGTCCAGGCCTGGATGACCGGCACGGACCTTTCCCTCTTTGCCGCCCTGGAGGACCGCGCCCAGCGGTTCGCCGTCCAGGACGGCACGGTCTCGGATGCCGCGTGATCCCTCGAAACAAACGGCGTGACGGCGCGCGCCGCTTGGCGTAATCAGCCGATTGATACCGTCTCGCGGCCCCGCCGCACCATCCTTCGGCCGATGCCATGACCTTCGAACTCGCCGCCCTTGCGGCCGCGCTCCTTTGGGCCTTCGGCGGGCTCCTCTCCGCCGGCCCGTCCCAGCACCTCGGCGCCATCGCCTTCAACCGGTTGCGCATGGCGATGGTCTTCGTCATGCTGGCCGTCGCCGCGACGCTCACCGGCGGCTGGGCGACGGTTTCCAGCGACCAGACCCTTGCCATCCTCGCCTCCGGCTTCATCGGCATCTTCCTCGGCGATACCGCACTCTTCCTCACGATGAACCGGCTCGGGCCGCGGCGCTCCGGCATCCTCTTTGCCCTCAACGCACCGCTCGCCGCGCTGCTCGGCTGGCTACTGCTCGGCGAGGTGCTGTCGGCGCGGGCCGTCACCGGCATAGCCCTGTCGGTGGTCGGCGTCGTCATGGCCATCGTCTTCGGCAAGCGCCGCTCGCAGCTTCACCAGTGGGAGACCATCCGCGGGCCGCTGTGGGTCGGCATCGGGCTCGGGCTCGCCTCGGCGCTCTCCCAGGCGCTCGGCTCGCTGATCGCCCGGCCGGTGATGGCGTCGGGCGCCGATCCGGTCGCTGTCTCGGCGATCCGCGTCGCCATCGGCGCCCTCGGCCTCACGCTCCTGATGCAGCTCCCGGTGCTGAAATTCCGCCAGCGGAACCCGATCAACGCCCGCATCGTCGGCCAGATCGCGCTCTCCGGCTTCGTTTCCATGGGCGTCGGCATGACGCTGGTGCTCTATGCGCTCTCCGGCGGGGAAGTCGGCATCATCTCCACGCTCTCCGCCACCTCGCCGGTGCTGATCCTGCCGCTGCTCTGGGTCCATACGGGCGAGCGGCCGTCGCTCTGGGCCTTCGTCGGCGCCGGCCTCGTCATCGCCGGCACGGCCCTGATCTTCCTCGATTGACCGGCCCGGGCAACATCGGACCGCAATAGGTCAGCCATATTGACTTTTTGCCGCGGGCGGCGCCTGATCGGGAACCTCACCTTCCATCCGGACCCCAGCCATGAGCTTTTTCGGGCTCGCCGTTTTCGTCGGCGTCTATTTTCTGGCGGTGATGACGCCGGGGCCGGGCGTCGTCGGCCTGATCGGCCATACGCTCGCCCACGGGCGGCGCGACGCGGTGCCCTATGTCGTCGGCATGGTGACCGGGAACCTCATCTGGTTCGCCTGTGCCGTTGGCGGCCTAGCCCTTATCGCCCAGACCTTCCATGCCGCGTTCGTGGCGATCAAATATCTGAGCATCGCCTATCTGCTCTATCTCGCTTTCAAGGCCTGGACGTCTGAGCCGCAGCCGAGGGCGAGCGTGCGGGCGGCCTCTCTCGGTTCGTCCTTGTCCGCCGCTTTCACGTCGCTCGCGATCACGCTCGGCAATCCCAAGACCATGGTCTTCTACCTCGCCATCCTGCCGACCGTCGTCGACCTGAAGACGCTGGAACTGGCCGATGCGCTCGCCTGCGGCGGCGCCATCGCCGTGGTGCTGCCGGCGGGCATGGCGGTCTATGTGTTTGCGGTCGACCGGGCCCGCGACCTGATGCGGTCCGGACGTGGGCTGCGGCTCGTCAACCGCATCGCCGGCACGGCGATGGCCGCTGCGGCGCTGACCATCGCCTCGCGCTGAGCACCTGCAACGTCAGCGCGGTCAGACCCGCTCAAGGGCAATATGCGGTTTCGGCGGCAGGGTGACCGCCACGGCATCGCCCGGCCGCACGGCACCGCCGGCAAGGACGATGCCCATGACGCCGGCCTTCAGGACCGGCCGGCCGGCGCCATCACGCCCGATCACCGCCCTCAGCAGTCCCTTTCGGAACCCGTCGATCTGGGCGCACGGATTGCGCAGGCCGGTGATCGCGACCACCGCCTCGGCGCCGATGGCAAGCCGCGTGCCGCGCGGCAGCGCCAGGAGATCGAGGCCGGCTGTGGTGATGTTCTCGCCGAGGTCGGCCGGCCCGACATCGAACCCCTTCTCCGCCAGTTCGGCGAAAAGCTCGGCATGGATGAGGTGGACCTGGCGCAAATTCGGCTGTGTCGGATCCTTCCTGACCCGCGAGCGGTGCTTGACCGTCACCCCGGCATGGGGGTCGCCGGCAACCCCCATGCCGGCAACGAGCGCGATCTCCGGCTGCAGCTCCTTTGAGAAGTCATGGCCGGCGCTGAGGGCGACGGCGATCACCTTTCCCTCGCCGGTCATCGGGCACCGCGCGCCGGGAGCCGGCCGGCGGCGGCCGCAAATGCCTCGTTTCGGGCCGTTTTCCGCTGTTCCAGGCGGCGCCGGGCGGGCGCTCGGTGGAGCCCGGTCCGCCCGTTCCTGCGGGCAAATGCGGCAGGAATGCGCCACAATTCACACAAAGCCATGATTCGCGCCTTTAACCCTTTGTTTTCATAACGGATTTCACGGGCTTTTTCGCGTGTAATCCGGGACTCGAACCCCTATATTGGAAGCGAATCATCGTGCCACAATCCAAGACGGTTTCATGACGGACGCTCACCAGAACGGCAACGGCAATGGCGGCGACTACGGCGCCGAATCCATCAAGGTTCTCAAAGGCCTCGATGCGGTGCGCAAGCGTCCGGGAATGTATATCGGCGACACCGACGACGGCTCGGGCCTGCACCACATGGTCTATGAGGTGGTCGACAACGCCATCGACGAGGCGCTGGCCGGCTGGGCCGATGCGGTCACCGTGACGCTGAACGCCGACGGCTCGGTCACCGTCACCGACAATGGCCGCGGCATCCCGACCGACATCCACGAGGGCGAGGGCGTCTCGGCGGCCGAGGTCATCATGACCCAGCTCCATGCGGGCGGGAAATTCGACCAGAACTCGTACAAGGTCTCCGGCGGCCTGCACGGCGTCGGCGTTTCCGTGGTCAATGCGCTCTCGGTGTGGCTGGAGCTGCGCATCTGGCGCAACGACCACGAACACACCATGCGCTTTACCGACGGCGTCGCGGACGCACCGCTCAAGGTGACCGGTGACGCGGCCGGCAAGAGCGGCACGGAGGTCACCTTCATGCCGTCGACCGAAACCTTCACTATGACGGATTTCGACTACGGCACGCTGGAGCACCGGCTGCGCGAGCTCGCCTTCCTTAATTCCGGCGTGCGCATCATCCTCACCGACAATCGCGGCGTTGAGTCCAAGAGCGAAGAACTGATGTATGAGGGCGGCCTGGAAGCCTTCGTGCGCTACCTGGACAAGGCCAAGCATCCGCTCGTTCCGGACCCGATTGCGATCCGCGCGGAGCGCGACGACGTCACCGTGGAGGCGGCGCTGTGGTGGAACAATTCCTACCACGAGAACGTGCTCTGCTTCACCAACAACATCCCGCAGCGCGACGGCGGCACGCACCTTGCCGGATTCCGCGGCGCGCTGACCCGCCAGGTCACCGGCTATGCGGAATCCTCCGGCATCGCCAAGCGGGAAAAGGTCTCGCTGACCGGCGAGGACTGCCGCGAGGGCCTCACCTGCGTCCTCTCCGTCAAGGTGCCGGACCCGAAATTCTCGTCCCAGACCAAGGACAAGCTGGTCTCGTCGGAAGTGCGGCCGGTCGTCGAAAGCGTCATCAACCAGGCGCTCGCGACCTGGTTCGAGGAGCATCCGGCGGAGGCCAAGACCATCGTCTCCAAGGTGGTGGAGGCCTCGGCCGCCCGCGAGGCGGCGCGCAAGGCGCGCGAGCTGACCCGGCGCAAGGGCGCCCTCGACGTCGCGTCCCTGCCCGGCAAGCTCGCCGACTGCCAGGAGCGCGATCCCTCGAAGGCCGAACTGTTCCTCGTTGAGGGCGATTCGGCCGGCGGCTCGGCCAAGCAGGGCCGCGACCGGGGAACCCAGGCCGTGCTGCCGCTGCGCGGCAAGATCCTCAACGTGGAGCGGGCGCGCTTCGACAAGATGCTGTCGAGCCAGGAAATCGGCACCATGATCACCGCGCTCGGCACCGGCATCGGCAAGGAAGAGCTCGACGTCAACAAGCTGCGCTACCACAAGATCATCATCATGACGGACGCCGACGTCGACGGCGCCCATATCCGCACGCTGCTGCTCACCTTCTTCTTCCGGCAGATGCCGGAGCTGATCGAGCGCGGCCACCTCTATATCGCCCAGCCGCCGCTGTTCAAAGTCAAGCGCGGCAACTCCGAGCAGTACCTGAAGGACGAGCGGGCGCTCGAGGATTATCTCATCGCCGGCGGCCTCAACGAGGCGGTGCTACAGCTCGCCACCGGCGAGACGCTGGCCGGCCCGGACCTTGAGACCGTCGTCACCCGCGGCCGCTCCCTCAAGGGCGTGCTGGACGGGCTCCATTCCCGCTACAATCGCGACGTGGTGGAGCAGGCCGCGATCGCCGGCGCGCTCGACCCGGAGGCCCTTGCCGATCCGGCAAAGGCGCGCGATGCGGCGGCCTATATCGCGCGGCGGCTCGACATCATCTCCGAGGAGACCGAGCGCGGCTGGACCGGCGAAGCGCGGGACGACGGCAGCCTCGTCTTTGAACGCACCGTGCGCGGCGTCAAGGAAGTGGCGACCATCGACACCGCCCTGATCGGCTCGGCCGATGCCCGCAAGCTCAACGCCAATGCCGACCACCTGAAGGAAATCTACGTCAAGGCGGCCACCCTCACGCGCAAGGACCTGAAGACCGAGATTCGCGGGCCCCGGGCCCTCGTCGACGCGGTCTTTGCCGCCGGTGGCAAGAACGTCTCGCTGCAGCGCTACAAGGGCCTTGGCGAGATGAACCCGGAGCAGCTCTGGGAGACCACCCTCGATCCGGACGCCCGCTCGCTGCTGCAGGTGCGCCTGAAGGAGGGCGAGGAAGCGGATGCGGAAATGGTGTTCTCCTCGCTGATGGGCGACGACGTGGAGCCGCGCCGCGAGTTCATCCAGGAAAACGCCCTCAGCGTCGCCAATCTGGACATCTGATCGCCCTTCGGCGGTTTCCGGGTTGTCGTTCTTCACATTGCCTTGAACGCGGCTTCCAGCGCCGTCAATGCCGTTGACGGCATCTGTATTACGTGTCTTCTATTTATTTTGCTGCTTATAGTTGTGTTTCCGGACCTCAAATTGCTGGACGAGCAGCCAAACCAGCAACAATGGGAGAGTCACGAAGATGCACAAAGGGATGTCATTTGCGCTGGCCCTTGCCGCCGGCGCCTTCGCATTCAGCGCCGAAACCGACGAGACGCTGGCGGCCGGCGTCTGCGATCAGATCAGCGCCACCTACAATTCCAACGCCTCGGCGGCACTCATCCTTGGGGCCGACGGGTCGACGCTCAATGGCGAAATGCTGAACGGAGGACGGCCGAATTTCTACGGCACCTGCACCGGCAACGGTGAGGTTTCGGTGAATATCACCGACGACCCGGGCTGCTGTACCGGCACCTTCGACGGCACGACGATCCAGTGGAGCAACGGCACGTCCTGGACCCGCAATCCGGTCCAGTAGTCTTAGAGCGTATTCCCGAACCGAAGGTCCGCGTCAGCGAACAGTGGGAAC
This sequence comes from Rhodobium gokarnense, assembly GCF_025961475.1. Taxonomy (NCBI): domain Bacteria; kingdom Pseudomonadati; phylum Pseudomonadota; class Alphaproteobacteria; order Hyphomicrobiales; family Rhodobiaceae; genus Rhodobium; species Rhodobium gokarnense. The sequence continues at coordinate 13,125 of NZ_JAOQNS010000018.1, read as the reverse complement.
CGGTTTTCGGATAAGAATACGCTTCGAAACAAATGGTTGGAGCGTTTCGCGCGATTTCGAAATCGCCCGAACCGCTCTAACAGCGGACGGCGACCGCCTCCTTCGCCGTTCGCTCACCGGCCAGCCGGCTGGCGCGGAACGCCTTTCAATCAAAGGGCATTCCGTCCTTTCCTCCACGATACCGCCCCGGCAATGTTCGGCAGGGTGCCCGCACGCCCTTCCAACGCCGCCATTGGTCATTACCCATCTGTTTCAATTGGGATATTTTTGTTTCTTGCCGGTCCGGCTCGAAAACCTGTCGAAAACGTAATTCTCCGGACACTTTGTCGCAATCCGTGGTCCCCATATCAGCGATGTCCCAAGGGGACATCCCGATAAATCAATGACTTGAGGAAAGGATCACAGACATGAAAACGCGCAGGAACATGACGGCCGTCGCGCTTGCGGGCGCCCTTGCCGCACTTCCGGTGATCGCCGCGACCGCCGGCTACGCCGCCGACCAGAAGGCGGCGGAGGCAACGACGAAGGCCGCCGGCGCGGACGCCGTCGCCGCGGCCCTCGACACCAAGGACAAGAAGATCATCAAGACCGTCGACGAGGCCTATCGCGGCGTTCGCGAGGTCCGCGCCGCGCGGCTCGCCATCTTCAACGGCACGCCGGACGTGGCCACCGAATTCGTCGACAAGGCGGCGACCGACCTGAAGACGGCGCAGTCGTCCATGAAGGACTTTGCCGTCGCCACCACCAAGAAGGCGGCCGAGGGCGATGCCTACCTTCCCTTCGATTCCTCGCTGACGCTGGCCGAGGGGTTCGTGCCCACCGCCGACAAGGCCGAGACCGTAAAGAAGGCCAATGAGCACCTGGCCAAGGGTGACCACAAGAAGGCCGCGGAAGTTCTGCGCGAGGGCCGCATCGACGTCACCGTGTCGGCCGCGCTGATCCCGGCCAAGGCCAGTCTCGACCACGTCAAGGACGCGGTGAAGCTCCTCGGCGAGAAGAAATATTACGAGGCCAACCTGGCGCTGAAGGCGGTGGAAGACTCCGTCCTCGTGGAATCCTACAGCATCGACGGCGTCCCGCAGCAGGGCAGCGACACCACCGCCAACGGCTGAGCGAAGCCGACTGCCAACCTAACGTTCTCCCTGACAAAGGCCGGAACGATCGCCCCCAAGGGCCGCTCGCTCCGGCTTTTCCGTGTCTGACCTGCGCGCACTGTCGGGTCCGCAATCGGCGCGGTGCTGGACAGGACGGCGGCGGAACGCTACCGAAGGGATGAACTCCCAAAGAGACGTCCGACCGGCCAGGTGTCGCCGCGGCGTCCGCTTGCTTCGACCCGTTCTCCGGCTGCCCATGCTCCCTTCCGCCTTCCGATCGAGGCCGTTCCTTGCCGGCATCAAGGCCATTGCGCCGCTGGTGCCGCCGATGTTCGCCTTCGGCATGATCTCCGGTGTTGCCGCGGCCGATGCCGGCGTCTCCTTTGCCGCCGCGATGGCCATGGCTGTCGTCATCTTCGCCGGTGCGGCGCAGCTCGCGATCGCCCAGCTGATCAGCCAGGACGCCCTGCCGGTGGTCATCGTCGCCACGGCCTTCGTCATCAATCTGCGCTTTGCCATGTACAGCGCCTCGCTGGCGCCGCACCTGAAGCATTTGCCAGCGCCCAAGCGTGCCGGGCTCGCCTACATCCTCTCCGACCAGGCCTACGCCCTCAGCATCATCCGCATGACCTCCGCGGAGCATGGCGACGAGGAGCGCGGCCATCTTTTCCTGTTCGCCTGCGGGCTGATGGTCTGGCTGACCTGGCTGCCGGCAAGCATTGCCGGCTACGTCATCGGCGCCGGCATTCCGCCGAGCTGGGGGCTCGGCTTTGCCGTGCCGCTCTCGTTCATGGCGCTGCTCGTGCCGACCCTGAAGGACCGGCCGACGGTGGCGGCCGCGGCCGTCGGCGGCACCGTCGCGGTGATCGCCGGCGGGCTGCCCTACAATCTCGGCCTAGGCCTCGGCGCGCTCACCGGCATTGCCACCGGCTACCTCATGGAACGGCTGAGGGAGGCGCGAAATGGATAACGGGCCGGTCCTGTGGGCCGTGATTCTCGCCAGCGGCGCGCTCACCTTCGGCCTGCGCTGGTCGTTCATCCATGCACTCGGCGGCCGGGAGATCCCGCCGACGCTGATGCGGCTGCTACGCTACGTGCCGCCGGCGGTGCTGGCCGCGCTGGTCGTCCCGGCAATCCTGAGACCGGACGGGCCGATCGATTTTTCCCTCGACAACCACCGCCTGATCGCCGGCGCCTTCGCGCTCATCGCCGCGGTCGCCACGAGGAGCGTTTTCGGCACGCTCGCCGTCGGCATGGGCGCATTGTGGATCGTGAACTACCTTTTCCCGTAAAAATCGCCAAAAATTGTATCTGATTTATTTTCTGCATATTATGTATTCAATGCATTCATGTTTCGAAATGGAACATCGAAAAGCTGCGCGGTCGGTACCCTCGAAATCCCTGCCAGATAGCTTTGAGAACAGGAGTGATTCGCTATTCGTTTGTTTTAACGACCGGAATCGTTCCCTCGACGAACGCCCTCCGGCCGCGGCGCGACTCTCCCGGACGGTCCCCGTGGCCCACGCGCGGGTCCGATCCGGTCCGGACGGTGCGCAAGGTCGGCGCCGAAAAATCCATATGTGATCTGCTGTAATGTTTGCGATTGGCACCGGTGTATACACTGCGTAACGCCGTGTTCCGGGCCGGCCGATCGCGTGGCAGGGGTCGCAAAAGCTGATTCCGCCCGACGTCCTTTTGCCCGGTTGATCGCCGGCGGCACCCTCCGGCGGAGCACTTGCCGTCTGCGGGCAGCGCTGTAAGTCAGGCGAAAGGCTGTTGCCTCCGGGCAACGGTCGCCGGTCGATTGGACCGGAAATTGTGCGGGCCGGTTCCGGTTAACCGCAAATTTGCCTTAATCGGCGTAAAGCGGTCTACACTTGTCATTCACAGACTGCCCTTGGGAGCAATATGATGCGGCGCCCGGTTTTCGTCCTTCTCGCCCTCGCCCTTTCGCTGGGCGCCTGCCAGCGTCTCGGCTGGGGCTCCAGCGTCGATCCGCTGCCGGCAAGCCCGACCCAGCCGGTGTCCTCCGGGGCGCTCGCGCCCGTCGACCTCGTGCCGCCGGATCGCGCCACCGACGCCAATGGCCAGCCCCTGCCGCCCGTCGACGGCGAAACCGCGGACGGCATGCCCGCCGAGGGCACCGACGTCGCCTCCGCCGGCCCCGTCGTCCCGGCCGAGCCGGCCGGCAGCCAGGAGGTCGGCCGCACCGACATGCTCGGCGGCTGGTCCGTTGCCTCCGGCGGCGACCGCTGCCAGCTCTTCATGACGCTGACCACCTGGTCCGGCGGCTACCGCGCCAGCACCCGCGGCTGCGGCAGCGAGACGCTGAAGACGATCTCGGCCTGGGACCTCAACGGCAAGCAGGTGATCCTGAAGGACAAGGGCGGCGAGCGCATCGCCACGCTCTATTCCAACGGCGCCGAACGCTTTAACGGCCAGACCGTCGGCGGCAGCGCCATTTCGGTTTCGCGCTAAGCAAAGATCGGCCGGCCCGCTTGAATGCGGGCTGTGCCCCCGGCCTCGGCCTACTCCGTCGGCTCGGTCCTGACCATAACAAGCAGCACGGCGCCGACGATAAAGAACGCCACCAGCACGGAAATGCCGATGCGCTGGCTGCCGGAGAGCGCCGTGAGCGCTCCGACGGCGAACGGCCCCATGAAGCTCGTCAGCTTGCCGGAGAGCGCAAAGAGCCCGAAGAACTGGGTCAGCCGCTCGCGCGGCGCGACACGGACCAGCAGCGTGCGCGAGGCCGACTGCAGCGGTCCGGCCGCAGCCCCGATCAGCCCGCCGAGCAGCATGTAGGCCATCTCCGGGACGCTCGCGAAAAGCCCGTCGACGGCGTCGGACGGCACGGTCTCCACCACGAAAAGAATATGGCTGCGGTCGACGGAGAGGATGCCGATCGCGCTGACGATGAGGAGCGCGATCGCGGTCAGCACCACGGGCTTCGGCCCGATGAGGTCGTCGAACCGCCCGCCGATGACCGCGCCTATGGTGCCGGCGATGGTCAGCCAGATGCCGAAGATGCCGATCTCGATGGTCGACCAGCCGAAGACGCCGGTGCCGTAGATGCCGCCGAAGGCGAACAGCGCGACGAGGCCGTCCGTGTAGGTCATGTGGGCGATGAGGTAGGTGAAGGCGTTGCGGTAGTGCTTCAGGTCGCGGACGGTGCCGATCAGCTCGCGAAAGCCGATGCCGATGGAGGCCCGAAAACCCGCCTTCCGGCTGCCGTCGGGCGTGAAAAGAAAGAGCGGCAGGATGAAGACGACGTACCAGATCGCCGTGAACGGGCCGGAGGCGCGGTCGCCCTCGTGGGTTGCCGGGTCGAGGCCGAGGATCGGGGTCAGGCCGAAAAGGGTCTCGCCGCTCTCCGGCCGTGCGGCGATGAAGCCGAGTACGATGACGAGGGTGATGAGCCCGCCGACATAGCCGACGGCCCATCCGGTGCCGGACAGTCGGCCGAGTTTTTCGGTCGGCACCAGGTCCGGCATCATGGCGTTGGTGAAGACGGTGGCGAACTCCACGCCGACCGTGCCGATGACGAAGGCGGTGAGCACGATGAGGACGGCGGCCTCGTCGCCCGGCCTTCCCCACCACAGCATCAGGGCGCCGATGACGACGGCGAGCGAGAAGCCGAAGATCCAGGGCTTTCGCCGCCCGCCGGCGTCCGCCACCGCGCCAAGGACGGGCGACAGGACCGCGATGATGGCGCCTGCAATGCCGGTCGCCAGTCCCCACCAGGCCTGGCCGTCGGCCGGGGTCGCGGCGATCGCGGAGACGAAATAGGGCCCGTAGACGAAGGTCGTGACCAGCGTGAACCAGGGCTGGGCGGCGAGATCGAACAACAGCCAGCCGGCAATCGCCGGACGGCTCGCGGTGCCAACAGGCGCCGCGGCAAGACTCGCCCCCCGTCCCGGCTTCATTCCATGATCCTCACAGTTCGGCCAGGTCGGCCAAAAGGCTTGCGGCGACGGCAAAGCGCGAAACGGTCAGGTCGCCGCTTTCGGTGATGCTGGTGACGGTCTGGTTGGTGCGCTCCACCTCGTGGCGGCGCTCGCCGACCCAACTGTCGAAGGGATCGCCGGTGCCGCTTGCGGTCAACACCCCTTCCGCGATCCTGCGGTGGGCGCGACCGAGGGTCTGGCGCGCCCGGTCGAGGGCAAGGCCGTCATAGTAGTCGCGGATGTCGAGGGTGCGGGACAGCTCCTCCAGCCGGCCGATGCGGAAATAGCCGCCGACGCGGAAATAGACCGCCGCGGCATCCTTCAACGTCTCGTCCGTCGCCTCGGCGACGAGGATGATGTCCGGCACGGTGGCGATCGCCGGCAGGCGCGACAGCCTGACGGCAAGCTCTTCCGGCACGCCGGCATCGGTCCATTCGGCCGCCTGTGCGGTGACGCTTTCCAGGGCGCCCTCCGGCAGCACGCCGTCGATCTCGCCGGACAGGGCCTTCAGGCCGGAGGAGAAGCGTTCGACGACGGCGGCGATGCCGTCCTTGCAGGCGACGTTGCGCAGGAACCAGACGGTCTCTTCCAGGAGGAGGTCCTGCACGGCCATGTAGAGCGAGAGCTGCACGGCGCCCGGCACCTCGTTGTCGAGGGCGTCGATCGCCTCGATCAGGCCGCCGACGTCGAAGGCATCGCGCACGGCGGCAAAGCTCTGGGCGATCTCGCCCGGCGCGGCGCCGGTCTGGTCGCCGATGCGGACCATGAAGGTCGGCCCGCCGCGGTTGATCATGGAGTTGGCGAGTACCGTCGCGATGATCTCGCGGCGCAGCCGGTGGCCGGCGATTTCCTCGCGGTAGTCGTCCTGCATGAGCTGCGGGAAATAGCGGACGAGCTCGCGCGCGAGGTACTCGTCGTCCGGCACCCGGCTCTGCACCAGATCGTCGAACAGGGTGATCTTGGCATAGGCGATCAGCACGGCGATCTCGGCCCGGGTCAGCGGCCGGCCGTCCTTTTCCCGCTCGGCAAGCGCGGCATCGTCGGGCAGTTGCTCCACGTCGCGGTCGAGGAGGCCGCGGGATTCGAGCTGCTGCATCAGCCGGCGCTGGAAGCCAAAGTCCTCGAAGCGCCGGCGTTCGGCAAGCGACAGGGAGAGGGTCTGCAGGTAGTTGTTGCGCAGGACGAGGGCGGCGACCTCCTCGGTCATGGTGACCAGCAGCCGGTTGCGCTTCCTCAAATCGAGCTTGCCGGCGCGCATCGCCGCCCGGAACGCGATCTTGATGTTGACCTCCACGTCGGAGGAATTGACGCCGCCGGAATTGTCGATGGCGTCGGAGTTGCAGCGCCCGCCCCGCATGCCGAACTCGATGCGGGCCTTCTGGGTCATGCCGAGATTGGCGCCCTCGCCGACCACCTTGCAGCCGAACTGGCGCGCGGTGACGCGGATGGCGTCGTTGGCGCGGTCGCCGACCTCCGCATCGCTCTCGCCGGAGCCGCGGACATAGGTGCCGATGCCGCCGAACCAGAACAGGTCGACCGGCGCCCGAAGGATGGCGTTGAGGACCTCCTGCGGCGTCGCCTTGGTCTTGGCGAGCCCGAGAAGGTCCTGGATTTCCTTCGACAGCGTGATCGACTTCAGTTGCCGGGAGAACACGCCGCCGCCCTTGGAGATGAGGCTGGTGTCGTAGTCCTGCCAGCTCGATCGGCCGAGCTTGAAGAGGCGTTCGCGCTCCGTGAAGCTTGTCTCCGGATCGGGGCTCGGATCGATGAAGATGTCGCGGTGGTCGAAGGCGGCGACGACCTTGAGGGCACGCGACAGAAGCATGCCGTTGCCGAAGACGTCGCCGGACATGTCGCCGACGCCGGCGACCGTGACCGGTGTCGTCTGGATGTCGATGTCCATCTCGCGGAAGTGCCGCTTGACGGCCTCCCAGGCGCCGCGGGCGGTGATGCCCATCTTCTTGTGGTCGTAGCCGGCCGAGCCGCCGGAGGCAAAGGCATCGCTGAGCCAGAAATTCTTGGCGTCGGCGATGGCGTTGGCGGTGTCGGAAAAGGTCGCCGTGCCCTTGTCGGCGGCGACCACCAGATAGGGATCGTCGCCGTCATGGCGCACCACCCGGTAGGGCGGCACGACGACGTCGCCGTCGAGGTTGTCGGTGATGTCGAGGAGGCTTGAGACGAAGATCTTGTAGGCGGCGGTGCCTTCCTTGAAGATCTCGTCGCGGTTGCCCGTCTCCGGCAGCATCTTCGGCACGAAGCCGCCCTTGGAGCCGACCGGCACGATGACCGCGTTCTTGACCTGCTGGGCCTTGACGAGGCCGAGCACCTCGGTGCGGAAGTCCTGCGGCCGGTCGGACCATCTGAGGCCGCCCCGGGCGACGAGGCCGAAGCGCAGGTGGACGCCCTCGATGCGCGGCGAATAGACGAAGATCTCGCGGAACGGCCGCGGCTCGGGAACCTCTTCGAGCTGGCGCGGATTGAGCTTGATGGAGATCGTCGGCTTCGGCGCGCCGTGGCTGTCGGTCTGGAAGAAGCTGGTCCTCAGACACGCGCCGATCAGGTTGACGAAGCGGCGCAGGATGCGGTCGTCGTCGAGGCTGGCGACATCCTCCAGCGACGAGGTAATCTCCTGCTCGATGCGGAGCGAGCCGAGGGAGCGGTCGGAATCCTCCATCTCCGGGTCGAAGCGATGGTGGAACAGCTCGACGATGCGCCGGGTAAGCTCCGGATAGCGGTTGAAGGCGCCCCACATATAGCCTTGCGAATAGGGGATGCGGACCTGGCGCAGATAGCGCGACAGGGTCCGCAGCATGGCGATGTCGCGCCAGTTGAGGTCGGCGTTGAGGACGAGCGCGTTGTAGCCGTCGCTTTCCGCCTCCTGGTTCCAGACGGCGAGGAACATCGCCTCCAGCCGGTCGTCCAGCTCATCGGTGAAGTGGATGTCGGCGCCGCCGCGGCGCTCCAGCATCATGTCGTGGAGATAGATCGCCGGCACGCCGTTGCCGGGCGTGATCTCGTGGGTGCGCTCGTTGATGACCCGGAAGCCCATGGCCTCCAGGATCGGCACCCGCTCCGACAGCGGGATCGGCTTTTCCGCATTGTAGAGCTTGAGGCCGATGCGGTTGGCGGCCGTTCCCTCGCGGCGGTAGAAGTCGACGCCGGTGCGGCGCTTGCCGTAGAGGGTCTCGATGATCTCGATGTCGCGTTCGGCCGCGGTGATCGAATAGGTCTCGCGATAGCCGGCGGAGAACGCGTCCATATATTTGCGCGTCAGCTCCAGGGTCGCTTCGGGATCGTGGGTCTCGCGGATGGCGCTGCGGAACTTGTCGGCCCAGGTGCGCACCAGCTCGGTGATCGCCGCTTCCAGCTCCTCGCGCGGCGGGTTCGGGGTCTCGCCCGAATAGCGCCCGACAATCATGTGGACGCGGGCAAGGCCGTTTTCCAGGAAGGTGACGTTCCACGCCGAGAGCCGGCCGTCATAGGCCTCGCAGAGCATCGCCGACATCTTGCGGCGCACTTCGGTCGTGTAGTGGTCGCGCGGCGTATAGATCAGGATGGAGACGAAGCGGTCGAACTTGTCGAGCCGGACAAGGAGGCGCACCCGCGGCCGCTCGTAGAGCTCCAGGATATCGACGGCGTTGTCGTAAAGGGTTTCAAGGTCGATCTGGAACAGCTCGTCGCGCGGATAGAATTCCAGCACGTTGAGCAGCGCCTTGCCGGAATGGCTCGCTTCCCCGTAGCCGGCGCGCGACAGGATCTGGTCGACCTTGCGCCTCAGATACGGAATGCGGCGCGTGGAGCGGATATAGGCGGTGGAGGTGAAGAGGCCGACGACGCGCAGTTCGCCGGCGAGCGAGCCGTCGTCGTGGAAGGTCTTGATGCCGATATAGTCCATGTGGACGCGGCGGTGGATGCGCGAGCGCACATTGGCCTTGGTGATGATGAGGGCTTCCGGCCGCATCAGGAAGTCGCGGATTTCCGGCGTCATCGTCACCATCTCGGTGCCGCGCCGGAGGACGAAGACGTTGGGGTCGCGCAGGAGCCCGAGGCCGGGCACCTCGGCGCTGGCCATCTCGCCGGCTTCCGTCTCGTCGGAATAGACGTAGTCGCGCATGCCGAGGAAGGTGAAGTTGTCGTCGCGCAGCCATTCCAGGAACTGGATCGCCTCGGCGAGGTCGTCGACCGGGATCGGCGGCGGCGTCTCCTTATAGGCGGCGATGGTCGTCTCCAGCCGCGCCAGCATCTTCTGCCAGTCCTCGACGGAGCGGCGCACCTCGGCGAGCAGCGTGTCGAGCTTCTGCACCAGCTCGTCGCGCTCGTTGCGCGAATCGATGCGCGCCACATGGACCTGGATGTGGCTCTCCTGCATCGCCTTGACCGAGCCGCCGGCGGTGACCGGCCCGTTGAAGGCGGTGAGCTTGCCCTTGCCGTCGCGGGAGACGTCGAGGATCGGATGGAGGACCAGGTGCAGGTCGACGCCGGAGTCCTTCAACTCGCCCATCACCGAATCGACCAGGAACGGCATGTTGTCGTTGACGAGCTCGACGACGGTGACCTTGCGCGCGGCGGAGCCGGCATCGCCGAAATCGGGATTGTAGACCTGGACCTTGTGCTCGCCGGCCTTTCGCGAGGCGGAGAATTTCCAGCTTTCCAGCGTGAAGTCGATCAGTTCCTCAGCGGAATAGGCAACGACGTCCTCGGCGGCGCCGTGCTCGAACAGCGCCTCACAGAAGGCGGCAAGCTCGGCGCCGGACTTCTTGCGCTTGGCAAGCAGCGCATAGGCCTCGTCGATCCGCGCGACCTTTTCCCTGTCCCGCCTGTCGGGCATCGCATTTCCTCCTATGCTGCCGTTTTAACCGGCATTTTCCCCAAACGAACGCCCACTGTCAGGGAAAGACCCTAACCGAATGATGAAGCATCGCACAGTACCGCACGGGGCGATTTCCACTGATCGGGGGTGGATACAGGTGATATAACCGCGGCTTAGGGCGTTTCGCCTGTTTCGAAGCGCTCCAAAAAGCCAGTTTTCGGGAAACGCCGCAAGGAGACGGGACCATGGACAAGACCAACGCGGAAGACGAATCCGTCATCGCCCTCGACCTGCCGATGGCAGAGCTCGGCGACGACACCAAAGCCTATTTCGACAAGTGCCAGGAAAAGCTCGGGCTGATCCCGAACGTCCTCAAGGCCTATGCCTTCGACGAGGCGAAACTGAAGGCCTTTTCCACCTTCTACAACGACCTGATGCTGGGCCCGTCCGGCCTTTCCAAGCTGGAGCGGGAGATGATCGCGGTCGCCGTCTCCTCCCAGAACCACTGCTACTACTGCCTGACGGCGCATGGCGCGACGGTGCGCGAGCTGTCCGGCTCACCGGAACTCGGCGAGCAGATGGTGATGAACTACCGGGCGGCGGAGCTTTCGGAACGCCACCGGGCGATGCTCGATTTCGCCGTGCTCCTCACCGAGCGGCCCGACGACGTCGACGATGCCGACCGGGAGGGCCTGCGCGATGCCGGCTTTTCGGAACGGGACATCTGGGACATCGCCGCGGTGGCCGCCTTCTTCAACATGACCAACCGGGTGGCGGCGGCGACCGACATGCGGCCGAACCCGGAATACCACGCGCAGGCGCGTTGACGGGCGATCCGTACCGGCAGGGGTTTGTGTGGTTTTCGCCACGGTTTCTGCCGGCTTCGGGCGGGACAACATGGCCGCTTCATGTGGAGGCGGTAAGCGGTTAAGGTCTTTGCAAAGTTGTTGTCAGCCGTCGGGAGATCGGCATGGAAAACTATTTTGTCGGATTACTGGAAACCGGTGAATGGAAATGGCTGGCGGTGGTCGCCATCGGCATTTTCATCGTCGTCGCCACCATTCTCGTCAGCCTCCTCAGGGGCTTCACCTGGGCCGCACTGCTGGCCCTCATTCTCGGCGCCGCGATGACGGCCGCGCCGATCATCGTGCCCTCCTTCCTGCCGGTAAAGCCGCTGGTCAAGAAGGAGCCGGCGGCCGATGCCGCCGCCCGCGGCCTGGCGCTCGCCAACCAGCGGGCGCTCGCCGACCTCGTCAAGGCGCAGGCGGAGGCAGAAGCCGCCCTCAACGCCCTCACCGGGGCGCTCTCCAAGCTCGGCGCCAACGACGCCCGGCCGGCCGAGACGCCGCCGGCGGAGGTCACGGCCGAGCTTGCCGCCTTCGCCGCCCGGCTGGAGAGCCTGAAGACGGCTACCGACGCGGCTGAACAATCGGTCGGGGCCGCGGCGAGCGAGGCTGGAAGCCTTGCCGTTCCGGCGGCGGAGTAGCCGGATGCGGGGCGCTCGTGCAGTCGCACTTGCCTTTGTTACGGCCGTCCTTCTTGCGGTTTCGGCAGTCCTGCCGGCGGTGCGGGCCGCCGACGGGCTGGTCGACGCGCTCACCAAGCGCGACCGCGAGCGGCTCGCCGCCTTCGACGAAGCCCGGGCGAGCGCGATCGCCGAGGCCCGCAAGGGCGGCGATGCGGCCGAGGTGGCCGTCCTCGACGGCATCCTTGCCGGCGGCAGCCTGCCGCTCGACGACGCCGGGCTCACCGGCCGCTGGCGCTGCCGCACGGCAAAGCTCGGCGGCAACCTGCCGCTCGTCGTCTATGGCTGGTTCGCGTGCCGCATCGATGCGAAAAAGGGCGCGCTGACGCTCACAAAGACCTCGGGCTCCCAGCGCACCTCCGGCCGCTTTTTCGACGACGGCGGCGGCCGCAGGATCTATCTCGGTGCCGGCCACTATTCGGACGAAAAGCCGAAGGCGCACGGTGCCGACGCCGACCGCGACGAGGTCGCCGTCCTGGTGCGCCCGGACGCCAAGCGCCTCAGGCTGGAATTCCCGCTGCCGCGCTATGAATCCCGTTTCGACATCCTGGAATTGCAGCGGCGCTGACGGCTCGCGGCAAAACTCGCGCAATTCGACCGATTCCGGGGCCCGGCACTTGACCGCGCCTGCCGATCCGGTAGACAAACTTTCGTCCGGCGCGCGCCCTGGCGCCGCGAACCCCGAATTGATGAGCGATCGATGGAAAAGTTCACGACCCTGACGTCCGTTGCGGCGCCCCTGAAGATGATCAATGTCGACACCGACATGATCATTCCCAAGCAGTTCCTGAAGACGATCAAGCGCACCGGCCTCGGCGCCGCGCTGTTCCACGAGCTGCGCACGGACGCCGATGGCAACGAGGATCCGTCCTTCGTGCTCAACCAGCCGGCCTACAAGAACGCCGAGATCCTGGTCGCCGGCAACAATTTCGGCTGCGGGTCGAGCCGCGAGCACGCGCCCTGGGCGCTGCTCGACTACGGCATCCGCTGCGTGATCTCCACCAGCTTCGCCGACATCTTCTACAACAACTGCTTCAAGAACGGCATCCTGCCGATCCGGGTCAGCCAGGAAGAACTCGACAAGCTCTTTGAGGACGCCGAGCGCGGCGCCAACGCGACGGTTACCGTCGACCTGGAAGCCCAGGAAATCCGCGGCCCGGACGGCGGCGTCATCCATTTCCAGATCGACCCGTTCCGCAAGCACTGCCTGCTCAACGGCCTCGACGACATCGGCCTGACGCTGGAAAAGGCCGACAGCATTTCGGCCTTTGAGGCCAAGACGGCCGAACGGCATCCCTGGTTGTAGGTTTTTTTCTGTCTCGCGGCTGAGCGCTCGCTATCGCTCGCTAGCCTCCGACGGGGCGGCGCATGAGCGCCGGCGGCCGGTCGGCCTTGCGAGCCCGTCGGGCCCGATGTTTCGCTCACGCCGAGTTCACTGCGTTCGCCGGCTCCGCGGGGGCGGCGCATCGGCGCCGACGGCCGGTCGGCCTTGCGAGCCCTGCGGGCTCGATGTTTCGCTCACGCCGAGCTCACTGCGTTCGCCGGCTCCGCGGGGGCGGCGCATGAGCGCCGGCGGCCGGTTGGCCTTGCGACGCTTCACGGCATCGGTTGGGCTCGCCGCCTCACGCCCCGCTCAGGCGTCATCCCGGGTCAAGTGTATGTCCCGGGGAGATGGCTTACAGCGTTCGGGGAGATGGTTGACAGTTTTGGCATGGATAGGCGGAGGAGGCCGACATGCCATGGCGGGAG
>NZ_JAOQNS010000017.1 GCF_025961475.1 Rhodobium gokarnense | reverse complement strand
TCCGTTCGATCGTCCGGTCATAGCTGTTGTCGCGCATGGGTCGCTCCTTTCCGCGATCCCATCACCGAATATCTGAACTCGCACAGCAATGACGGCTTCGGCGAGATTCTCCAAACATTACAATGTCATCGCGAGGAGCCGAAGGCGACGCGGCGATCCATTGCCCGCTTCCACACGGTAGCCCGCCGCGATTTCTGCCCTGCCGACATCCGCGCCACGGCCCGGTTCTTGCAGCATCCGGCATACCGCACGGAGAAGGGCATTAGATCCCGGCTCGGGGGCCGGGATGACGACTGAGTTTGTGGCGACGTCGAGTGCTCACTCTCTGCGCCTGTCCATCTTGAAGGCCGAGCGCAAAAGCCCTCACGGCTGCACCATGGCGCTGAGCCAGGCGCGCAAAAAGGTCCGCCGCTTCATCTGGTCGAGGAACACGAGAAGCCCCGGCCCGAGGCGGATCGGGCGCAGAGCCGCCTCGACCTCCAGCGTCTCCGGGTCGATCGGCGGCAGGCCGGAGAGGTTTGAGATCGTCGGGCGGTTCTCCGGCGCGGTGAGGAAATCGACGAAGCGGCCGGCGAGGTCGGGCTGGCGGGTGGTGCGCGGGATCATCACCGTCCTCAGCATGATGTTGGTGTAGTCCTTGAACGGCACGATTTCCGTATCCTCATTACCGTTGAACTTCACATAGCTGCCGATGACGTTGTAGGCGACGGCGAGACGGCCTGAGGCGACGTCGCCGATCATCTGGCCGGAGCAGCAATAGAGCCGGGCGCGCAACCGCCCCATCACCTCCGACAGGCGCCAGAAGGATTCCGATTGGCGGGAGTCCTGGGTCGCGAACAGATAGCCGAGGCCGCTGGAGCGCACGTCGTAGGTGCCGACCCGCTCCTCAAAGCGCTCCGGGTTTTCGCGCAGGAGCGCGATCAGCTCGTTGCGGTTGCCCGGCATCGGCAGGCCCTCAAAGGCTTTTTTCGAGACCACCGCCACCGCCGGTTCCTGGGTGAAAGCGAAGACCTGGTCGCGCCAGCGCGCCCACTCCGGCAGGGTCGCCGTCGTCGCGGACGCGTAGGTCCGGGCATAGCCGTCATTGGCGAGCTTGGTCTGCAGGTCCATGGCCGAGGACATGGCGATGTCGAAGACCGCCTTTTCCTCATAGAGCGCCGTCATCAAGCCGGTGCTCGAGGCCGTGATGTAGTGGACGGCGACGCCCGGATTGCGGGCCTGGAAGGCCTCGACCAGCGGCGCGAAGATGGCAAGGTCGCCGGTGGAGATGATCTCCAGCGTGGCGGTGGCGCCGGGTGCCGGAAAGGTCCGCTCCTCCTCGATCTCGAAGGCCGCAGCCGAACCGGCGGCAAGGACCAGCAGCCCGGTCAGGCAAGCGGCAAGGCGAGCGAGACGCATGCGCCGTTTCCTCTTTCGTTGGAGGCAAGGTCGAGGCTGCCGCCATGGGCCCGGGCAACCTCGTCGACGATGGTGAGGCCGAGGCCGGAGCCGACCACGTCGGCAACGTTGGTGCCGCGGTCGAAGCGGCCCTTGAGACGCTCCATGTCGCCGTCGCCGAAGCCCCTGCCCTGGTCCCTGACCGAGACCCGCGCCATGCGGCCCTTGCGGGCGATGGCGACCTCGATGATGCTTTCCTCGGGCGAATATTTCACCGCGTTGTCGAGGAGGTTCCTGAGCGCGCTCTGGACGAGGATGGCATCGCCTTTCACCTTGCCGAGGCCAGCCTCAGATGAAAAGCGGATGGCAATGTCCTTGAGGTCCGCTGTCGGGCCGATGCCGCGGATGGTATCGAGGGCGAGTTCGGCGAGGTCAAATTCGGTCCGGGCGAGATTGTCGGACCGGAAGGTGACCATGGCGTGGTCGAGGAGCTGGCCGGCCGAGCGCGAGCTTTCGTCGACGGCGCGGATCACCTCGCGCATGGTCTGGCGGTTGTGGGGCTGCTTGACGCTGCGAAGGGCGATCTCGGCCTGGGCCCGCACGGTGGCGAGCGGCGTCCTGACCCGGTGGGCGGCCTCGGCGATGAACTCCTCGGTGCGCATCAGCGAGGCGCGCAGCCGGTCCATGAAGGAATTGAGGGCAACGAGCAGCGGCACCAGTTCCGACGGCGCATCGGAGCGCACGGGCCTCAAATCATGGGCGCCGCGGCGGGCGACGGACTGGGCCAGCAGATCGAGAGGCCGCAGGGCGCTCCTGGCCGCAAACCAGCTCAGCGTGCCGGAGACGAGGAAGAAGCCGATGCCGACGGCGGCCGCGGCAATGGAAATGCGCAGCGAGATGGCGGCAAGGCCGGCCCGCGTCTGGGCGACCAGCACCGTCAGCCGCACGGTCTCGTCGGCGACCGTGATGCGGCGCACGGTGGCGACCACCCGGACCTCGTCGCCGCGAAAGACGGTGGTCTCGAAGGACGGCCGGCGCAGCTTCGGGGGCACCTCCGGCGCCGGCAGGTCGGCGTAGCCGGTGATCGTCACGCCGTCGACCATGACCCGGTAGAACACCCGCTCCTCGCTGACCGCGCCGAGCATCGACAGCGCCGAATAGGGAATGTCGAGGAAGACCTGGTCGCGCTCCGCCCGCGCTGCCTCGGAGATCGCCGCCGCCGAAGCTTCCAAAATGTTGTCCTGCGTCGTCTCTGCCGCCTGACGGGCAAAGGTGCTGACGGTGACGTAGAGGACGACGGACAGAAGCGCGGCGATGACGAGAAGCTGGACGATCAGGCGCCGCCGCAGCGAGCCCGTCGCCGCGATCGCCGGCTTGAAGGGCCGGTTCATGGGCCCGTTCCGAGGCGCGACATCCGGTAGCCGACGCCGCGGATCGTCTCGATGCGCACGCGGCCGCCCTGCAGCTTCTTGCGCACCCGGCCGACATAGACCTCAATGGCGTTTTCCGAGACGTCCTCGTCATAGGAGAACAGCCGGTCGACGAGCTGGGACTTCGAAAAGATGCGGTCGGGCGCGGAAAAGAACACTTCCAGCAGCCGCAGTTCGCGGTTGCGCAATTCCTCGGTGCGGCCGTCGACGGTGACGGTGCCGCCGAGGGGGTCGAAGACGACGTCCTCGAAGCGCAGTTCGTTGCGGGCCGAGCCGTGGCGGCGGCGGAGCACGGCGCGGCAGCGCGCTTCCAGCTCGGCGAAGTCGAACGGCTTGGTGATGTAGTCGTCGGCGCCGAGGTCGAGCACACGGACGCGATCCGACACCTCGGAGCGCGCCGTCAGCACGATCACCGGCGTCGTGTCCTCGCCGGTGCGGTGCTTCTGCAGGAAGGTTCGGCCGTCGCCGTCGGGCAGCATGATGTCGAGCAGGATGAGATCGTAGGTGGTGTGTTCCAGGCAGTGGATGCCGGTCGCCAGGTCCTCCGCGCGGTCGACCACATGGCCGTCGAGGCCGAGCCGGTCGACGACCGCAGCGGCCAGCTTGGCGTTATCCTCGATCAACAAAAAGCGCATGGAATGACGTTTGTTTCGTCCACGACAGGTTGCTGTCAGCTTTCCGAATAAGCATCCCCTTTGCAAGGGCAGAGCAAGCTGTCCGCATGAACCGGGAGGATTCCATGTCATTTTTCAGCCTGACCCGCCGGGTCGCGCTGGCGGCGGCCGCTGCCGGCATTGTTGCCTCGGCGCCGGTCGCTGCCGAACCGATCGTCGACAACATCCATTTCCTCGTCCCCGGCGGCGCCGGCGGCGGCTGGGACGGCACCGCCCGCGGCACCGGCGAGGCGCTGACCAAGTCCGGGCTCGTCGGCACGGCGAGCTACGAGAACATGTCCGGCGGCGGCGGCGGCAAGGCGATCGGCTACCTGATCGAGAACGCCGCCAGCTCCCACGACACGCTGATGGTCAATTCCACGCCGATCATCATCCGCTCGCTGACCGGCGTGTTCCCGCAGAACTTCCGCGACCTCACCCTCGTTGCCGGCACGATCGGCGACTACGCCGCGCTCGTCGTCAACTCCGACAGCAAGATCAACTCCATGAAGGACCTCTTGGACGCCTACAAGGCGGACCCGTCGAAGGTCGCCATCGGCGGCGGCTCGGTGCCGGGCGGCATGGACCATCTGGTCGCGGCGATGGTCATGGAAGCGGCCGGCGAAGACCCGGTGGCGGTCAAGTACATCCCCTATGACGCCGGCGGCAAGGCGATGGCCGGTCTCCTTTCCGGCGAGATCCAGGCGCTCTCCACCGGCTTTTCGGAAGCCGTGGCGCTGGCCGAGGCCGGCGAGGTCAAGATCATCGGCGTCACCGCTCCCGAACGCGTCCCGGCCTACAAGGACGCGCCGACCATGAAGGAACAGGGCATCGACGTGACCTTCGTCAACTGGCGCGGCTTCTTCGGTCCTCCGGGCCTGCCGGCGGACAAGCTTGCCAAGTACCAGGAAGTGTTCGCCAAGATGTACGACACGGAGGCCTGGGAAGAGGTCCGCGCCCGCAATGGCTGGGTCAACATCTTCAACTCCGGCGACGACTTCAAGACGTTCCTTGAGACCCAGGAAAAGGCCATCGGCGACCTGATGAAGAAGCTCGGCTTCCTCTGATCCCGGTTCTCCCGCGAGCCTGACCAAGGCCCCCGCCCGGCGCG
The DNA here is from genome assembly GCF_025961475.1 of Rhodobium gokarnense. Taxonomy (NCBI): domain Bacteria; kingdom Pseudomonadati; phylum Pseudomonadota; class Alphaproteobacteria; order Hyphomicrobiales; family Rhodobiaceae; genus Rhodobium; species Rhodobium gokarnense. The sequence goes on along the minus strand of NZ_JAOQNS010000017.1, from coordinate 68,418 downwards.
CCGGGCGGGGGCAAACCGTTTCCGCGTTGCCCGGGGTTTACCGGAGCTGTCTTGGGGGTTGCCATGGCGCTCGATCGCTGGATCGCGCTCGTCTTCCTGATCCTTTGCCTCGTCTACGGCTATACGGCGTTCTTCGTGATGGATGCCGGGCTGCCGCCGTTCATGCAGCGCAATCCCATCTGGCCGAGTTCGTTTCCGAAAATCCTCGCCTGCCTCGGCGTCGTCGTCTCGCTGGTGGTGCTCCTGGGCTTCGAGAAGTCGGACAAGGGGCACGTCGCCTCCGACATCAACTATCGCCGGCTGCACGAGTACAAGCTCGGCCAGGCGCTCACGCTGATCGGCGCCATGGTCGCCTATGCCCTGCTGCTGAGGCCCATCGGCTTTCTGGCCGCGACGTTCCTGTTCCTCGTCGTCGGCGGGCTCACGCTCGGCGAGCGGCGCTACGTGCTGCTTGCGGCGATCGCCGCATTCGCGACCGGCGTCGTCTGGTATCTGGTGCAGCAGGTGCTCGGCATCTTCCTCAGCCCGCTGCCGTCATTCCTGCCGCACATTCTTTGAGGTCCGGAGATGCTTGAAGGCTTCCTCATCGGTATCACCACCGCCTTTTCCATCACCAACATCCTGATGGTCATCGGCGGCTGCCTCATCGGCACCTTCATCGGCATGCTGCCGGGGCTCGGGCCGATGTCGATCATCGCCATCATGATCCCGGTGGCGATCACCATCGGCGATCCTTCCGCCGCGCTGATCCTCTTGGCCGGCGTCTATTACGGCGCCGTCTTCGGCGGCTCGACGTCGTCGATCCTGATCAACGCGCCGGGCGTTGCCTCGACGGTCGCGACCAGCTTCGACGGCTATCCGATGGCGCGCCGGGGCGAGGCCGGCAAGGCGCTGACGATCGCCGCCATCGCCTCGTTCTCCGGCGGCACCATCGGCGCCATCCTGTTGATGATCTTCGCGCCGATGCTGGCCTCCGTCGCCCTCCTCTTCCACTCGGCGGAATATTTCGCGCTGATGGTGGTGGGGCTCTCCGCGATCGCCGCCTTTGCCGGCACCGGCCAGGTCGGCAAGGCGCTGATGATGACGATCCTCGGCCTGATCATGGCGACCGTCGGCGAAGGCGCGCTCTTCAACATGCCGCGCTTCACCATGGGCATCATGGACCTGCAGTCCGGCTTCAACTTCATCACCCTGGCAATGGCGATGTTCGCGCTGCCGGAGGCGATCTACCTGGTGCTCGACCCGGCCCGCTCCAAGACCAAGGGCGACAAGGACGGCGGCAAGATCAGCGGCCTCAGGATCACCAAGGCCGAGGCGAAGGCGATTGCCCCGGTGATCGGCCGCCAGTCGATCCAGGGCTTCCTGATCGGCGTCCTTCCAGGGGCCGGTGCGACCATCGCCTCCTTCCTCGGCTATGCGGTGGAGCGCAACCTTGCCACCAAGGAGGAGCAGAAGCATTTCGGCCACGGCTCGATCAAAGGCCTCGCCGCACCCGAGACCGCCAACAACGCGGCCTCGACCGGCTCCTTCGTGCCGCTTCTCACCCTCGGCATTCCGGGCTCCGGGACGACGGCGATCCTGCTCGGCGCCCTGATCGCCCTCAACGTGACGCCCGGGCCGCGGCTGATGGTCGACAAGCCGGAGGTGTTCTGGGCGGTGATCGTCTCCATGTATCTCGGCAACCTCATCCTCCTCATCCTCAACCTGCCGCTGATTCCCTATATCGCGAAGATCCTGGCGGTGCCGCGCACCTTCCTGATCCCGTTCATTCTGTTCTTCACGCTGATGGGGTCCTATATCGGCCAGAACAACTCCACCGAACTCCTCATCCTGATCGGCCTCGGGGTCTGCGCCACCGTTCTCAGATTCGCCGACTATCCGCTGGCCCCGCTCCTCATCGGCTTCATCCTCGGGCGCATGCTGGAGGACAATTTCGCCCGCTCCATGCAGCTCTATGACGGCGTCGGCTTCATCCTGGAGCGGCCGATGACGCTTGGCCTCCTGATCCTTGCCGGCATTCTGGTGCTGCTGCCGTCCTACCGGGCACGGCGCGCGCGGATGCGGGCACGAGGCATCGCCGACGGCGACTAAGTCGGTCGTCCAGGCATTCGACACCGCGGACTGTTTCCCGGAAGCCGCACCCGCCGCTGGCGGGCGCGGCCATACCTGCCATAATTCGCTGTCAAGCTTGTCAATTCTTCGTTCATCTGGGATGGATAGCCTGTTCAGAAGGGGTATCTCGTACTGCGTATGACCTGGGGCGCACTCATGTGGGGTCGCCGACATTTCCTGCCGTCACTCCGGGTGGTTGCCGTGCTCGCAGCCGCCACGGTGGCGGTCACCCCGCGCGCAGAGGCGTTCGAGCTCTTCGGCTACCATTTGTGGGGCGAGAAGAAGCAGGAGCTGACGCCCGAAGAGGCCGCCGAGGCCGTCCCCTACAAGCCGGACCTGACGCTGACGCAGGAGAACGAGGAGCTCAAGGAAAGCCTTGAGGAATCGTCCGACCTCGTTTCCCGCGCCGACGAGCCGCCGGCCGGCGTCAACGCGCTGTATGCCCGCGCCGTCTCCGACCGCAAACGCCTGATCGCCGCGCTCTATGCCGACGGGCGCTATGGCGGCACCGTCGACATCGCCATCAACGGCATGCCGATCGACGACATCGTGGTCGGCGGCGAGCCGCCGGCATCGAGCGGCGACGTGCCGGTCAAGATCACCGTCGATCCGGGACCGCAATTCACCTTCGACGAGGCGCGCATCGTCTCGGCCGGATCGGACGCCGACATCTCCGAGGACCCGGCCGACTACGGCATCAAGGCCGGCGAGGTCGCCGGCTCGCAGACGATCATTTCCGCCGGCGACCGGATCGCGCTGAAATGGCGTCAGAAGGGCCATGCGCTCGCCAAGGTCGACGAGCGCGAGATCGTCGCCGACCACGCCACCAACACCGTCGACGTCACCTACCACCTCACCCCCGGCCCGGTCGCCCGTTACGGCGCGCCGACGGTCAAGGGCGAGGAACGCATGGACCCGGACTTCATCCTGCGCTACGCGGCGATCGAACCGGGCAAACGCTACGACCCGGAGGAACTGGCCAAGGCCGAAAAACGCTTGCGCGAACTCGGCGTCTTCGACGGCGTCAAGATCCGCGAGGGCAAGGAGCTCGGGCCCGACGGCACGCTGCCGCTGACCATCGAGGTCTCGGAGCGCAAGCGCCGCTATTTCGGCGCCGGCGTTACCTATTCCAACACCGAGGGCGGCGCGGTCGAGCTCTATTGGGGCCACCGCAACCTCTTCGGCGGCGCCGAGCGGCTGCGCATCGAGGGCAAGGTCGGCCGCCTCGGCGACGGCAACTATGACGACCTCGACTATTCGACCAAGGTCACCTTCGCCAAGCCCGGCGTGCTCGGTCCGGCGACGGAATTCACCGCCGAGGTCTTTGCCATCCACGAGGAACCGGACGCCTATGTGCGGACCGCGGCGGGCGCCATCGTCGGCATAAGCTACAAGTTCACCGACGAGATCAGCGCCAAGATCGGCGCGGAGATCGAGCGCTCGCGGATCGAGGATGCGCTCGGCGAGCACGACTACCTGCTGACCGGCATCCCGCTCGGCCTCACCTATGACAACCGCGACAACAAGCTGGATCCCACCAAGGGATTCCTCGCCATGCTGGAGATGGAGCCGCTCTACGACGCGGAAGGCGGCAACGGCATGTTCCTGTCGGAAACCAGCCTGTCGGCCTACCGCTCGATCGATTCGGCCGACCGCTTCATCCTTGCCGGCAAGGTCGCCGTCGGCTCGGCCCTCGGCGCCGACCTTGAGGACATTCCCGCCGACCGGCGGTACTATCTCGGCGGCGGCGGCACCATCCGCGGCTACGGCTACCAGAATGTCGGCCCGCACCGCGGCAACGGCAAGATCATCGGCGGGCTCAGCTATTTCCTCGCCTCGGCCGAGGTGCGCACGCGGCTCACCGACTCGATCGGCGCGGTCGCTTTCGTCGATACCGGCAATGCGTTCCGGACGCGCTATCCGGACTTCTCCGAGCCGCTCAGGACTGGCGTTGGCGCCGGCATCCGCTATCTAACGCCCATAGGGCCGCTGAGGCTCGACGCGGCCGTGCCGCTCGACAAGCAGGACGGCGATCCGGATTTTGGCATTTACGTCGGAATCGGCCAAAGCTTCTAGTTGATGGACACAAAGACCCGACCCCACAAGCGATCCCGGGCTTTCCGGATCGCCCTTATCGTCGTCGCCATTCTCGTGGCGATCCCGCTGCTGGCGCTCGCCGCGCTGCAGACCGGCACCGGGCGTTCCGGCGTTGCCGGGCTCGCCCAGGATATCGCCTCCTCCGATACCTTTAGCCTGAAGCTCGGTGACATCGAGGGCTCCGTTCCCTTCGACATGCGGGTGTCGTCGGTGGCGATCGGCGATGCCGAGGGCATCTGGCTGCAGCTTGAGGACGTCGCGCTCGACTGGCAGTTCCTGCCGCTCCTTGCCGGCCATGTCGCCGTCGACGACGTCTCGGCGAAAGAAATCTCGCTGCTGCGCCTTCCCGTCTCGTCGGGCGAGGAGGAGGACACCGGCGAGGAGGGCGGCGGGCTTCCCGGCATCACCGTCACGGTCGACAAGCTCAACGTCGACAAGCTGGTCCTTAGCGAGGCGATCCCCGGCGGTCCGGCGACGTTCCGGATCGGCGGCCGGTTCGCGGCCAAGAACCTGACCGAGGGCCTCACCGGCGCGCTGACGGCGCAGCGGCTCGACGATCCGGGCGGCGCACTGAAGGCCGATTTCGACTACGGCTTTGCCGGCAGCACGGTGGCGCTCGACGCCGTCCTCACCGACCCCGCGGGCGGCTATGTGGCGAGCCTTTTCCAGCGCCCCGACCTTCCGGCCCTCGACCTTTCCATGCGGCTTTCCGGCACGCTGGACGACATCGCCGGCGACCTGTTGCTGGCGGCCGGTGGCAAGCGCGCCTTCGGCGGCACCGCGCGGGTCGTCTCCTCGGGGGACGCGCAGCGGATCACGACGAAGCTCGACGGCAATCTTGCCGGCCTCGTGCCGGCGGGATGGGACGACCTTCTCGGCGGTGCCGCGACCATCGACCTCGACGCCACGGTCGGGACCGGCGAAGCGGAAGATATCTCGCTGACCGTCAGCCGCGGCACCGTGAGATTGCCGGCGCTGACCGCGAGCCTTTCCGGCCGGCTCGGCGTCACTGGTGCGAGCGACGACCTCCGTCTCAATGCCCGCCTCGGCAAGGACGACGGCACGGCGCTGGAGCTGCCGGTCGGCGCCGAACCCATCCGCCTCCACGCCCTTCAGATCGACAGCCGGATACGACCGGCGGGAAGCGGGCTTGCCTGGCACGTCCACACCGAAGGCTCGGGCGTTGCCACCGGCGACATCGCGCTCGGCGATGCGGTGGTGCGGCTGGAGGGCACCGCGGAGACGCCGCACATTCTGTCTGCCCGCCGCGTGCCGGCGACCCTCAACGGCCTTGTCGAGGGGCTGTCGCTCGGCGATCCCGATCTCGACGCCGTCGTCGGCGGCAAGATCGCGCTCTCCGCCAAGGCCGTCGTCGATGCCGCCGAACGCCGCGCGGATATTTCCGAGAGCGCGGTCAGGACGTCGGAACTGGTGCTCGGCTACCAGGGCGAGGTCACCGACCAGGCGCTCGACGGGCGGGTAGCGCTCTCGGTCCCGGACCTCTCCCGCTTTGCCGAGGAGACCGGGCGCCCGCTCGCCGGCAGGCTGCAGCTTGCCGCCGATACGGCCGCCTCCTATTCCGGCGCGCCGGTGTCGCTCAAATTCGACGGTGAGATCGACAACCTCGCCACGGGCGAGGCCATCGTCGACGGGCTCCTCGGCCAGGCCACCCGGCTTTCCGGCGCGCTTTCCCGCGACGACGACGGCAATCTGGCCATCGACACCGTTTCCGTCAAAAGCGCCGGCCTCGACCTCGATGCCACCGGCACGGTGACGCCGGAGACCGCCGATCTCGGCCTCACCGTCGCCATCAAGGACCTTGCCGCCATCGATCCGGCGATGGCCGGCCGGCTCGATGCCGATGCGACGCTGAAAGGGGCGCTCACGGCGCCCGAGCTTTCCCTTGCCGGCACCGGCAGCAATGTCCGGCTCCAGGGCAAGGAATTCACCGATCCGCGCCTCAAGGTCGATGCCGTGCTATCGCCCGACGCGCCGAATGGCACGCTCTCCCTGACCGCGCGCCTCGACAGCCTGCCGGTGGAGGCCCATGCAGAGGTCGCGACCGACGAGAGCGGCGTCAAGCGCATCGACGGGCTGAAGCTGATCGCCGGCCATAACCGGGCCGAAGGCGCCCTCACCGTTTCGCCGGACAACGTCCCCGACGGCAGCATCGCCATCGACGCCCCGGACCTTTCCGAGCTCTCGCCGCTGGTGCTGCAACAGATCGGCGGCGCCATCACCGGCAAGATCGATTTTCTGGGCAAGCAGACACCGCCGCGGATCGACGTCGCGCTCGATGCCCGCAACGTCGCGGCGCCGGGCGCCAGGCTCAAGACCGGCCGGATCGACGCGACCGTCACCGACCCCTTCGGCAAGCTGCAAGCCGAGGGCTCTGCCGACCTTGCCAACCTTTCCGCCGGCGACACGGTGATCTCCTCGGTGAAGGCGACGGCCAGGAACGACGGAACGGCCACCGACATCGACGTGACCGCCAAACTGCCGGATGCCGAGGTCGCGACGAAGGCACGGCTGACGCCGACCGACGACGGGCTCGCCATCGAGGTGGCGACCCTCGACGGGCGCTACACCAGCATCAAGACGAAGCTCGTCGATCCAGCAAAGATCCGCCTTGCCGGCGACACGGTGCGGATCGACCGCACGGTGCTCGCCGTCGGCTCCGGACGCATCGCCCTTTCCGGCAGCGTCGCGGACAGGCTCGATCTCGACATCAAGGTCGACGACTTCCCGCTGGCGCTCGCCAATGCCTTTGCCCCCGGCACGGGCGCTGCGGGCACGCTGACGGCCTCGGCCAAGGTGACCGGCCCGGCGAGCGACCCGCGTGCCGACTGGAAGGTCTCCGCCCGCGGCGCGACGGCCAATGCGCTCCGCGCGCAAGGCCTGCCGGCGCTCACCGCCGATGCCAGCGGCCAGTTCGCCAAGGGCGCGGTGCGCCTCGACGCCACCGTCGGCGGCATTTCCAACATGTCGCTGAAGGCGCGCGGCACCGTGCCGGCGGCGCCGACCGGCCGGCTCGACATCGCCGTCAACGGCACCGTGCCGTTCTCGGTCGCGACCAGAACCCTTGCCGATTCCGGCCTTGCCGCAAGCGGCGCGGCCAGCGTCGACCTGACCGTCACCGGCCCGCTCGGCTCGCCGGCGATCAACGGCACGGTGACGACCTCCGGCGCGCGCGTCACCCATATCGAAAGCGGCACGACGATCGAGGACCTCGCGGCGCGCCTCAGGCTCTCCGGAAAGGAGCTTGTCATCGAAAGCGTCAAGGGCCGGCTCGCCAAGGGCGGCGCGCTGACGGCGAGCGGCACCATCGGCGTCTTCGATCCCGCCCTTCCCGGCGACATCCGGGTCAAGCTCGACGACGGACACTATGTGGACGGCAACCTCGTCTCGGCCAAGGTCGCCGGCGACCTGAAGATTTCCGGCAACTTCGCGCGCGGGCCGACCGTCTCCGGCAAGGTCACCATCGACCGCGCCGACATCAACATCCCCGAACAGGTGCCCGGCGGCATCGCCGCCCTCGACATCGTCCACAAGAACGCGCCGCCGGCCGTCACACGCCAGGTCCGCGAGGTGCTGCCGAGGAAGGACGACAAGGGCGACAGCGACGCCCGGCTCGACCTGGAGATTTCGGCGCCCGCCCGCATCTTCGTGCGCGGCCGCGGGCTCGACGCCGAACTCGGCGGCTCCCTGAAGCTGCGCGGCCCGGTCGACGGGCCGTTCGTGGAGGGCGGCTTTTCCATGCGCCGCGGCCGCCTCAACATCCTGTCGCGCCGGGTCGCCTTCGAGCGCGGCATCGTCCGCTTCGGCGGCGATTTCAATCCGCTCCTCGACTTCTACGCCACGACCAAGGCGAGCGATGTCACGATCATGATCAGCATCAACGGCAGCGCGTCAGCGCCGGATTTCACCTTCCGGTCCTCGCCGGAGCTGCCGCAGGACGAGGTGATCTCCCGGTTCCTGTTCGACCGCGGCGTCGACAAGCTGTCGGCGTTCCAGATCGCTCAGCTCGCCGCCAGCATCGCCACGCTGACCGGCGCCGGCGGCGGACCGGGCGTCCTCGACCAGGTGCGCCGAGGCCTCGGCGTCGACCGGTTAGAGGCCACCACCGACGAAAAGGGCAAGGCGGAGCTGACGGCCGGCAAATACATCGCCGACGACGTCTTCGTCGGCGTCAAGCAGGGCACCGGCAAGAGCTCGACCAAGGTCACCATCGACCTCGACATCACCGAGAACCTGAAGACCCGCGGCGAGGTCGGCAACGACGGCGAGTCGAAGGCCGGCATCTTCTTTGAAAAGGATTATTAGGGAGCCGGGGGCAGGCCAAGGCGGGCCGCTTCCCAGGCCGTTTGCAACTGCGAAGCATTGACGCCCCGGTATGAGCGCGCAATTTTCCTGATGAGAAGTGGCCGCGACACTGCGGCAGGACCGGGAGACCCTCTTGAGTGCCCTTGCCTTCGTCACCGACTTCGAGCCGCGCCACGGCGCGCCGGTGCGCCTGACGCCGCTGGTGACGCGGGTGACCGCCGCCAATAGCGGCCCCTTCACCTTCCACGGCACCAACAGCTACATCGTCGGCGACAGGACCGTGATGGTGGTCGATCCGGGTCCGGACGATCCGGACCACGTCGAGGCGCTGCTTTCCGCCATCGGCAAACGGCCGGTCAGCCACATCCTCGTCACCCACACCCACAGGGACCATTCGCCGGCCTCGCGCGCGCTGAAGGCCGCGACCGGCGCGCCGATCGTTGCGGAAGGCCCGCACCGGCCGGCGCGGCCGCTCCATATCGGCGAGATCAATCCGCTCGACGCCTCCGCCGACACCGACTTCATGCCCGACATCTTCGCCGCCGACGGCATGCGTATCGAGGGCGAGGACGTGACCATAGAGGTGGTGACGACGCCGGGCCATACCGACAACCACGCCTGTTTCGCGCTCCTGGAAGAGGACCTGCTGTTTTCCGGGGATCACGTGATGGCCTGGTCGACCTCGATCGTGGCGCCGCCCGACGGGGCGATGGTCGACTACATGGCCTCGCTCGACAAGCTGATCGCGCGCGACGACCGCCGGCTGTTGCCGGGCCACGGGGCGCCCGTCGACGATCCGCACAGCTTCCTTGCCGGGCTGATCGCCCACAGGCGTGGCCGCGAGCGGGCCGTCATTGCGCGGCTCGTCGCCGGCGAGGAAACCATTCCGGTGATGGTCGAGACGATCTATGCCGATGTCGACCGCCGGCTTTATGGCGCCGCCGGCCTGTCGCTGCTCGCGCATCTGGAAGATCTCGTCGCCCGCGGCATCGTCGTCACCGACGGCGCGCCGGGGATCGACAACCGCTATTCGCTCGCCGGCTGATCGCCCTCGCCCTCTTCGCCGGCCGCCTCGCCGGCGACCTCCAGCACCGCATCGTCGAGCGCTGCGAAGAACTCGCGGATGCGGCGGGCATTGGTGCCGATGTCATGACGTCCGTAGCGCGAGGCGGAGCGCACGTCGAGCCGGGCGCCGTAATCGTCGGGCAGGATGCGGATGGCGATATCGTCCGGCAGGGCAAAGAGCAGCGTGCGGTCAATCGCCTGCAGGTGGCCCTCGTTGAAGGGCTCGACCGGCGGCATTTCCGATACCATCTGCCAGCCGAGGCCGGCGACCGCGCGCTTGGCCGCCTCGAACATCTGCGAGGGCTCCAAGGGGAAGCGGCGCGGCACGATGTCGGGATAGGCAGCGCGCTGGCGCTCGCGTACGTCGCGCTCCGGCGGCGCCGGGCCGTTGACGCCCCAGCCGGTCCGGACGCTTCCGGTGAAACGCGGCGGATTGTCGATGTCGGTGGTGATGTCGTTGATCTGCGGGAACTGCAATATGCCCCAGACGACGAAGCCCATGGGGATGAGCGCGAGCGCGCCGCCGATGAGGCCGCGAAAGGCGTCGCCGGTGCCGAGATGGCCGCGATACCAGATGACGCCGAGGGCGGTGACGGCAAAGAGCACGGCGAAGAAGCCGAAGACGGAGCCGACGCCGATGCCCATCAGGGCGGCGATGGGGTCCATCACTCCGGCTCGGTGGGCAAGGCCGGTGATCACCAGGATCGGCACGGCGAGAATGCCGAGCCAGCGGCTGAGCCGCGCCAGGCGTGAGCGGCGGATGCGCAGTCTTGCGGTCATGGAGGGTCCCGATGCGTTGTGCCGACAAAGCCCATAGCATGTCCGGGCGTGCCGAGAGAACCATGGCGACGGCTTATCGTCGGCCGCGGACCTTCACGGCAAAGGAAAACGGCCCCGGAATGCGGGGCCGTTCCTGTCTGTTGGGTGCCGCGGTGCGGGTCAGCCGGCGGCGACGTTGGCCAGAAACGTCTCGATGCGATTGCGCAGGCGGTTGGTGCTGGCCGCCGTCTCGGTCGTCGAGCCAAGGACGTCCTTGGCGGTCTGGGTGGTCTGGGCGGCCTTTTCGGTCACGTCCGTCATGTTTTCGGTCGCCTGGCGGGTGCCGCCGGCGGCTTCCTGGACGTTCGAAGAGATCTCGATGGTGGCGGAATTCTGCTCGCCGACGGCCGTGGTGATCGCGATCGTGTAGCCGTTGACCTCCTCCATGATCTTGGAGATCTCCTCGATCACCGTCACCGTTTCGCGGGTCGAGCCCTGGATGGCGGTGATCTGGCCGGAGATTTCCTCGGTCGCCTTGGAGGTCTGGTTCGCCAGTTCCTTCACTTCGGCGGCAACGACGGCAAAGCCCTTGCCGGCCTCGCCGGCCCGCGCCGCCTCGATCGTGGCGTTGAGGGCGAGAAGATTGGTCTGCTCGGCGATCGCCTGGATCAGGCTGACGACTTCGCCGATCTTCTGGGCCGCCTCGTCAAGGCTCGCCACCTTGGCGTTGGAGGCCTCGGCACTCCTGGTCGCCTTTTCGACGATGGCGCTCGACTGGGTCGCCTGGCGGGTGATCTCGGCAATCGAGGCCGACAGCTCCTCGGCGGCAGACGCCACGGTCTGGACGTTGGCCGTCGCCTGTTCGGAGGCGGCAGCCGCGCTTGCCGAATTGTGCTCGGTCTGGGCGGCGATCTCCTGCAGGTGGTTCGCCGACTCTTCCAGATGCCGGGTGTTCTCCTCCACCGTGCCGAGCACGTCCTGGACATCCGCCTGGAACGAGGCGATCAGCTTTTCGACGTGTTTCTGGCGCTCGATCTCCTTCAGGCGTTCCGCCTCCGTCTGGTGTTCCAGCTTGCTGCGCACGAGCGCGTTCTCGCGAAAGACCGAGACGGCGCGGCTCATCTCGCCGATCTCGTCGCCGCGTTCGGTGCCCTCGATCGGATCTTCGAGATTGTTGTCGGCAAGTGCCAGCATCCGGCCGCTCAGGGATTTGATCGGCCGGACGATCGAGCGGGCGACGAGGAAGCCGAGCAGGACGGCGAAGGTGACGAACATCAGCGAGATGCCGGCGCTGCGATAGGCCGCCGACCAGAAGATGTCGTGCATGTCCTGCATCAGGACGCCGGTGCCGAGGATCCAGCCCCAGGGCTTGAAGTGGGCGATGTAGCTCTTCTTGGGAAGCATCTTGCCTTCCGGGCTTTCCCAGGAATAGTCGGTGTAGCCATGGCCCTCGGACTTGGCGATGTCGACGAACTCGCGAACGTGGTATTTGCCGTTGCTGTCGGTGACGTCGTAGAAATTCTTGCCGACGTTTTCGGGCCGGACCGGATGCACGACGCCGGTGTAGTTCTCGTCGAAGACGAAGACGTAGCCGCCGCCGTGGTACCTGAGGGCGTTGATCATGTCCTTGGAGCGGGCCATCGCCTCGTCCTCGGTAATCGTGCCCGCCTCGGCCATCTTGTAATAGCCGGCGACGATGCTCTCGGCCGATTCCACGACGCTGCGGATTTCCGTTTTCTTGAATGACTCCAGGTTGTTGTACAACGTCTGCATCTGATACAGCAACGAGACGATGAAGCAGACGGTGAAGAACAACACCAATCCATAAAGCTTTCCAGCCAAGGATTTTGGAAGTAGTTTATGCATTGGATACGCTCCGGGAGGGCCAAATAGAATTTGGTGAAAACTAATCCTCAAGCGTTAAACTTTGCTTATCGGTGACCTAATACCGGCTCGAGAATTCTATTCTTGGAAAAGGTGGTAATCTAAAAGTATTTCTACCGGAGGATGATCCGCGCCCGGCGCACCTTGCCCCCGTCCCGATGCCCTTTCCCCGTTGTGCGCAGCGCACAAAAAAGCCCCGGGGTCACCCCCGGGGCCGTTTTCGGTTGCTGCGCCGCCAACTGCGGCGCGCGCTGGAACCTGCCGTGCTAGCTCGCGGCGACCGCGCCGAGGAAATGCTCGATCTGGCCGCGCAGGCGGGCGGTGTTCGACGCCGTTTCGGTCGTGGACCGCAGCACGTCCTTGGCCGTCTCGGTGGTCTGGGCGGCCTTTTCCGTTACGCCGACCATGTTCTCGGTCGCATGGCGGGTGCCGCCCGCGGCTTCCTGGACATTGGACGAAATCTCGATGGTCGCGGCGTTCTGCTCGCCGACGGCCGTCGTGATCGCCACCGTGTAGCCGTTGACCTCGCCCATGATCCGGGAGATTTCCTCGATCACCGTCACCGTCTCGCGGGTCGAGCCCTGGATGGCGTGGATCTGGGCCGAGATCTCTTCCGTCGCCTTGGAGGTCTGGGTGGCCAGTTCCTTCACCTCGGCGGCAACGACCGCAAAGCCCTTGCCGGCCTCACCGGCGCGGGCCGCCTCGATGGTGGCGTTGAGCGCCAGCAGGTTGGTCTGCTCGGCGATGGCCTGGATGAGGCTGACCACCTCGCCGATCTTCTGGGCGGCTTCGTCGAGGCTCGCGACCTTGGCGTTGGAGGCCTCGGCGCTCCTGGTCGCCTTTTCGACGATGGCGCTCGACTGGGTCGCCTGGCGGGTGATCTCCGCGATCGAGGCCGACAGCTCTTCGGCCGCCGACGCCACGGTCTGGACGTTCGCCGTCGCCTGTTCGGACGCCGAGGCGGCGCTTGCCGAATTGTGCTCGGTTTCCGCGGCGATGTCCTGCAGGTTCTTGGCTGCGCCTTCCAGGCGTACGGCGTTTTCCTCGACCGTTCCCAGCACCTCCTGGACGTCGGCCTGGAAGCTCTTGATCAGCCGGTCGATCTCCTTCTGGCGCTCGTGCTCCTTCAGGCGCTCCTCTTCGGTCTGCTGCTCCAGCTCGCCGCGCACGAGGGCGTTTTCCCGGAACACGGCGACGGCGCGGCTCATCTCGCCGATCTCGTCGCTGCGCTCGGTGCCCTCGACCGGATCCTTCAGATTGTTGTCGGCGAGCGACAGCATGCGCTGGCTGAGCGCCCGGATCGGCACCGTGACCGACCGCACGAGCAGGAAGCCGAGGCCGACCGCGACGACGACGAAGACGAGCGAAATGATGGCGCTGCGATAGGCGGCGGTCCAGAACGCCTCCTCAAGGTCCTGCATCAGAACGCCGGTGCCGAGGACCCAGCCCCAGGGTTTGAAGTAGCTGACATAGCTCATCTTCTGCAGGAACTTGCCGTCCGGGCTCTTCCAGGAATAGCCGACATAGGCGGCGCCCTTGCTGATCGCCGCGTTCTGGTATTCCTTGACGTAGAGCTTGCCGGTGCCGTCCCGCGCGTTGGAGCGGTCCTTGCCGATATTGCCCGGATTGACCGGGTGGACGATGGTCACCGCATCCTCGTTGTTGACGAAGATGTAGCTGCCGTCCTGATAGCGCATGGCGTTGAGCGCGGCCTTGGCCCGCTGAACCGCCTCCTCCTCGCTCAGTTCGCCCTTCACCGCCCGGTCGTGATAGGACGCGACGATGCTTTTTGCGGCTTCAACGACGCTTTTGATTTCCGCTTTCTTGAAAACCTCGAGGTTTTCATGCAGCGACTGCATCTGGTAGAGCAACGAAATGCCGAAGCAGATGGTGAAAAACCCGACCAGCCCGTAGAGTTTTCCCGCCATGGATTTCGGGAAGAGACGACGCATTGGATTGTCCTCAGATGATGCGCGATCGATGCCAGAATTGGCTGGCGGGAACCTAATCTGGATACAATTAATATTCTCCTTATGCGCCAGCGGTAACCGGCTGCGCAAAAACGACGCAACCCTTTGAAATATATTACTTCGTAGGAATCGGTAATTCCGGCGCAGGCGCTACTGCATGCAGCGCTTGCAACCCTTGAAAACACGCGCCGTGGTGGCCTTGCGGCCGCATCCCGTTCAGACCCGGCCGGCCGCCTCAGGCGGTCGGCAGGCGGTAGTCGCCGAACTGGTCCCTGAGTGCCGTCTTCTTGATCTTGCCGGTCGCCGTGTGCGGGATTTCCTCCACCAGGACGACGTCATCCGGCAGCCACCATTTGGCGACCCGGCCGGCCATGAAGGCGAGGATGTCGTCCCGGCTCGGCTCCCTGCCCTCGCGCGGCACGATGACGAGGAGCGGGCGTTCGTCCCATTTCGGATGGGCGACACCGATGACGGCCGCCTCGGCGACGTCCGGGTGGCCGACGGCGAGGTTTTCCAGGTCGATGGTCGAGATCCATTCGCCGCCGGACTTGATGACGTCCTTGGAACGGTCGGTGATCTGCATGTAGCCGTTTGCGTCCATATGGGCGACGTCACCGGTATCGAAGAAACCGTCGGCGTCGCAGATCTCGCCGCCCTCGCCCTTGAAATAGGCTTCCGCCACGGCGGGACCGCGCACCTTCAGCCGGCCGAAGGTCTTGCCGTCCCAGGGAACGTCCGTCCCCTCGTCGTCGGTCACCCGCATTTCCACGGTGAAGGGCGGATGGCCCTGCTTTTCCTGGATGTCGAGCCGGGCGGCGCCCTCAAGGTCGGCATATTCCGGCGTCAGCGTGCAGATCGAGCCGAGCGGGCTCATCTCCGTCATGCCCCAGGCGTGGTAGACCTCCACGCCATAGCGGGTCTGGAACGCCTCGGTCATCGCCCGCGGGCAGGCCGAGCCGCCGATGACGACGCGCTTCAGATAATCGAGCGTGCCGCCGGTGGCCTCCAGGTGGTGCAGCAGCATCAGCCAGACGGTCGGCACGGCGGCGGTCATGGTCACGCGCTCGTCCTGAAGCAGTCCGTGGATCGCCTCGCCCTCCATGCGCGGGCCGGGCAGCACCAGCGTTGCGCCGGCGAGCGGGCCGGAAAAGGCCAGCGACCAGCCATTGGCGTGGAACAGCGGCACCACGGGCATGACCCGGTCGCGGCTCGATATCGCCATCATGTCCGGGGTCACGGCGGCCATGGCGTGGAGCACGTTGGAGCGGTGGGAATAGACGACGCCCTTGGGCGATCCCGTCGTGCCGGAGGTGTAGCACATGCCGGCGGCGGTGTTCTCGTCGAAGGTCTTCCAGGCGAAATCATCGTCCGCCTCGGCCAGCCAGTCCTCATAGACGGCGACCTCTTTCGGCAGCGACACCTCCGGCATGTGG
Source organism: Rhodobium gokarnense (assembly GCF_025961475.1). Taxonomy (NCBI): domain Bacteria; kingdom Pseudomonadati; phylum Pseudomonadota; class Alphaproteobacteria; order Hyphomicrobiales; family Rhodobiaceae; genus Rhodobium; species Rhodobium gokarnense. Next base: position 52,775 of record NZ_JAOQNS010000017.1, on the reverse strand, counting down.
TCCGGGTCGGTGAGGACGATGATCTTTTCAATCGTCTTGAGGTCGGCTGCGATCTTTTCCACCAGCGGCAGGAAGGTGAGGTCGACGAACAGCAGCCGGTCCTCGGCGTGGTTGACGATCCAGGTGATCTGGTCGGCAAAGAGCCGCGGATTGACCGTGTGGTAGATGGCGCCGAGGCCGAGGAGGCCGTACCAGACCTCCATGTGGCGCCAAGTGTTCCAGGCAAGGGTCGCGCAGCGGTCGCCGAGCCCGATGCCCTCCCGCTCCAGCCGCTTGGCGACCCGCAAGGAGCGGCGGCGCAGGGTCGCATAATCGGTGCGATGGACCGGCCCCTCCACCGACCGCGAAACCACCTCGCGCCGGCCGTGATAGGTGGCGGCATGGTCAAGGACTTTGGTGCACAACAGCGGCCAGTCCTGCATCAGGCCCAGCATGGCGTCTCTCCCTGAGGTTTTGTTCTCGTTGGGTGCAATTAAGCGGCGGGGGAGAGGGTTTGTCGAGGGGGATGCGTGTGACCTATCGATATCGATATGCCAACACATCAGCCACCGTACAAGGAGTTTATCGGGGTAGTGATGCGCCTAATGTGGAGATGAAGCGCCCGCTCATAGGAGGTGCTGACAAACGGTCACATCTAGAAAACACCATCTTCCAATTGCGCCAGTGTTAAAATAAGCTGGCCCCAATGGAGTAACGTGAAAATTGCAAACATCTTACATTTATTATCGGGGAGATCTATGATACTTCAGAAAGCCTTTCGAATTCTTCTGCTTCATATTAAGAAGAACATATTTTTGTGGGCATCAACAACAGTTATTGGTTTTTTTGCGTCTTTAATTACTATATATCAATATTTTATTGAAGATGAAATATCTACGATATGTCGCGTGCGCCTTGAAACACAAAAACTTAATTATGCTTTCTCTAATATTAAGAAGAACTTCATCAGGGCAGAAGCATCGTACGATGAATTTGACAATGTTTTCCGAGCAAATATCGAATTCAATGAGAATATTACATTTGGGAAAGGGGGGCAGATTTTTCGCGACACTCAAAGGAAATTTGCGGTTCAGAATGCCGCAAGAAAACTAATAAATACTTTGACCGCCCTACAGAAGGAAGGCAGCAGCTATATTGCATCCGTAAATTTCATGGGCGGGGCGGATGGAACGGGAGGGAACGAAGATTTTTCAAGAAAACTAGACATCGGTGATTTGATTATTGCGGCGCGCACACCAACGATCAATGGAAACCCAACAGAAGAGACTTTAACATTCCAATCTGGGCAAAGCATCAATAATATAAAATTAGCGTTAGTACGCGCTGCTTTTGTTTCTGATATCTTCCTAAAAGAAGTAAACGATATTGGCCAGCATATTGTTTTCTCAGATCTATACACCGCTAAAACATACACCCTTATAGGCGCTAAATACCGATACGGCAGAATCGATATGAAAATAAACTGGGAGGATAAAGCAAAAATATTGCCATACCTTCCTATTTCTATAGAAACCGTATGCAATATAACAAATTGATATGACCAAATAATACCTAATGGCGATAATTAAAGATCAAAATATTTGTTATCATTATTTTCATGTTTAGATTTTAAGTTGGAATATATTATTACACGATTCGCGATCCATTAATTGATGCACTAATTCATCTTATGCACAGGGCGCCTGATGAAGTGACATTCGATCGGTCCGGCGACAAAAACAGTCAACACGGCCTTTCTTCTACCCCGCCCCGATCACCCCCAACACCTCTCCCAACGCCTCCACCACATGATCCGCATGCTCCGTCAACACCGCCAAGTCATGCATCCCCGTCGTCACCCCGATCGCCAACACCCCGGCGGCCCTTGCCGCGTGCATGTCGTGCAAGGAGTCGCCGACGAAGGCGATTTCGTGCGCCGCCAGCCCGTTCATCTTTGCGAAGGCGTTGATCTGGCCGGGGTCGGGTTTCCAGCCGTGGCCGGTGTCGTAGCCGATGACGTCCTTTAGATGCACGTCGATGCCGACGGTGGCGAGTTGGGCTCTAGCGCAGGATTCCGTGTCGTTGGTGATGCAGGCGGTGAGGATGTTGGCGGCGGCGAGGTCTTTTAAGAGGGCTTCCGCGCCGGGGAGGGTTGCGGCGTGGCGGACGGAGTTTTCCTCCAGGAGCCGATCGATGCGGGAGATGAGGGCGGCGTCGCAGGCGATGCCCAGCCGCTCGGCGAGGAATGGGGCGTAGTCGCCGGTGGCGTTGGCGAAAATGATGGAGTCGCGGGAGAAGCGCTGGGTCGCCAGGTCGTAGCCGGCGATTGCGGCAAGGTCCGCCAGCGTCGCCGCGTCGCCTGCGCAGAGCTCCGACAGCACCGCATGGGCGGCCGGGCCGAAGGTGGCGTCGAAATCGAGTAGCGTTCCGTCCTTGTCGAACAGCACAGCCCGGATCGTCACGTTTTTTTCTCCCCCTGCCGGTCTTCACGGTTCACCAACGATCAGGCGCGTCCGGCGCCGCGCGACGACATAGCAGCCCCTTGGCGCCGCGCCAACGGCGGGCCTTGCGGTCACCCCACAACTGTGATCAGGCTTGGAGGATCATCACGACCCGGCCGCGCCCTTTTTTCGACAAAAGAGAGAGCCCGACGGCCGCGCCTTCTTTTGTCATTTGAGGAGCCGACCATGCCGCTGACCAATGTCCAGGCGCGCGATCTCGCCACCATCCTCCACCCCTATACGCCGCTGCACACGCTGCCCCAGACCGGCCCCCTCGTGCTCGACCACGGCAAGGGCGTCTTCGTCTACGACACGCAAGGCAACGAATATATCGAGGGCATGTCCGGGCTCTGGTGCGCCGGCCTCGGCTTCGGCGACGAGGAGTTGATCGAGGCCGCCACCGAGCAGATGCACAAGCTCCCCTACTATCATTTGTTCGGCGGAAAGGGCATGGAGCCGGCCATCGAGCTTGGCGAAAAGCTGAAGGAGATCGCGCCGATGCCGGTCTCCAAGGTGTTCTTCACCTCGTCCGGCTCGGAGGCCAACGACACCCAGGTCAAGCTCGCCTGGTACTACAACAACGCCCTCGGCCGGCCGGAAAAGAAGAAGATCATCTCGCGCATGAAGGCCTATCACGGGGTCACCGTGATGAGCGGTTCGCTGACCGGGCTGCCGATCGTCCATGGCGACTTCGACCTGCCGGTGGCGGGCGTCCTCCACACCGACTGCCCGCACCACTATCGCTTCGCCGAGCCGGGCGAGAGCGAGGCCGATTTCGTCGCCCGGCTGGCGGCGAACCTGACAGCCTTGATCGAGGAGGAAGGCCCGGAGACCATCGCCGCCTTCATCGCCGAGCCGATCATGGGCGCGGGCGGCGTCATCCTGCCGCCGGAGGGCTATTTCCAGGCGATCCGGCCGATCCTTGCCGAGCACGACATCCTCTTCATCGACGACGAGGTGATCTGCGGCTTCGGGCGGACCGGCAACTGGTGGGGCGCGGAGACCTACGGGTTCGAGCCCGACACGCTGTCGGCCGCCAAGCAGATGACGTCGGCCTATGCGCCGCTCGGCGCGGTACTGGTGCCGGAGCGGATGGTCGAGGCGTTCGAGGCGGAATCCGCCAAGCTCGGCGCCTTTGGCCACGGCTTCACCTATGGCGGCCACCCGCTCGGCTGCGCCGTCGGCGCCAAGGCGATCGAGATCTACCAGAAGCGCGACATCATCGGCCATGTGCGGAAACTCGCGCCGCAGTTCGAGGCGCGGCTCGCAAAGCTGGCCGACCATCCGCTGGTCGGCGAGGCGCGCGGCAAGGGGCTCATCGGCGGCGTGGAGCTGGTCGCCGACAAGGCAACGAAGCGGCCGTTCGACGCCAAGGCCGGCGTTGCCGGCCGTATGGTCAAGTTCGCCGAGGCGCGCGGCGCGATCCTCCGGCCGATCGGCGACACCGTCGCCCTCTGCCCGCCGATGGTCATCACCGAGGCGGAACTGGACCTCCTGTTCGACAAGATGGAAGCGGCGCTGAATGACGCGGAGGACTGGGTGCGCAAGGAGGGGCTCAGGGAGAAGTGAGGAGTTTTTTCGCCCGCGGCCGAGCGTTCGCTGGCGCTCACTGGCCTTTCGCGGGGGCGGCGCGTCGGCGCCGGCGGCCATTCGGCCTTGCGATCCCTTTCGGGATCATTTGTCGCTCGCGGCCGCGCGTTCGCTGCGCTCACTGGCCTCCGCGGGGGCGGCGCATCGGCGCCGGCGGCCGGTCGCCCTTGCGATCCCTTTCGGGATCGAGGTGCCAAGCGTCCGGGCTGGAGCGCGGTGCCCGCTGCATACTCAATCGTCACCCCGGGCGGAGCGAAGCGCAGACCCGGGGCCTATTGCCCACCTCGACGCGGTAGCCCGTCGCGGACCTTGATACGGCCGTCACCGGCGCAAAGACCTTATTCCGCCAACCCACGGCATACCGTGTGGTGAGGGGCATTAGGCCCCGGCTCCGGGGCCGGGGTGACGGGAGAGGGAAACGATAGCGCGTGCCGGGTCTCCAGCGCCCGTATGCACCGCCTCACCCGCATCGCCATGCCGGCTCGCTCCACCTATTCATTCTGCATGCATTAAGTGGATTCAAGGGCCGTCTTATACTTTTGATGGATAAGGGGAATTCCTGAGATTCGCAGTTTTGGACTGGTCGGGAGGAGTAAACGCGCGGGCGAAAGTGTTAACGACCTGCCGCGGATCAGGCTCACGCCTTGTAACATTCCGCCTCGAATACGGTATCATGTGCCGCTCAAAGCATTTTCGTGATCACAGATTCGCATTCGTTCGCACGCGCGGTTTTTGTGCAACAGTGCCGACGGCGAAAAACGCTTTTCGACCAATTCCTTGCGCCTCTTAACGCGTTTCGCGGGCTTCCCGCAAAAGACCGTATTATTGACACAAGGGATTCCATTTTACTGTTTTCATTGTCATTTCGGAATCCGCGGCGATGCCGCCATCGGACGCGCCTTCGGGTATAACAAGTATTCGAAATACTCTTTCATCCCCACATGCCATGCACATTGAAGATGCGGCCCCGGTAGCAGGATGCCGAAAATTGCACCATGGCGCCGAAATCGGCGGGAGATGTCATAGAGCGACACAGAATGTGATTGGCTCGATAGGGAAGGTTTCAGAAACCATCACGATTATGGCGTAATCGCCTCCTAGGTGAGCCATCGCGTCCGAGACCGGGCGCACAACTGTCACAACCCGCGGACCCGGGGAAACGTGTCAGGGTCCGCAAACCACATGACGGGTGGGTTTTCGTTATGGACTACAAGACTGCCGAAGCACTGATCCGAAACGAGAAGGAATCGGATCTGGACCGTCTGTACAAGCCGGTCGGCATCGCGGCCGTCAGCGCTGCTGCCATTTGCTGCTCGGAAAAGAAGGACGCCGGCAAGTCGCGCAAGTGACGACCGGGTCTTCTTAAAAAACATCCCGACATCGCCGCTCCCCTTGCCGGCGTCACGCCGCGAGGACGGGTTATTCGGCGATTTCGCAGGGCGCGCCGCCAATGGCGGGACGGCGTTTGCGGTGAACGGGTCGGGATGTTCGGCGTTCGCGCTCTTCCCGTCTACGGGAACAGACGCACCGTTTGCCACGGCGCCTCGTCGTGGGCGCGGCTGAAGACCAGGCGGTCATGCAGCCGGAACGGGCGATCGCGCCAGAACTCGATCGATTGCGGCACCACGCGGAACCCCGACCAATGCGGCGGCCGGGGCACCTTGCCGATGCCGTATTTGGCGGCATAGCGCGCGACTTCCTTTTCCAGGTGGAAGCGGCTTTCCAGCGGCCGTGACTGCTTCGAGGCCCAGGCCCCGATGCGGCTCTGGCGCGCCCGGCTGTCGTAATAGGCGTCCGCCTCTTCCGCTGTAACCGCGACGACCGGACCGCGCACGCGCACCTGCCGGCGCAGGCTCTTCCAGTGAAAGCAGAGCGCGGCCTTCGGCGTTGCGGCGAGTTCGACGCCCTTGGCACTTTCCAGATTGGTGTAGAAGACGAAGCCGGTCGCATCGACGCCCTTCAGCAGCACCATGCGCACGTCCGGCAGGCCGGTCTCGTCGACGGTCGCCAGCGCCATGGCGTTCGGGTCGTTCGGTTCGGTCTTTTCCGCCTCGGCGAGCCAGTCGCCGAACAGGCGGAACGGCTCGTCGCTGTCGAAAATGTCGTGTTCTTCGGCCTCTTGGGTCACGGCTGGAGATCCTGATCGTTTGTCTGTTGTTGCTACTCGATCGCGGAATACAGCAAATCGCGCTGACAATCACCCCGCCAGCCGCTACAACTCGGTGGGCGCGCCGGCGGCGCGACCGGCCGCGGCAGCATTGCCGGCGTCTGGAATTTTTTCCTATCGGTTCCCATATTGCCGGTGAGAGACAGCCGATGGGCGCAAGGCGTGCCGTTGGCGAGACAGACAAGGTACGGGACGATCTGAATGCGTGATCCTTATACCGTTCTCGGTGTTTCGCGGGACGCTTCGGAGGGCGACGTCAAGAAGGCCTTCCGCAAGCTGGCGAAGAAGTTCCATCCGGACAGCAATCCGGGGGACAAGGCCGCGCAGGCGAAATTCTCCGAGATCAACACCGCCTACGAAATCGTCGGCGACAAGGAAAAGCGGGGCAAGTTCGACCGCGGCGAGATCGACGCCGAGGGCAAGCCGACCTTCCAGGGCTTCGAGGGCCATCCAGGCGGCGGCTTCGGCGGGTTCGGTGGTTTTGGCGGCTTCGGCGGCGACCGCGGCCAGGCCCATGGCTTCCGCCATTCGGCGGAAAACATGTCCGACGTCGGCATGGACGACATCCTCAGCCAGATTCTTGGCGGAATGGGGGGCGGCATGGGCGGCGGCCGGCGCGCCAAGGCCGGCGGCTTCGGCGGCCGGGCCCAGCCCCAGGCCGTGCGCGGCGAGGACGTTGCGGTGACGGCCTCCGTCAGCCTTGAGGACGTCGTCGCCGGCAAGAAGGCGCGGGTGACCCTGCCGACCGGCAAGACCCTCGATGTGGCGCTGCCCCAGGGCGTCGAAGACGGCCAGCAGATCCGCCTCAAGGGCCAGGGCCAGCCGGGCCAGCTCGGCGGGCCGGCCGGCGATGCGCTGGTCAAGGTCGCCTTTCAGCCGCACAAACTCTTCAAGGTCGATGGCCACACCTTGCGCCTCGACCTGCCGATCGGCCTCGACGAGGCCGTCCTCGGCGCCAAGGTCCGCGTGCCGACGCTGGAGGGCGCCGTCGAAATGACGGTTCCGGCCGGCTCCAATGGCGGGCGCACCATGCGGCTGCGCGGCAAGGGCCTGCCGCTTTCCAAGGGCGGCCGCGGCGACCTCCTCATCCAGCTCCGCATCGCCCTGCCGGAAGGCGGCGACGATGAGCTCGAAGAGCTGATGAAGAAGTGGCGCGAGGCCAAACGCTATTCGGCCCGCGGCGAGGAATTCGGCGCGGCGTAGGGCCGGCGTGCTCCAATGCGGGCAACGACGCTCCCGTCATCCCGGGCGAAGCGAAGCGGAGACCCGGGACCCATTGCCCCTGTCGACACAGTAGCCCCTCTCGATTCCTGACCTGACCGACAGCCGCGCCGAGGCCTCGCTCAAGCAACGCCCGGCATACCGCGTGGAGAGGGGCAATAGGCCCCGGCTCGGGGGCCGGGGTGACGACGGAGTTTTGGGCTAACGGTGGTGCATCAAAAAAGAAGTGGAGCCTGTGGCCGACGCCCGCTGGATTGCCGCGTCGGCCTGACGGCCTCCTCGCAATGACGTCTTGTTTATAAATCAAACACTTATTGTCATTGCGAGCGGAGCGAAGCAATCCAGGAGCGACCCGCTCCAACGCCCGCGACGGCGCCCCCCTACCCCGGCTTGCCGCTCAAAAAACTGTGGAACGCCGTGCGGGCTTCCTCGGAGCGCAGGCGCTCGCGGAAGAGGTCGGCTTCCTCCTCGATGCGGGCGATGACGTCCATCGGGTCGCCGCGCAGGAGGCGGCGCGCCGCTGTCAGGGCGGCCTGAGGCTTGGCGGCCAGTTCGCGGGCCGCGGCGAAGGCCTGGGTCTCCACGTCGTCGCTGCGCACCACCGCGTTGACGAGGCCGGCGGCGTGGGCCTGTTCGGCGTCGAAGGTGGCGCCGAGGCAGAGCAGCTCGAAGGCCCGCGGCAGGCCCAGGAGCCGCGGCGCGAGCAGACTGGACGCCGCCTCCGGCACCAGGCCGAGGTCGAGGAAGGGTGTGCGGAAGACCGAGTTCGGGCTGGCATAGACCAGGTCGCAGTGCATCAGCATGGTGGTGCCGATGCCGATGGCGAGCCCATCGACGGCAGCGATCATCGGCTTGTCGACGGTCGCCAGCGTCTTCAGGAAATGGATCACCGCATCGCCGAGCGCTCCCTCCTCGGCAAAACTCAAAAAATCCTCGATGTCGTTGCCGGCCGTGAACGCGCCGGGCACGCCGGCGAGCAGATGGACGCGAACGGCTTCGTCCTGCTCGCCGGTGCGAAGCCCCTCGGTGAGCGTCTCGTACATGGCGTTGGTGATCGCGTTCTTCTTTTCCGGCCGGTCAAGGCGCAGGCACTGGACGCCGGCCTCGCGGTCGATGCGGATGTGTTCGGTCATCGCGGTCACGCCGACAGGAGGTCGGGATCGGCGGCAAGGATGCTCGCCGCGCCGCCGGTGACCGTTTCCTTCAGGCCGCCGCTGGCCGTCAGGATGTTCTCGGCAAAGAACCGGGCGGTGTGGATGTGGGCGGCGGCGGCGCCCGAGCCATCGGCGGAACTCGCCGCGGCAAGCGCGCCGCGGGCAAGGCCGGCGCCGCCGGCGGCGAGCGACAGGAGCCTCAGATAGGGCGTTGCCCCGGCCAGCGCCTCGGAGATGCGCCCCTCGCCGACGGCGGAAAGGAGCCACTCGGTGGCGGCCTCGGCATCGTCCAGCGCGGCGTTCAAACGCTCGCCGATGCGGCCGAAGTCGACCCGGTTGGAGGCGCCGGCGCGCTCCGCCACGTCCCTCAGCTCAGAGAGGTATCCGCGCACGGCCTCGCCGCCGGACTGGGGCAGCTTGCGCATCACGAGGTCGATGGCCTGGATGCCGTTGGTGCCCTCGTAGATCATGGCGATGCGGGAATCGCGCAGGTGCTGGGCGGCGCCGGTCTCCTCCACATAGCCCATGCCGCCATGGATCTGGACGCCGATGGAGGCGACCTCAAAGCCGATGTCGGTGGAAAACGCCTTGGCGAGCGGCGTCAACAGGTTCGCCCGCTCCTGCCAGGTCTTTCCGGCCTCCCCCTCCTCGATGCGGCCGCGGTCGATGGCCTCGGCGCAGGCGTAGCAGATGGCGCGCGAGGCGTGGGCGAGCGCCTTCATGGTGGCGAGGTTGCGGCGCACATCCGGGTGCAGCGCGATCGGCGCCATGCCCTCGCCCTGCCAGTCCGGGCTGCGGCCCTGGCGGCGCTCCTCGGCATAGGCAAGCGCCTGCTGGAAGGCGCGTTCGGCGATGCCGACCCCTTGCAGGCCGACGATCAGGCGGGCGTTGTTCATCATCGTGAACATGCAGGCAAGGCCGCGGTTTTCTTCCCCGACCAGCCAGCCGACGGCACCGTCCTTGTCGCCATAGTGCATGGTGCAGGTGGGCGAGCCGTGGATGCCGAGCTTTTCCTCCACATTGGCGCAGACGAGGTCGTTGGCGGCACCCAAGCTGCCGTCCTCGTTGACGAGGTATTTCGGCACGGCAAAGAGCGAGATGCCCCTGGTGCCGGCCGGCGCATCGGGCAGGCGCGCCAGCACCAGATGGACGATGTTGTCGGTGAGGTCGTGCTCGCCATAGGTGATGAAGATCTTCTGGCCGAAGAGGCGGTAGCTGCCGTCGCCGGCGCGCTCGGCGCGGGTGCGCAGCGCGTTGAGGTCGGAGCCGGCCTGGGGCTCGGTCAGGTTCATGGTCGCCATCCACTCGCCCGAGACGAGCTTCGTCAGATAGCGCTCCTGGACCTCGGGGCTGGCATGGGCGGCGAAGGCCTCGATGGAGCCGACGGTCAGCGTCGGGCCGACGCCGAAGGCCATGGAGGCCGCGTTCCACATCTCCTGGGTCGCGGCCAGCATGATCGTCGGCAGCCCCTGGCCGCCGAATTCCTCCGGCGCCGAAAGCCCCGCCCAGCCGGCCGCGCACCAGGCCTCGTAGACCCGCCGCCAGCCCTCCGGCATGGTGACCTTGCCGTCCTTGAAGTGGGCGTGTTCCGCATCGCCGACGCGGTTCAGCGGCGCGATCTCCTCGCTGGCGAACTTGCCGGCTTCCTCCAGGATGGCGTCCATCAGGTCTTCGCTGAGGTCGCCGAAACGACCATCGGCAAGAAGCTCCGAGACGCCGGTCATGTGCTTCAGGGTGAAGGCGATATCGGATACCGGCGCGCGGTAGCTCATGAAATTCCTCCCGAAAGGACCGGCCCTCAGCCCTTGACGCCTGCGGCAAGCGGCGTCAAAACCGCGCCAGTTCGTATTTTTCCAGCACTCTATCGCCCCCCGCCGCCCCGTCAATGGCGGGTTGCGCGCGCCCGGTCTGCAAACCGGCCGGCGCCGGTTTCCCGGGACCGCCATGAAAATCTGGCCCATAGACCCTCTTCAAAAGCATTTCGACGACGACCCCGGCTTTGCCGAGGCGCTCCGGAACCTTGGCGCCGGAAGGCTTGTCGCCGTGCCGACCGAGACGGTTTACGGGCTTGCGGCCGACGCCACGAACGCCGATGCCGTCGCCGGCATCTTTGCCGCCAAGGAGCGGCCGAGCTTCAACCCGCTGATTTCCCATGTGGAGGATCTGGACGCCGCGGAACGCCACGGCGTCTTCGACGCGGCGGCGCGCACGCTGGCCGAGGCGTTCTGGCCAGGGCCGCTGACCCTCGTCGTGGAGCGCCGCAGCACCTCGCCGATCTGCGATCTGGCGACCGCCGGGCTGTCGACGGTCGGGCTCCGGGTGCCGGCGACCCGCGTGACGCGGGCGCTGACGGCCGCCCTCGGCCGGCCGCTCGCCGCCCCCAGCGCCAACCGCTCCGGACGGATCAGCACGACCACGGCCGAAGCCGTCGCGGCCGATCTCGGCGAGCGGATCGCCGGCATCGTCGACTGCGGGCCGACGCCCGTCGGCGTGGAATCGACGATCGTCGCCACCGTCGGCCCCGACCCGGTGCTCCTCCGTCCCGGCGGCATTCCCCGCGGCGCCATCGAAGAGCTTCTCGGCCGGCCCCTTGCGGCGCCGACGGACGCCGCGGACAGGCCCTCGGCGCCAGGCATGCTCGCCTCGCACTATGCGCCCGATGCCAAGGTCAGGCTCGATGCGGAGGACGTGCGGCCCGGCGAGGCGCTGCTTGCCTTCGGGCCGGAATTGCCGCCCGGAGCGGACGGCGCCATTGCCGTTGCCAACCTCTCGCCGGCCGGGGATCTGACGGAAGCCGCCAAGGCTCTCTTCGGCCTGATGCGCCGGCTCGACGCCAGCGGCGCGGCGACCATCGCCGTCATGCCGATCCCCGATGACGGGCTCGGCGAGGCGATCCGCGACCGGCTTTCCAGGGCGGCTGCACCGCGAAATATGCATCGTCCGTAAAATACACTTGTTGACAAGCGTCCCGGCTCCATCGTCTGATTTCCAACCCGGGAGTTACAGGAAACGCCATTGGCCACGCTTTACATTTCGCACCCCGTGTTCCTGGAACACGTCACGCCGCTCGGCCATCCGGAGCGCGCCGACCGCCTACGCGCCATCGACCGCATCCTGGAACATGAGCGTTTCCAGTCGCTGCAGCGGGACGTGCCGCCGAAGGCCACGATGGAACAACTGCTGTTCGCCCATCCGGAAGAGCACATCCTCGACGTCGAGGCGTCGATCCCGATGGAGGGCGTTGCCCATCTCGATTCCGACACCACCGTGTCGTCGGGAAGCTGGGAGGCGGCCTCGCGGGCGGCCGGCGCGGCAATCCTTGCCGTCGACGACGTCATGAAGGGGATCGTCCAGAACGCCTTTTGCGCGATCCGCCCGCCGGGGCACCATGCCGAGGCCGACACCTCGATGGGCTTCTGCCTCTTCAACAATGCTGCCATCGGCGCCCGCCAGGCGCAGAGGAAGCACGGCGCGGAGCGTGTCGCGATCATCGATTTCGACGTCCATCACGGCAACGGCACCCAGGACATCTTCTGGAACGACCCCACCGTGATGTACGCCTCCACGCACCAGTTCCCGCTCTATCCGGGCACCGGGGCGGCGAACGAGACCGGCGTCGGCAACATCGTCAACGCGCCACTCGATCCGGGCGCGGGCGGGGCAGAATTCCGCGAGGCGTTCGACATCGCGATCCTGCCGGCGGTGGAGAAGTTCAAGCCGGACCTGATCATCATCTCGGCAGGCTTCGACGGCCACGCCCGCGACCCGCTCGCCCATCTCAACCTGGTGGAGGCCGATTTCGCCTGGGCGACCAAGAAGCTGATGGACATCGCCGACCGCACCTGCGAGGGCCGCGTGGTCTCGCTCCTGGAAGGCGGCTACGACCTGGAATCCCTCGCCCGCTCCACCGCTGCCCATGTGCTGTCGCTGATGGGCTCCTGACGCCCGGCATCGCCGGGTTGACCTTTGGGGCTCGACGGCAAATCCTTGGGCGCGAGGGGAATCAGCGGGCCGCCTGCCCGTCATCAACGAAGGGATCGCGGAGTGGCCGAGAAAAGCGCGCGCGGAGCGGAAGCCGGGGCCGACATTGCCGACATGAGCTTCGAGAAGGCGCTGGCGGAGCTGGAGACCATCGTCGAAAAGCTGGAGCGCGGCGACGTCCCGCTTGCCGAATCCATCGCCATCTACGAGCGCGGCGAAGCGCTGAAGAAGCACTGCGACACGCTCCTCAAGGCGGCCGAGGCCAAGGTGGAGAAGATCCGCACCGACGGCGAGGGCAATCCGGTCGGCACCGAACCGCTCGACGTCGAGTAACCAAAAACACGCCGCTCACCTGAAAATACTGGCAAGCCGCGCCGCGCGCCCCATCTTTCTGCACTGCAGTCTTTCGGGAGCTTGCCCATGGTTCGCCCGCCAATGCCCGGCCATCCAACGTCCAGCCACCGGACCGGCGCATGAGCGCCGACAATCCGGCCATCGACACGGTGATCGCCGCGCGCACGCGCGATCTCGGCGGCTTCGAGGTGGCGCGGGTGCTGCCCTCGGCGCGCCGGCGCATGGTCGGGCCGTTCATCTTCCTCGACCAGATGGGACCGGCCGAATTCCTCACCGGCACCGGCATCGACGTGCGCCCGCACCCGCATATCGGGCTCTCCACCCTCACCTATCTCTATTCCGGCGCGCTGATGCACCGGGACTCTGAGGGCCATGCCCAGGTGATCCGGCCCGGCGAGGTCAACTGGATGACGGCCGGGCGGGGCATTGCCCATTCGGAGCGCTCGCCGGAGGAGGCCCGTGCGAAAACGCACGACCTCTTCGGGCTGCAGTTCTGGGTCGCGCTGCCGAAGGACCGCGAGGAGACGGACCCGTCCTTCATCCATTATTCGAACGACGAGGTTGCGACCGTCGTCGGCAACGGCATCGACGTGACGGTGGTCGCCGGCACGCTGTGGGGCGCGACGTCGGAGGTGGAGACCGTCGCCGACCTCGTCTTTGCCGACATCGCGCTCGATCCCGGCGCGGCCGTGCCGGTCGATGCCGACCACGAGGAGCGCGCGGTCTATGTGCTCTCCGGACGCATCGACCTTGCGGGCAGCACCTTTTCGGCCGGCGAGCTGGCGGTGCTGGCGCCCGGCCATGCCACCATCCTGAAGGCCGAAGAAGAGTCCCGGGTCGCCCTTCTCGGCGGGCCGACGGCCGACGGGCCGCGCCACATCTGGTGGAATTTCGTTTCCTCGTCCAAGGAGCGGATCGAGGACGCCAAGGCCGACTGGAAGGCCGGCCGGTTCCCGCTCGTTGCCGGCGACGAGACCGAGTTCGTCCCCTTGCCGGAGCAGTAGTGTCTAGCCTTGTTGACAGATCGCCTGCCGCAATTGGCCGCGGAGCCTCATGTGTCAATTTTACTTGACACGTTTACGGTTCTTGTGCCCTTGCTATAAGGCTTGGTGTTTTCCGAATTCTGACAGTGCGATACGGACGTGACAGACAAACCGAACACCCCGCTGCTCGATCAGGTGAGCAGCCCCGCCGACCTCAGGAAGCTCGACCCCGCCCAGTTGCGGCAGCTCGCCGATGAGCTGCGCGAGGAGGTGATCGACACCGTATCGGTCACCGGCGGCCATCTCGGCGCCGGCCTCGGCGTCGTCGAGCTCACCGTCGCCCTGCATTACATCTTCGATACGCCGGACGACCGGCTGATCTGGGACGTCGGCCACCAGTGCTATCCGCACAAAATCCTGACCGAGCGCCGTGACCGCATCCGCACCCTGCGCCAGGGCGGCGGCCTTTCCGGCTTCACCAAGCGCAAGGAATCCGGCTACGACCCGTTCGGCGCCGGCCATTCCTCGACCTCGATCTCCGCCGGCCTCGGCTTTGCCGTCGCCCGCGACCTTGCCGGCAAGCAGAACAACGTCATCGCGGTCATCGGTGACGGCTCGATGTCGGCCGGCATGGCCTATGAGGCGATGAACAATGCCGGCGCCCAGGAATCCCGGCTGATCGTCATCCTCAACGACAACGAGATGTCGATCGCCCCGCCGGTCGGCGCCATGAGTTCCTACCTTGCCCGGCTGGTCTCGAGCCGCACCTTCCTGCAGCTCCGCGATATGGGCAAGCAACTGCTCAGGCGAATGCCGAAGATCTTTCACGAGCCGGTCTCGCGCGCGGAAGAATACGCCCGCGGCATGTGGACGGGCGGCACGCTGTTCGAAGAGCTGGGCTTTTACTATGTCGGCCCGATCGACGGCCACAACCTCGACCACCTGCTGCCGGTCCTGAAGAATGTGCGCGACGTCAAGGACGGGCCGATCCTCGTCCATGTCGTCACCCAGAAGGGCAAGGGCTACGAGCCGGCCGAGCGCTCCACCGACAAGTATCACGGCGTCGCCAAGTTCGACGTGGTCACCGGCGCGCAGGTGAAATCGGCGGGGACGGCGCCCTCCTACACCAAGGTGTTCGCCGAGGCGATCACCGAGGAAGCGGCCAGGGACGACAAGATCGTCGCCGTGACCGCGGCGATGCCCGCCGGCACCGGCCTCGACAAGTTCGCCGAGAAATACCCCAAGCGCTTCTTCGACGTCGGCATTGCCGAACAGCATGCCGTCACCTTCTCCGCCGGCCTTGCCGCGGAAGGGCTGAAGCCGTTCTGCGCCATCTATTCGACCTTCCTGCAGCGCGCCTACGACCAGGTGGTGCACGACGTCGCCATCCAGGGCCTGCCGGTGCGCTTTGCCATCGACCGGGCCGGGATCGTCGGCGCCGACGGCGCCACCCATGCCGGCGCCTTCGACCTTGCCTATCTCTCCTGCCTGCCGAACATGGTGGTGATGGCCGCCGCCGACGAGGCGGACCTCGTCCACATGGTGACGACCGCCGCCGCCTATAATGACGGCCCGATCGCGTTCCGCTATCCGCGCGGCGAGGGCCGCGGCGTGGAGATGCCGGAAAAGGGCGAGGTGCTGGAGATCGGCCGCGGCCGGATCCTGCGCAAGGGCTCCAAGGTGGCGCTGCTGTCGATCGGCGCGCGGCTCGGCCAGTGCCTCACCGCCGCCGACGAACTGGACGCGGCAGGACTTTCGACGACCGTTGCCGACGCCCGCTTCGCCAAGCCGCTCGACCGCGATCTGATCAGCCGGCTTGCCGGCAATCACGAGGTCCTGATCATCGTCGAAGAAGGCTCCGTCGGCGGCTTCTCCGCCCAGGTCTTCGACTTCCTCGCCGATGACGGGCTCCTGGAAAACAGCCTCAAGGTCCGCTCGCTGCACCTGCCCGACGCCTTCCTCGACCATGGCAGCACCGAGGCGATCTACGGCGAGGTCGGGCTCGACGCCAAGGGCATCGTCTCCAAGGTCTTCGAGGCGCTCGGCCACCAGACTGTTTCCGACTTCCGGCGGGCGTAAACGCGCGGTTGCCGCTGAACGAAACGCTCAAGCGCATGGCGCGTCCGATCCAACGGACGCGCCATCGTTTTGCTGTTCGCTTTTTTCCCCTCTCCTTGCCGCAAAACCGGTTCCCAGGTGCGGGCGACACCCGTTACAGTCGGTTTTTCCGAACGTGGCCCTTTTTGCGCCGCACGCCGCGGCTAACAACGCGGTGGCGGGGCGCTACCTCTATGCGGGGAGATTTCATGACCGTTTCGGCGACTTCAGCAGAAACCCGAGGCTTTTTCCGCCTTCCGGCGGCGTTTTTCGCGCTGGCGCTGGCCACCCTGGTGCCATCGCTGCTGGCGACACCGGCCGCGGCCCAGCGCGGCGACGTGCAGCGCTGCGCCCGGACCTGCCTTGACGATTTCGGCAGCATCAACCATCCCGGTTACCGGCGCTGCGTCTCGCGGCGCTGCCTCGGCTCCGGGCCGGTAATCCGACGCGCGCCCGATCCCGTGGCGCCGCCCGCACCCGTTGTCCGCCAGGGACCCGACCAGCCGCAGGTGCGCTCCGTGCAGCGCCAGCTCACCGAACTCGGCTACGATCCGGGGCCGGTCGACGGGCTCTATGGCGAGCAGACGGCGGAGACGATCCGCCAGTTCCTCGCCGACCGTGGCATTCGCGGCAACGGCCGCATCACCAGGCGCCTCCATCGCGAACTGGCCGCGGCCCGCGCCGAGCAGCGCCGAGGCGTCGCCCGGCAGCAGCCCCGGACTGAGCCCCGTACCGAGCCGCGCGCTGCACCGCGGACCGAGCGCGCCAGAGCGCCGATTACCGACGACCTGGCGCCGACCGCACCGGCCGCAAAGCCGAAGCCTCCCCAGCCGAAGGTCGCCGAGGCCGCGCCGGCCGACGAGCCGGATACCGCCGACGACGCAGCGGACGACCGCGCTGCCGATGAGGACATGGCCGACATGCCCGAGGATGCGAACGGTGCCGACGAGGCCACTGCCGAGGACGCGCCGAGCGACGAGGCCTCGGCCGAGCCGGCCGAAAGCGAGGCGCCCGAGGCGACCGCCCCGCGCCGCGCCAAGCCGCGCGACATCCTTGCCGAAGCGGCCGAAGCCAGACGGAAGGCCGAGGAGGCCGAAAACGCAGGGGCCGAGAACGCGGACGACGGCGCCGAGCAGCCCGACGCCATCGCCGAGACCGCTGAAGCCTCCGAGGCGCCCGACGCCGACGAGCCGGAAGCGGCCACGGCCGATGTGACGGATGACGGCCCGCGCGCGCTCATTGCCGACATCTACACCCTGCCCGACCCGGATGTGGGCGTATGGGCGAAGAACCGCCGGCTCTGGTACTTCTCCGACCACATGCTGGAGCTGGTCGAGGCGGCGGAAGCGGCGATGAAGGAAAAGAACGGTTCGGAGGAACTCGACTTCAACCCGATCGTGCCGGGCCAGGACTACAACATCACCGACCTGTCGATTTCCGAACCGAAGATCGACGGCGATACGGCGACGGTGACGGTCAAGTTCACCAACACGCTCGGCGGGGACTCCAAGACCCACGAACTGGTCTACACCCTCGTCACGCTGGACGACTCCTGGCTGATCGACGACATCGTCACCGACGGCACGGCGCTCTCCGACACGCTTCAGGACATCGCCGGCAACTGACGGACCGTATCGTGTGACAGACAAAAGGCGGAGCGACCCAGTCGCCCCGCCTTTTTCGTCAGCTCGGAAACGTTGCGTCGCCATAAAGCATGTTGCGTTTTTTCTGAAACACGTAACATGCTTTAGGTCTTTGTTTTGCCGCGATTTCTTATCCAAAAAGTCTATCAACTTTTTGGGAAAGCGCTCTAAGGATTGGACACCAGCGGCCGGGCGCACTGGCGGCGCATCTTGGCGAGGTGCTCCTCGGCGCCCTCAAGCGAGTGCTCGGAGCGCTTGCCGTCGATCTCGATGGCGAGCGAGGTCCCTTTGACGAGGCGGCCCAGCAGCGGATCGAAGCGATTGATGGTGACGAGCGGCAGCCAGGCGGCGTTCATCTCGTCGCGCACGATCCCGGCCGCGCGGCGCAGCTTGCGATCGTCGACGAAGAAGGTCGCCTGCATCTGCCGCGGCTTGGTCGGCGGCTCGGCAAGGTGGCTGGAGAACAGCGAGATGCGCACCGTCTGGGTGGCGCGGTCGCAGTCGAGCCAGAGGGCGATGTCGTCGCATTCATTGCAGCCGACGAGGCCGGCCGAGGCGCCGGTATCGGTCTTTGAACTGACCCAGAAATAGTCGGCGCCGGCGGCCTGGATCACCGAGGCGGCCAGCAAGGCGATTGCTGTCAGGATGAGACGCACGGCGATTTTCTCCCGAAAAACAACTGGATGGGGCGAGATTACACGAATGGCGCGACGTCGCCATTACGATTTCGCAGTGCCGCCTATAGGCCGAGCGAATGGCTCGGACAATTAATTTATACGAGATGTAACCAAATTTCGATTGCAATGCCATTTTTCGTAACATAGGTTTCGATCCAGCATCGGCTGCGACCAGTTGCCGCAAGAAACCCGGACCGCTGACGCGCCGGAAACAACAACGACATCGGGAGCGCCTTTTTTAGAAAAGGCGCCGAAACGACCCCAAGGACAGGAGCCGAAAATGGCCGAGAGAGAACGCTTCGCCGACAAGATGGAATTCCCGCCGGAGACGGATCAGCCCAACGTCTATCCGCTGACCTGGGTCCGCAAGACCCAGAAGATGGAAGAGATCTGGGACGCCGCCCAGCGCGAGGTCTGGGACCCCAAGAAGCTGTCCTGGGACACCTTCGACCCGGAGCGCTATTCCTGGGAGGAACGAGAGGCGATCGCCTATTGGTGGACGATCCTGTCGGTGTTCGATGCCTCCGCCCCGCCGGTCTTCGCCGAGGCGCTGATCAAGTGCTACGAGGAGCATGAGGAGGACCCGGTCCGCCGCTGCTTCTTCTCGGTCACCCGCGACGAGCAGAACCACGAGCAGATGTGCGGCCTGACCATCACCAAGCTGCTCGACCATCCGGACGCCATTTCCTACGAGCCGAAGACCGACCTCGGACGGCGCCTGCAGCGCAACGCCAAGTGGCTCTATTTCAACGGCGGGCGCTACTGGAACGGCTACAAGAAGGCGGTGCCGAAATATTCGCTGGCCGTCCTCTTCTCCTCCTTCCTGATGGGCGAGATTGCCGCCGCCACCATCTTCCACCAGATGGCCAAGGGCTGTTCGGAGCCGGTGTTCCAGGAGGCATTCAAGAATATCGGCCGCGACGAGGGCCGGCACATGGCGATCTGCATGTCGCTGATGGAGCGCGACTACCCGAACCTCACCGACGAGGAAAAGCCGATCATCACCAAGCAGATCCGCGCCGGCTACCTGTTCCTGTCGGCGGTCCTGTTCGAGCCGCCGGAGGAGTTCTGGGACATCCCGTCCGACTTCATCGCCACCCAGCGCGAGGCCGAGGAAGTCGCGCGCGCCGCCGGCTTCGGCATTCCGACCTATGAGGAAAAGAAGGAAAACTGGAAGCGGGCGATGCTCAACCTGAAGGCCGTGCTCGACAAGTACGACACGGAATTCCCGGCGATCCCGGAAGTCGGCATTACCGGCCGCGAGATCACCGACGTCGACATGGACGAGATCATCCCGGTCTTCTGATTCTTTTGGAATGGGACGCAGCCCCGGGGATAGCCCCCGGGGCTGCGTTGCTGCCGGGCGGCGTGTGCGTATGCTCGAAGGTCTCCGATCCGACGCTTGGTGAGACCTTTGTGCCATGGCAGGATCGGCAACCAGACAAAAAGCAAAAAAACGGGAGGCGCGCCGATGGCGACGATCCGCATGTTCCCTTCCGGCCAGGAGGTGGAATCCCTTCCCGGCGACACCGTGCTGGCGGCGCTGGAGCGCACCGGCTATGCGCTGCCGAACAACTGCCGGGCCGGCGCCTGCGGCGAGTGCAAGGTCAAGGTGCGCTCCGGCGAATTCGACCAGGGCATGGTGCTCGACATGGCGCTGTCGCCGGAGGACCGGGAGGCCGGCTTCGGGTTGATGTGCATGGCCAAGCCGATCTCCGACGTCATGGAGATCGAGTGGGGCACGGAAGACGCCCAGCCGAAGCTGTTCCCGTCGGCCGAGAACATGTTCTACGTGCTGACCGACCGCGTCCCGCGCACGCCGAGCATCCTGGAAATCCGCCTGAGGCCCATCGGGTCCGCCATGCGCTACTGGCCGGGCCAGTACGTGACCCTCGGCGACGAGCGCAACGGCGTGCCGACCCGCTGCTACTCCATCGCCAACCCGCCGCAGCCGGACGGCGAGATCACCCTCCACGTCACCCGCATCGACGAGGGCACCACGAGCCTGTGGGTCCACGACACGCTGAAGATCGGCGACAAGGTGCGGCTCTCCGGCCCCTACGGCACCTTCATCGGCGATCCGTCGGCCAAGACCCCGGTGCTGTGCCTTGCCGCCGGCTCCGGCCTTGCCCCGATCCTGTCGCTGGCGACGGCGGCGCTGACCCGCGGCGGCTTCAAATACCCGGCGACGGTGCTCTTCTCCGCCCGCACTGAAGCCGACCTCTACGAGACCGGCCTCCTGAAATTCCTGGAAGCGAAATACCGCAATTTCCGGTTCCGCACGACACTGACGCGCGAGACGGGGCCGGACCTTTCGGGCCGCATTCCGGAACTTCTGCCGGACCTTTATCCGGACCTTTCCGGCTACAGCGTCTATATCGCCGGCAGTCCGGAATTCGTCGACGAGTGCACGGCCGTCGCAAGGCGCCTCGGCGCAAAGGACGACCTCATCCACACGGAAGGCTTCGTCGGCCAGAACGTTGCCACCGAGCCGCCTTCGGAGCGGTTGATGGGGAGCGGCTGATGGGGAACGGCTGATGGGCAGTGCCTGATCCGGCCCTTGCCGCAAATCACCTGACAGATCGCACCGGCCGCCACATGCGGCCGCGCTCGTTTCGCGCGATTTGGTATACATCTGCAACCGCGATTTTCACCAATCTTTCATAGCTTTGCAGCAATGTGACCGGGCACGTTGCGAGCGCGATTGACCGTGCCCACATTTCGTGCCAGAGGCCGCTGCAGGAAAAGTTCTGAGCGTTCCAACCGACCCAAAGCCGGCACCGACGCGCGTCGTTTCCGTATCGGCTTTTTGACTGTTTCGACCGGGTTTGGAGTTTGCCATGGCAACGCTCATCGCTCCCATTTCCGCGCTGCTCTTTGCCGTTGCCGCCATGCTCGTCGGACACGGCCTGCAGTCGACGCTGCTGCCGATCCGCGCCGAGCAGGCGCATTTCGGCGACGTCGCCATCGGCCTGATGTCCTCGGGATATTTCGCGGGCTTCGTCGCCGGCTGCCTGCTTGTGCCCTTCGCCATCATGCGGGCGGGACACATCCGCGCCTTCGCCGCCATCGTCTCGATCGCCTCGGCCGCCGCCCTGATCCACCCGCTCCTGGTCGATCCGGTGTCCTGGACGCTGGCCCGCGCCGTCTCCGGCTTCGGCGTCGCCGGCTTCTACATGATCGTGGAAAGCTGGCTCAACGAGCGCGCCACCAACACCACCCGCGGCATGGTCATGTCGATCTACGTCGTCGTGAACTATGCGGCGATCTCGGCCGGCCAGGTGATGACGACACTGTTTGACGGCAACCTCTTCGTGCCGTTCATCATCGCCTCCATGTTCGTCTCGCTCGCCGTCGTGCCCGTGGCGCTGACGCGCTCGCAGCAGCCGGCGCCGATCACGCTCGTGCGGTTCCGCCCGCGGCTCCTCTACCAGAACTCGCCGACGGCAATCATCGGCTGCATCCTCATCGGCTTTGCCATCGGCTCGTCCTGGACGCTGGCCACCGTGTTCGCCACCCGCATCGGCTTGAGCCCCGACCAGGCGGCGTTCTTCGTCGCCGCCATCCTGCTCGGCGGCGGGCTCGGCCAGTGGCCGTTCGGCCGCCTGTCCGACCGCGTCGACCGGCGCATCGTGCTCGGTGCCACCTGTGCCGGCACCATCGTTGTCTGTGGCGTGCTGGTGTTCGCCACCACCCTGCCGCCGTTGACGATCATCCTCTTGGGCGGCCTGTTCGGCATCTTCAGCCAGCCGGCCTATGCCATCGCGGTGGCCCACGCCTTCGACTATGTCGAACCGGACGGCCACGTGGAAACCTCGTCGGGCATGCTGCTGGCCTTCGGCATCGGTTCCATCATCGGCCCGTTCTGCGCCTCCATGATGATGCGGGCAGCCGGCCCCGAGCAGCTCTTCGTCATGATCGGCATCACCGAGGCCGTGCTGCTCGCCTACATCATCTACCGGGTACGCATCCACCAGGCGCCGACGGAGGAGGACAAGAGCGACTGGGATCTCGGCTCGACGGCCCCGGTCGGCGGCGTCATCACGCCGGAGCCGCTGGACGCCGACGACCCGGACGTCGTCATTCCCGAGGAGGTCTTCTTCGAGGCGAGCCTCGACACCCCGGATGCGGAAATACCGGAGGGCGAGGAGGCGGCCGAGCCGGAACTGGCGACGGCCGACGGCCCGGAACGCTGACCGCCACCCCCTCCGCTCGGGACCGGTAATAACGGCAGATCGCCTGCGTATTTCGTCGCGCGACCCATTCGGGTCTTGCGTTGCGCCCGTGTCGTGCGGCATCACTGGTCATCCCCAATCCCCCGCGAGCGTCAATCATGAAAAGCCTCGGAGTCCTGCGTATCGTCCTCTGGGTCCTGGTCGCCGGAGCCGCCTTCGGCGCGGTCGCCGTCGGCATCGGCTGGTACCGGGTGGAGTTCGCGCAAAATGGCGACGACCTCGGCACTCCGGTGACGGAGATCGGCGGGCCGTTCACGCTCACCGACACCGATGGCAACAAGGTCTCCGACAGCGACTTTGCCGGCAAGCCGCGGGCGATGTTCTTCGGCTTCACCTATTGCCCCGACGTCTGCCCGACGACGATGTCTGAGATCGACGGCTGGATGGACGCGCTCGGGCCGGACGCCGACAAGATCGCCTTCATTTACGTCACCGTCGACCCGGAGCGCGACACGCCGGAAAAGCTGAAGGAGTTCATTTCCGCCTTCGACACCCGCATCATCGGCCTCACCGGCACCCCGGAAGAGCTCGATCCGGTGCTCGACGAATTCCGGGTCTACCGCAAGAAGATCCCGCTCGACGACGGCGACTACACCATGGACCACACCGCCTCGGTCTATCTGCTGGACGGCCAGGGCCGCTTCGTCGGCGCCATCACCTACCAGGCGGAAAAGGACAAGGCGCTCGCCAAGCTGCGCAAGCTGATCGAGCGGTCCGAGAGCTGACCGCGCCGCCCGCCCTTGTCGCCATGACCGAGCGCCAGCGCCTCGACCAGCGCCTCGTCGCGCTGAAGCTTGCCGACAGCCGGGCGCGGGCCCGCGACGCGATCCTGCGCGGCACCGTCACCGTCGACGGCACGGTGGTCGAAAAGCCCGGGGCCCTCGTCTCCGAGGCCTGTGCGATCGCCATCGACGATCCCGCGGCCGGCTATGTCTCGCGGGCCGCGCTGAAGCTGATCGCCGGGCTCGATGCTTTCGACCTCGATCCGGCGGGCCGTTCCTGCCTCGACATCGGCGCCTCCACCGGCGGCTTCACCCAGGTGCTGCTGGAACGCGGTGCGCGCGACGTCACCGCCCTCGACGTCGGCCACGGGCAATTGCACGACCGGCTACGAGCCGACGACCGTGTCCTTGCGCTGGACGGGTACAATGCGCGCGACCTCACGGCCGACGATCTTCCAGGCCCGCCGCAGGCACTCGTCTCCGACGTCAGCTTCATCTCGCTGAAGCTCGCCCTCGGCCCGGCGCTGGATTTGGCCGCGCCCGGCGCCTTCGGCGTTTTTCTGATCAAGCCGCAATTCGAGGTCGGACGGGAGCATATCGGCAAGGGCGGCATCGTCCGCGACACGGGCATCGCGGAAGCCTCAGTTACCGGCGTCCTCGACTGGATCGGGACCCGGCCCGGCTGGCGCGTCGTCGGCACCGTCCCCTCCCCCATTTCCGGCGCCGACGGCAACCGCGAAACGGTTGCTGGCGCCATCAAGGATGCCTCCTGATGTCACTTGCCGACCGCATCGAAACGCTCACCATCGACCAGCTCGGGCACCGCGGCGACGGCGTCGCGACGCTGGACGGCGCGGCCGTCTATGTGCCCTACGCCCTTGCCGGCGAGACCGTGCGCGCCCGGATCGAAGACGGCCGCGCCGAGCTCCTGGAAGTGGTGGAGCCTTCGCCGGAGCGGCAGGCGCCGGCCTGTCGCCATTTCGGCTCCTGCGGCGGCTGCGCCCTGCAGCACCTGGCGGCCGAACCGTACCTCGCCTTCAAGCGCGACCTCGTCGTCGAGGCGCTGAAGGCGCGCGGGCTCGATACTCCCGTTGCCGCAACGACGCCGATCGCGCCCGGAACGCGCCGGCGGGCCGTCCTTTCCGCGGTCAGGACGGGCAAGGGCGTCGCCCTCGGCTATCACGCGCTGAAATCCCACCAGGTCGTGCATATCTCCGAATGCCCGGTGCTGGTGCCGGAGATCGTCGCCGCCCTGCCCCGGCTCTCGCGCCTAGCGGCGATCGCCGCCCCGCGGCGGGGCGCCTTGCGCATGACCGTGCTCGCCGCCGACAACGGCCTCGACATCCACCTGACCGACACGGCAAAGCTCACGGACGATTTGCGCCAGCAACTGGTCCGGCACACGCTGGAGGCCGACCATGCGCGGCTCGCCATCGACGACGAGACGATCCTTGAGACCCGCCCGCCGGTGCTCGACATGGCCGGAACGAAGGCGCTGCCGGTGCCCGGCGGCTTCACCCAGGCGAGCGCCGCCGCGGAGAGCGGCCTCTTTTCCGCCATCGCGCCTGCCCTTGCCCGAACCAAAAGGGTCACGGAACTCTTCTCCGGCATCGGCACCTTCACCTTGCGGATTGCGCGCGAGCATGCCGTCGAGGCCTTCGAGGGCGATGCGGCGGCCGTGGACGCCCTTCGTACGACCGCACGGCACGGCAGCGGCCTCAAGCCGATCGCCGCGGAGCGCCGCGACCTCTTCCGCCGGCCGCTGATGGCCAGGGAGCTGAAGAAGGCCGAGGCGGTCGTCTTCGACCCGCCGCGGGCCGGCGCGAAAGACCAGGCGACGGCGCTCGCAAGCTCGAACGTTCCCACCGTCGTCGCCGTCTCCTGCAATCCGGCAACGCTCGCCCGCGACGTGCGCCTCCTCGTCGACGGCGGCTATCGGCTCACCACCGTCCAGCCGGTGGACCAGTTCCTGTGGTCGCCCCATATAGAGGTGGTTGCAACGCTGACCAAAGGCTGAGCGCGACGCCAGCGACCCGACCGAAGGTCGCAAGCGCAATCGCGCGCCGGCCGGTCAGGCCGCCCCCGCGGAGGCATGGGCGAAGCCCATTGACCGTGAGCGAGAAAAGGAGCTTTGCGCATGGAGACAAGCCCGGTCGAACGCCTGATGCTTCGCACCCAATACGCCCTCGGACAGGGCGCCCGCCTTGCCTGGTACGGAGCGCAGGAAGCCGCGGCAAGGCGGGTGATCGCGCGTCTCGACAGGAAGGCCGGAGACGCCAGGCCGAAGGCGCCGAAGCCGAAAGGGCCGGTGCCGGACCGCGACCAGGTGTTTGCCGACATCACCGCGCTGCTGCGGCGGGACATGGAGAATGTCGAAAACGGCCTTTATCCGGTGCCGGAGGAGGCCGACAGCCTGGCCGAACTCCTGACGCTCAGCCGGCGCTATTTCGCCGATCTTCCGAAGGTGCACCGGCGGCAGGTGGAAAAATCCCACCAGGAGGTGTTCACCACCAGCCGCAAGAACGCGATGCCGCGTTACTATCTGCAGAATTTCCACTACCAGTCCGGCGGCTGGCTGTCGGAGGAGTCGGCCGACCTCTACGACTTCCAGGTCGAGGTGCTGTTTCGCGGCGCAGCCGCGGCGATGCGCCGACAGGCGTTGCTGCCGATCGCCGAAATGGTGCGCGAGGCCGACCAGCGCCATCTGGTGCTCGCCGACATCGCCTGCGGCTCCGGCGCCTTCCTCAACGATATCGCCCGCGCCTTCCCGCGGCTCAGCAAGATCGGCATCGACCTCTCCGAGCCCTATCTGAAAACAGCGCAACGCCGGCTGAGAAAGGCTTCGCACCAGGGGTTTGCCGTTGCCAACGCGGAGGCCCTGCCGCTCGCCGACGACAGCCTCGATGCGGTCAGCAACATCTATCTCTTCCACGAACTGCCGGCCAAGGTGCGCAGGATCGTCGCCGCCGAATTCGCCCGGGTGCTGAAGCCCGGCGGACGCCTCATCTTCGTCGACTCGCTCCAGCGCGGCGACCGGCCCGACTATGATGGCATGCTGGAAAACTTCCCCCACCTTTTCCACGAGCCCTACTACGCCCACTATCTCGACGACGACGTCATGGGCGTCTTCGAGGCGAACGGGTTGGTTGCCGAGAAAAGCTGGACGGCGTTCCTGTCGAAGATCGTGGTGATGCGGAAGGCCTGAGGCCGACTGACTGTAACCGCCGACGGCTCCCTACTTCGTCAACTCGCGCAGCAGCTTCACGACCGTCTGGGATTCCAGGTCCATCTGCTCGTATTCGGCAAGTGCCGTTTCCTTGTCGCCGCGGGCGCAGGCGGCGGCGGCGGCCTTGCCGTGGCTGTGGACCGCCTTGTGCGGCTCCTTCAGGGCGCGGAAGGACGGGTGGGCGAGGAGCTTGGGGTCGCTGACCTTGTCGTACCAGCGGCCGAGCCGGCAGGAATGGTGCTCCGACAACTCCTCGGCCTTCAGGCTGGTGCGGCCGACCAGCATCTCGGCGAGCCGTTTCTTCCACAGCACGTGGTCGGACTGGGCGCGGTAGAGCACGCAGTTCGGGATGTTGTGGCTTTCCAGGTGGTCGAACTGCTCGTCGATCAGCTTTTCCGAGGCACCGACGGCCGAGATCACCATCTCGGCGCGGTCGCGGGCGACGTTGGTGAGGTCTGCGATCCTGGTCACCTTGCCGGCGATCTCCGCCGTCGCCTCGCGCTGCTGGGCGAGCACGTTGGCGATCTCGCTCATGCGGGCGGCAACGCCTGAGGCCTCTTCGTTCATCTCGCGGATCCTGGCGCCGACGGTGTTGACCGTCCCCTCGCCCTCGCCGACGAGGTCGGCGCTGCGTTGCACGGCGCTCGACATCGCCGTCATCTCCTCGTTGAGGGTGCCGACGCGGGCGCGGATCTGCTCGGTGGTCCTGGAGGTCTGCTCCGACAGCGCTTTGACCTCGCTGGCCACGACCGCAAAGCCCCGGCCGGCCTCGCCGGCACGGGCGGCCTCGATGGTCGCGTTCAGCGCCAACAGCTTGGTCTGGTCGGAAATCTCCTCGATCGACCGGGTCATTTCGTTGATCTGCTCGGCCGCCTGTTCCAGCACATGCAACCGGTCGGACATGGAGCCGACCTGGTCGCTGATGTCACGCATGGCGCTCGCCGAGCGCTCGACCTCCGCGATCGCCCCTTGCGCGCCCTCCTCGACCTTGCCGGCCTCGGCGGCGGCGTCGCTGCTACTCTGGGCGACCTGGTCCGTCGAGGTCGCCATTTCCTCGATCGCGACCGCCATGGTCGTGCTGTTGGTGTTGATGTCGCGGATGTCGCCGGTCAGCCGCGAGACCGCGGCCATGGCATCGCTCGCCTGCATCGAATAGGAGACGGTGCGTACCAGCGCATCGTGGGCGTCGTCGGCGAGAAACTCGGCCAGCCGCTGCACGGTCCTGCCGACATCGCCCGGCAGGTCGTCCGCGGTGTTGAAGACGCCGTGGGTGAGATCGTTGAGGACCCGGATCAGATCCGCCTTTGCCGGTGCGTCTTCGTCGGGCAATGCAGCCATGGCGATGGGTCCGGACGCAGCGTCCGGAGACCGGCGAAACAGTTCCAGCATGGTGGCATCTCCGAATGCGGGGGCAGTTGAGGCTTGGTGAACAACCCCTAACAATTATAGGTTAAGCAGGGGTTTCCAGCTTCGCGCAGCAGCACCCGGGAAAATGCGTAAATCGGCGGATATCCGGGGGCTTTCCGCCTACGGGTATTTCTGCCACATACAATCTTGAGGGGGCGCGATCGGGCTATGCGCCCACCTGCCCGCGGTGGCGCAGGAAGTGGTCGGCAAGGACGATGGCGGCCATCGCCTCGCCGACGGGCACCGCGCGGATGCCGACGCAGGGGTCGTGGCGGCCCTTGGTCATGACGTCGACCTCTTCGCCCGAGCGGGTGATCGACTTTCGCGGCGTCAGGATCGAGGAGGTCGGCTTGACGGCGAAGCGGGCAACGACCGGCTGGCCACTGGAAATGCCGCCGAGGATGCCGCCGGCCTTGTTGGAGAGGTAGTCCGGGGCGCCGTCCTTGCCGATGCGGATCTCGTCGGCGTTCTCCTCGCCGGTGAGCGCGGCGGCCTCAAAGCCGGCGCCGATCTCAACGCCCTTCACCGCATTGATCGACATCAGGGCGGACGCGAGATCCTGATCGAGCTTGCCATAGATCGGCGCGCCGAGGCCGGCGGGAACGCCGTCGGCGACGACTTCGACGACCGCGCCGACGGAGGAGCCGGCCTTGCGGATGCCGTCCAGATAATCGGCCCAGAGCTCGGCGGTCTTTGCATCGGGGCAGAAGAACGGGTTTTTCGCAGTCTCGTCCCAGTCCCACCTGTCCCGATCGATCTTGTGCGGGCCGATCTGGACGAGGGCTCCGCGGATGGTCACGCCTTCGACGACCTTGCGGGCGACGGCGCCGGCGGCGACCCGCATCGCCGTTTCGCGGGCGGAGGAGCGTCCGCCGCCGCGATAGTCGCGGATGCCGTATTTGGCGTCGTAGGTGATATCGGCATGGCCGGGCCGGTAGCGCTCGGCAATGTCCGAATAATCCTTGGAGCGCTGGTCGGTGTTCTCGATCAGGAGCGAGATCGGCGTTCCGGTCGTCACCTGCTCGCCGGTCTCCGGGTGCGAAAAGACGCCGGAGAGGATTTTTACCGCGTCGGCCTCGCGGCGCTGGGTGGTGAAGCGCGACTGGCCGGGCTTGCGGCGGTCGAGCTCGGCCTGGATGTCGGCCTCGCTCAACGGGATCAGCGGCGGACAGCCGTCGACGACGCAGCCGATGGCGGGTCCATGGCTTTCGCCCCAGGTGGTGACGCGGAAAAGATGGCCGAAACTGTTGTGGGACATTGCCGATCAACTGCTCAATCGTGTGACCGGTCTTTTAGGAGGGAAGACGCGGCCGCGTCAATTCGCGGCCGCGCTGTCATTTGTTTTGTTGCCGCCTCAGCGCAGCTCAGGCAGCGGCGCCGGCACGCCAGCGAACGGCCATCTCGGCGACGCGCTTGCCGAGATGTTTTGCCGTGGCGCGATCGGCCGGCGGCGGCGCCACGTCGGGGCCGGCATCGATGTCCGACTGGGCCATGGCGCCGAGATAAGCGCCGATCCGGTTGAGGTCCTCCGGGCTGCCGGTGGTCGAATTGTTGCCTGGCATCATGCCGAGGCTGACCCAGACCATGCTCTGCTGGGCGGCAAAGAGGGAAAGCTCCACGAGCGTGTTCAGCTTGTCGCCCGACTGGCTGCCGGAATTGGTGAAGCCGGCGGCCAGCTTGTCCTTCCAACTCTGCTCCATCCACGCCTTGGAGCCCTTTTCCATGAACTGCTTAAAGCGGGCCGAGGCGCTGCCCATATAGGTCGGCGCGCCGAAGATCATGGCATCGACCCGGTCCAGAAGGTCGAACTGCTCCTCGGCCTCGTCGACGGTCAGGAAGTGGACGACGGCGCCGGGCACCTCGGCAACGCCGTCGCGAACGGCCTCGGCCTGCACCTTCGTGTGGCCGTAGCCGCTATGATAAATCACGGCAACTTCGGCCGCGCCCTCGGTGGTCATCTGGATATCTCCTTGCAATGGACGGGCGATCGGGAGGGATCGCCGCTAATCGGTGTCAGACCCGCAAGTGGCGCATCGCATCCGAAATTGCAATTACGTACAAAAATGATAGGTAGTATCAAAATAGGTACTGAGAACACGTGGCAGGACGCGTATTGAGCGCCAGAAACACGGACGAAGCGGACAACAGGCAGATGGCCAAAGACATCGACCCCGACAGCATGCACTGCAATTGCCCGGTGACGACGACGCTGGAAATCCTCGGCGGGCGCTGGAAGCCGATCATCCTCTACTGCCTGCAGGACGGGCCCGTGCGCTTCAACGCTCTGAAGCGGATGATCCCGGGCATCACCCAGCGGATGCTGACGCTGAGCCTGCGCGAGCTGGAGAGCGACGGGCTGATCCTCCGGCATGTGCGCGAGGTGGTGCCGCCGCATGTGGACTACGCCATGAGCCCGCTCGGGGAGAGCCTCAAGCCCGTGCTCCACGCCATGAGCGAATGGGGCGCCTACTACCGCACCCAGACGGCGCCGCCTCAGGCAACGTCGGACGCCGCCTGAGGCCGGCGTAGCCGGACGCACGAGACATAGCGTCGCTGCCGGTAACGGCTGCCCGCCGCCCACAGGAATGTGAACGGCTTCCCGCAATTTTTTCGCAATTGCAGATTATCCGGGCGCTTGCCATAACGATTGCCGACTCCCGGCCACGGCATAGACGCCGAAGGATGCCGGGCCAAAACGACAAGGATCCTAGCTATGCGTTCACCTCTGAGGGCTCTGGCCGTTGCGGCCGTTCTGGGCAGCCTGGCCTTCCTGCCGGCCGGCGCGCTGGCGGTGGAAAAGGAAGGCACGATCGCCAGGATGGACACCAATATCGGCGCCATCATCCTGACCGACGGGACCCAGATCATGCTGCCCGAGGAGTTCAACGTCGAAGGCCTCGATCCGGGCAAGCACATCTATATCGATTACGACGTCATCGAGGGCCAGAACGTGGCCCAGATCATCGAGATCATCGGCGAGGACCAGCCGGCCGAATAGGCCGCGGTCCCGTCCCTCAGATCCAGATCAGCGCGCCGTCCCGCCAGCGAAAGACCCGGTCCTGGGGCGCTTCCTGGATGGGGATTTCCTGGCTCTCAAGGCCGAGGAGAAAGCCGCGCAGGGCCCGGCTGGTGCCGCCATGGGCAACGCACAGCGTCGGCGCCGTGAGGCCATCGTACCAGGCCTTCACCCGCTCCGACATGGTGGCGTAGCTCTCGCCGTCCTCCGGCGTGAAGGCCCATTTGTCGGCCTTGCGGGAGGCAAAGGCGGCCGCGTCGCGGGCCTTGATCTCCTTGTAGGTGAAGCCCTCCCAGATGCCGAACTTCACTTCGGCGACCCGTTGCTCGATACGATAGCCGTCGCGCGAGAGGCCCATCGCCTCGCGGGCGATCTCCATCGTCTCGCGGGCGCGGCCGAGCGGCGAAGCGATGAAATCGAGATCGGCGGTGTCGATCCCTTCTTTTTCGAAGTGCTCCTTGAGCGCCAGCCCGTTGCGGCGTGCCTCGCCGCGGCCGGTGTCGTTCAGGGGGATGTCGGTCTGGCCCTGCAGGCGGCCCTCGACGTTCCAGTCAGTCTGGCCGTGGCGCAGGAAATAGAGCACGGGAGGGGCCATCGCGGGCACCTTTCGGACGATACTGTCTTGATCTTCGGGCCGGGGGAGGCCGGCCGGGAGTTGGTCAGACCTTCAGCACCAGCTTGCCGACATTGCCGCCGGTATAGAGGAGCTTCAGGGTCTCGGGGAAGGCATCGATGCCGCCCTCGCGCACGTCCTCGCGGAATTTCAGGCGCCCCTCGCCCGCCCACATGGCAAGCGCGGTCGCCGCTTCCTCATAGCGGTCGGCGAAGTCGAAGATGACGAAGCCGCGCACGGTCAGGCGGTTGACGAGGATGGAGCGCAGGTTCTTCGGGCCGGGCAACGGCTCGGTGGCGCTATAGGCGGAGATCAGGCCGCAGAGCGGAATGCGGCCGAAGGTGTTCATCAGCGGCAGCACGGTGTCGAGGATCTCGCCGCCGACGTTTTCGAAATAGACGTCGATGCCGTCCGGACAGGCCGCGGCCAGTTCACCGCCGAGATTGCCGGCCTTGTAGTCGACACAGGCATCGAAGCCGTATTCCTCGGTGACGATGCGGCATTTCTCCGGCCCGCCGGCAATGCCGACGGCGCGGGCGCCCTGGATCTTGGCGATCTGGCCGACCAGCGAGCCGACCGCGCCGGCGGCGGCGGAAACGACCACGGTCTCGCCCTTCTTCGGCCGGCCGATGTCGATGAGGCCGAAATAGGCCGTCGTGCCGGGCATGCCGAAGCCGCCGATCCAGCGCTCCAGCGGCGCGTTCTTGGTGTCGACGACGAGGGCACCCTGGCCGTTCGAGACGGCGTATTTCTGGGCACCGAAGAGGCCGGTCACCTTGTCGCCCGGCTTGAACAGGGGATGGTTGGAGACCTCGACCTCGCCGGCGGAAAAGGCGCGCATGATGCCGCCGACGGAGATCGGCGGGGCGTAGCTCTTGCCGGCGTTCATCCAGCCGCGCATGGCCGGATCGAGCGAGATGCAGGAGATGCGGACGCGGAACTCGCCCTCACCCGGCTCGGGGATGGGCTCGTCGGCAATGATGAAGTCGTCATTCGAGACGAGCCCGACCGGACGGCGGGCCAGGCGGACGACGCGGTTCTGTTCAGTCATGGCACCCTTGGCGTGGCGGGCGACCGCAGCGGCGGTGCGGCCAATCCCTAAACGGTGGAGATGTCCGGCGCGTCCACGGCCTTCATGCCGACCACATGGTAGCCGGAATCGACGTGGTGGATCTCGCCGGTGACGCCGCGGCTGAGATCGGACAACAGATAGAGCGCGGAATCGCCGACCTCGTCGGGCGTGACCGTCTGCCGCATCGGGGCGTTGTACTCGTTCCACTTCAGAATGTAGCGGAAGTCGCCGATGCCGGACGCGGCGAGCGTCTTGATCGGGCCGGCAGAAATGGCGTTGACGCGAATGCCGCTCGGTCCGAGGTCGGCGGCGAGGTAGCGCACGCTCGCCTCAAGCGCCGCCTTGGCGACGCCCATGACGTTGTAGTGCGGCATCACCTTTTCCGCGCCGTAATAGGTCAGCGTCAGGATCGAGCCGCCGTTCGGCATCAGCTTTTCGGCGCGCTGGGTGATCGCGGTCAGCGAATAGCAGGAGATGAACAGCGAGGAGGTGAAGTTCTCCGGCGAGGTGTCGACGTAGCGACCGGTAAGCTCGTTCTTGTCGGAATAGGCGATGGCGTGGACGACGAAATCGATCGTGCCCCAGGTGTCCTTCAGGCCGTCGAAAACGGCGTCGATGGAGGCCGGATCGTTGACGTCGCAATGGCCGGCGACGATGGCGCCGAGCTCTTCGGCGAGCGGCTCGACCCGCTTCTTCAACGCTTCGCCCTGGTAGGTCAGGGCGAGTTCGGCGCCGTGAGTCTGCAGGGCCTTGGCGATGCCCCAGGCGATCGAGCGGTTGTTGGCCACCCCCATGATCACCCCGCGCTTGCCCGCCATCAATGCACGCGATTCAACCATGTCTGCCCCTTCGTCACCGCTCGCCAAGAACGCGCATCACTTACCGGTAATCCGGCTTCCTATGGCACAGCGGGGGGATGCCTGCAAGCCGGCGAAGCATGGGAGGCGGGCGCCGCGGCGCACCCGTTGCGGCCGCCAAGGGTGGCCAAACAGCGCAGTTTGACAGCCTTTCCCAAAGGCGCGAACGCAAGGGAAACGGCGGCTTGCCGGCGGCCGGATCGTTTCACAAATTATTTCAGTCAGATACATCGCGGGCCGCGGAGAAAGGCGGACAATGGCGCGATCCGGCGTTATGGTCGCGGCAACGGGCCCGGCCGTCGCGGCCCCTCAGACATTCGCGAAAAACGCAAGCTGCCATGACTGAAACCGCCATCGATTCTGCGACCCTCGACGCCCTTGCCGCCATCGTCGGCCCCGGCAATGCATTGACCGCCGACGAGGACACCCATCCCTACTGCATCGAGATGCGCGACCTCTTCGTCGGCAGGACGCCGCTGGTGCTGCGTCCCGGCTCGGCCGAGGAGGTCTCGCAGATCCTGAAGCTCGCCAACGAGCGCGGCATCGCGATCGTGCCCCAGGGCGGCAATACCGGCCTCGTCGGCGCCCAGGTGCCGGACGAAACCGGCGCGGAGATCATCGTTTCGACCGACCGGCTCGTTGCGATCCGCTCCGTCGATCCGGTGGAGAACACCATGACGGTGGAGGCCGGCGTCATCCTTGAGACCATCCATGCGGCGGCGGACGAGGTCGACCGGCTGTTCCCCCTGACGCTCGCAGCGCAAGGCTCCTGCCGGATCGGCGGCAACATCTCCACCAATGCCGGGGGCACGGCGGTGCTTGCCTATGGCAACACGCGGGCGCTGATCCTCGGCCTTGAGGTGGTGCTGCCGACGGGCGAGATCTGGAACGGGCTCCGCAGCCTCCACAAGGACAACACCGGCTACGACCTGAAGCAGCTCTTCATCGGCGGCGAAGGCACGCTCGGCATCGTTACCGCCGCGGTCCTCAAGCTCTTTCCGAAGCCCCGCAGCCAGGAGGTGGCACTTGCCGGCCTTGCCGATCCGGCGAAGGCGCTGGAGCTTTTGAACGTGGCGCAGGCCCATGCCGGGCCACTGCTGACCGGCTTCGAACTGATGCCGCGGCGCGGCATCGAGTTTGTCCTGAAACACCTGCCGGGCGCGCGCGATCCGCTCGAAGGCCCCCATCCCTGGTATGTGCTCGTCGAAATCTCCTCCAACTCCGACGACATCCCGGCGCGGCAGCTCCTGGAATCGCTGTTCGAGGAGGCGTTCGAAAAGGAGATCGCGGCGGATGCCGTCGTTGCCGAATCGGTCGCCCAGGCCGAGGCCATCTGGCAGATCCGCCACTCCCTGTCGGAGATGCAGAAGCCGGAAGGCGGCTCGATAAAGCACGACGTCTCGGTGCCCGTCTCGAAGATCCCGGCGTTCCTGGAAAAGGGAATGGCGGCGGCCGACGCCCTTATCCCCGGCATCCGGCCGGTGCCGTTCGGCCACATGGGCGACGGCAACATCCACTTCAACTTCTCCCAGCCGGAAGGCGCCGACAAGGCGGAGTACCTTGCCCGCTGGGACGAGCTCAACGCCGTCATCCACGGCATCGTCGCGGAATTCGGCGGCTCGATCTCGGCCGAGCACGGCATCGGCAAGCTGAAGAGGAAGCTGCTGCCGGACGTGAAAAGCGAGATCGAACTGGACCTGATGCGGCGCATCAAGGCGGCCTTCGACCCGAACGGCATCCTCAATCCGGGGCGCGTGCTCTGAGCCTCACGTCCTTCAATCGGGGAAGTCGGAGCGGCGCAGGAGGGACAGCACGATGGTCAGCCCTGCCCCCATGGCGCCGATGGTGAACAGCACCTGCAGGCTCGACGAGGCGGCGATCGCCAGGGTCGCCTCCGGCAGCGCCGGGTGCCGGGCGCTCAGCGCCATCAGGCTGGCGATGCATTCCGTCGCCGCGCTTCCCGGCACCATCGGGATGCAGCCGGCGAGCGCCAGGGCGCTGCCGGCGCGCTGGTGACCGCCGAGCGACAGGTCGAGGCATTCCACGGCAAGCGCGACAGCGGCCGCCGCCAGGAAGGACGCGGCCTCCAGCGGCCAGCCGACCTCAAGCCCGAGGGTCCGCACGCCAAGGGCGATACCGCCGGCCGCCCCGGCCCAAAGGAGCGCCAGCGGCGCGAAATTGAAGAGAACGCCGAAACCGGCGGCGGCGAGTGCGCCGAAGAGGGCCTGGTGGAGGACGCCGTGGCTTTCGGCCACCGGATCGGCGGCGACGCCGTCGAGCGCCACATGGGAGAGCGCAACGCCGACGGTAACGAACACCAACACCATGGCGACGGAAACGAACCGCGCGCTGCCGAGCGTCGGGAAGCCCTGCATGATGTCGGTCTGGGCGTTGAGGGCCGGAACGCCGGGCACCAGCATCAGCACGGCCGCGCTCATGGCGATCGCCACCATGGCGCTGCCGGCGGCAAGAGCCAGGCCGCCGGCCAACAGCGAGGCGACAAGGGCGACGATGGCGGTGACGACAAAGACATTGACGCCGCGGGCCATCAGCAGGAGCCGGACGGCCTGGCCGGCCGAGGCGGCGGCGAGCACCGGCAGGAAGGCGGCCCAGTCGGCGCCGAGCAACCGCCCGAAGGAGGCGCAGGCGATCCCCGCGGCAAGGGCGTTGAGGACCTTCGGATGCCGGGCGGTATTGCGGAGCCGGTCAGCGAAGGCGGCAAGCGCGTCCTCCCGGGTCATGGTGCCGGCCTCGATGCGCCGGCAGATATCGCGGACGGCGTGGTTGAGGCGCATGTTCACGCCGTGAGGGCCGACCGACATCATGCGGGTGATGGTCTGGGCGCCGCTGGTCACCGTCAGCGAGACGGAGGCAAAGCCGATGCGGCTGTGGATGTGGCTGGCGCCAAGCCCGCTTGCCGCCTTTTCCATGCCCTGGCGCACGACCTCGCAGCGCGCGCCGGTCTCCATCAGGATGCGGCCGGCCTCCAGCGCCGTCATGGCGATCTGTTCCAGGTCGCGGTGGCGCAGGATGACGGGATCGGTCTCGGTGCTCATCGGGACACTTTCGCAGGCTATCGATTGTCGGGCGGTCTTGGGGAGGACCATCCCCATAACAACCGATGGCGAGCCGCCGTTCCACGACGCCGGGGTTGAGCGAGCGATTTTGCCCCAGCCGGCAATGTTGCCGGCTAAAGAAAGCTTACCTGGTCGCCGGCAGGGCGTCGGGGGTTGCGAACAGATCGCCGAGGAGGCTGTCGCGGGCCCTGAAGCCGGGCGCGACGGGCTGGCGTTCGCTGTCCTGGATCAGCCGGGCGAACACGACGGCCCGCCCGTCCTTTCGCGCCCAGCCGACGAACCAGCCATAGGGCTGGCCCCTGAGCAGGCTGCCATCCGCCTTTCGCGGCAATCCGGCACCGGTCTTGCCGTGGACGTGCCAGCCGCCCGGCTGCACGCCATAGTCGGTGAGCGCCTCCGTCATGGCAAAGGCGCGGTCGCTGACCGGAAGCTTTTGCGTCACCAGCTTGCGCAGGAAGGCCAGTTGTTCGAGCGGCGAGATTTGCAGGGATGAACTGAGCCAGGCCCTCGCCAATCCGTTGTTCTTTCCCGGATCGCCGGAGACGTCGGCATTGCCATAGGCGAAGGCGCGCACATAGCCGCGAAAACGCTCCTCTCCGAGAGCCTCTGTGACCTTTTGCGAATACCAGACCACGGACTTTTCCATCCAGCGGGCCGGGTCCGTCGTCGCGCGCCATGCCGGGTTCCAGTCCACATAGCCGTCGCGAAACGGCAGGGCCGGCGTGTGCTTATCCTTCAGGATGCCGGCGTCAAAGCCCATCAGGCTGATGGCGATCTTGAACGTGGAGGCAGGCGTCACGCGGCGATCGCAGGTGCCTTGCTGCTCGATGAGCGTTCCGGTGGCTGCGTCGGCAACGACGGTGCACAGCGTCACCGTTTCCGCGCGTGCCGGCGACGACACCGCAAGGCCGGCGCCAAGGATGAGGGCAAAAGCTTGTTTCATCGGCCGTTTTTCTCCATCTCCGGGACCGGTTCGACGTCACTCGATCGTGAGCCTTGCCATGCCGCGGCGACGGCATCGCGCACAAGAGCGGCGACAATGCGGAGCTAGAGCAGCGACATCTGGCCGTCGTCGGGAGGCGGCGTCGCCTTCTTCTTCGGCGCCGACTTTTTCTCGGGCGCCGGCACCATCTCCTCCGGCGCAATTTCGGCGACGAGCGCGGCATCGTCGTTGGCGACCGCGTTGACCCGGGTGGAGACGGGGACAGCCTCGAAAAGGTCCTCCGGCGCCGGGCGCAGCATTTCGGAGGCTTCCTTTGCGGAAACCTCGACCGTGTTGAGCCAGGCCTCGAAATGTTCAGGCGCGATCACCGCCGGCATGCGGTTGTGGATCTCGGCCATCGGCGCGTTCGCCGCCGTCGTCAGGATGGCGCCGGTTTCCACGTCGCCGCCGTCGGGGCCCGCCCAGCTCTCCCAGAGGCCGGCGAAGGCAACGAGGCCGCCATCCTTCGGCGCCACCCAATAGGGCTGCTTGCGGCCGTCGCGGCGCTGCCATTCATAGAAGCCGTTCGCCGGAATGAGGCAGCGGCGGTGGCGCATGGCGGCGCGGAACGCCGGCTTTTCCGCCGCGGTCTCGGAGCGGGCATTGATCAGTAGCGAGAAATCGGCCGGATCCTTGACCCAACCCGGCACCAGACCCCAGCGCACCAGCACGAAGCGGCGCTCGCCGTTTTCCAGCCGCACGGTGGCGATCGGCTGGGTCGGGGCGATGTTGTAGCGCGGCGGGAAGTTCGGCTGGTCCTTGTAGCCGAAGACGCGCCGGATCGTTGCCGGGATTTCGGAAAGGGCGAAGCGGCCGCACATCGATCGTAACCCCTCCTCCGGGCGCTTTTCTCATAGGTTGCATTGTTCTGCGGGTAAGCATTTCGCAACCACGAGCGCATACAGTCTCGTAAAGTTGGGTCACGCCCCCCTTTGGCAAGACCCTAGCACCCGGCGCCCGCCAGCGGGCAAAGCGATGGATGGATCGACAGGTGGCAACGGCGGCAAATGCGGCTGCAGATGCGTTGAGCCCGGAGCGGCTTGTCGAAGCCAATATCCATCCGGAATCCCTGCTCGCGACCGACTATCTCAACCATTTCAATGAGATCATCATGCTCATGGAGATGCTGCCGGAGATGCCGGACTGCGCCGAGGACGTGCTTGCCTGGGAGCCGTGCAGCTACCAGCAGCATTTCGAGGTCTCCGGCTTCAAGGACCGCGACCTTGCCATCCTTGCCTACGAATCGGCCCCGGCCGCGATTCGCGCCGACTTCGACACGACGATCGCCCGCATCGACGGCCACCTGGTCGCCGCCCAGAACATGCTGCGCGAGGCCGAGCCGGGCGATTTCGAGAGCCACGGGCGGCTGGCAGCCCTCGCCGTCGACGAACTCAGGCCGCTGATTTCCCGGGCCCGCGCCCTCGTCCACGGCGAGATCGCGGCGATGCCGTCGATCGACGACGCCTCCGAGGAAAATACCCAGTCGGCCATCGACGAACTTTTCGAGTAAGCTCTCCCTTTGCTCCCTCAGGGGAGCGCAAGGAGGCATCGATGGCCCGCCAAACACCATCCCACACGCGCCGGCGGACCGGCAGCCGCAGCGGAACCGGTTCGGGAACCCGCACCGGGACGGGCATGAAGCATCCCGTTGCCGAGGCCGCAGCCGGTGCGTTTCCAAGGCTCGGCGCCTCGATCGCGGTGTGGCGCGGCGACGAGGTACTGCTCGTCCAGCGCAAGAAGCCGCCGTTTGCGGGCATATGGAGCCTGCCCGGCGGCCATGTGGAGCCCGGCGAGACGGTGGCCGCGGCCGCGCTCCGGGAACTCGGCGAGGAGACGTCGGTGACGGCGGAGGTCCTCGGCCTCGTCGACGTCGTCGACGTGATCCGCCGCAACGATGACGGCGACCTTGCCGCCCATTACGCGATCGCCTCGTTCTGCGGCCGCTATGTGGACGGCACCGCCGCGGCCCTCGACGATGCGGCCGCGGTGCGCTGGACCGGGTTCGACGCGCTCTCCGCCATGAACCTCACCGAGGGGACGGAGGCGATCGTGCGGCGGTCCTACGCCATCGCCTGCAACCGGCCGTCCTGAGCACTGCCGGCAAAGCCCCCGCAAGGGGTCTTGCGCGCACGCAGC
The DNA here is from genome assembly GCF_025961475.1 of Rhodobium gokarnense. NCBI lineage: Bacteria > Pseudomonadati > Pseudomonadota > Alphaproteobacteria > Hyphomicrobiales > Rhodobiaceae > Rhodobium > Rhodobium gokarnense. Next base: position 13,085 of record NZ_JAOQNS010000017.1, on the reverse strand, counting down.
GTTCGGCCCATGTTGGCGCCCGCATTCGACCACGAACGGGGACGGCGTCTTGAGACATGCCTTCAGGATATGGCTTGCCGGCGCGGTGACCGCGGCTTTCGCGATTGCCCTTTTCGCCGCCGCCCCGGCACCGGCGCAGACGACGGCCGACCCGGATGCCCCGGCGGCCAAGTCGGAGGCGCCGCCCTACGATCCGCAGCTCCTCCGGCTTTCGGAGATCCTCGGCGCGGTGCACTACCTGACGACGCTTTGCAAGTCCGACGGCGAGCAGGTCTGGCGCGAGGAGATGTCGAAGCTGATCGAGGCCGAGGCGCCGGACGCGGAGCGCAGGCGCCTCATCGTCGATGCCTTCAACCGCGGCTATCACGGCTTTTCCAACGTCTACACCCGCTGCACGCCGTCGGCGGAACTGGCCATCCAGCGCTATCTGCGCGAGGGCGCGACGATCGCCCGGGACGTGGTCAACCGCTACGGCCGCTGACCGCGAAGCCCGGCCAATGAGGCGGCGGCGCCGCGCCGGTCCAGTTTTTCAACAGGTTAACGGGCTCGGTGCAATTGTTAGGATGCCGTTAACGTTTTCTTCAGAAACGGCGGGCGGCCCGCGGTGTGTTAATGTAGGGTAACCCGACTGCCACCGTCGGCGCATGCGCCGCGAACCAGGTTTGAGACACATGATGACGGACAGGACCGACCTCGGCGACACGGGCATCGACGCCCAGAAGCGCGCGGCGCTCGACCATCTCTATGACGCCTGGGCCGAGGCGACGACGGAGGGCGTCGACAGCGACGTCTTCGTGCATGCGGCCCTCTTCGTCGCGCTCGCCGAAATGGTCGAGACCTATGGCGAGGTGGCCGTTGCCGAGCTCGCCGCATCGCTGCCGACCCGCATCCAGAGCGGCGAATTCACCGTCAGGCGGCTCTACCAGTAGGGTAAGGCGCCACCGCTGTGGCAGCTTCGCCACGGCCGGGGATTCCCCGTCGCCTCCTCTTATTTCGGTCATCGAAATCCTGTATTCCATTGGCGATCGGCGCGCCCTTCTCCCGGGCACGCGTTACAGCCAGATGCGGGATGAGACGATGATCCGCAGTGCCGTTTTCCTGTCAGCCGCCCTCCTTGCGACGATGCCGTGCGCCCTTGCCGCGCAGGAAAAGACCGTTCCGACCGAACGGATCGTCATCGACGAATTGTCCAAGGAGCAGCCCGCCGGCGACAGCGCGGCACCCGTGCCGTCGCCCGATGCGGTAACGCCGGACGCCACACCGGAGGCCGGGGTGGAAGGGGACGCGGACGCGACGTCGGAAGATCCCAAGCAGGCCGCGCCGCTGCCGGAGGTGCGCTACGGCACGGCCGAACTCCCCGAGCCCGTCCAGCGGATGCGCGAGGCGCTGATCGAAGCGGCGAAATCCGGCAACGTCGAAGAGCTGCGCACCGTCTTTGAAATGAACGAGCTGATGCCGACGCTTTCCTTCGGCGACATCACCGATCCGATCGAGCACCTGAAGAAGGCCTCGGGCGACGGCGAGGGCCGCGAGGTGATGGCGATCCTCCTGGAAGTGCTGGAGGCCGGCTGGGTCCATGTGGATGCCGGCAAGCCGTCGGAAATGTATGTCTGGCCCTATTTCGCCCAGTATCCGCTGGCCGACCTGACGCCGCCGCAGCTCGTGGAGCTGTTCCGGATCGTCACCTCCTACGACTACCAGGAGATGCAGACCTACGGCACCTACATCTTCTACCGCGTCGGCATCGGCCCGGACGGTACGCTGCACTATTTCGTCGCCGGCGACTGAGCGGACCGTCACAGGGTGAGGACGAGGCCGTCCTCGGCGCACTCGTAGGGCACCTCGCCCCGCCGGGCGAGCATCTCCTCGCTCATATGGGTCAGCACCAGGCGCTTGGGAGATATCTCCTCAAGGTGTTCTTCAAGGCTTGCCAGGTCGAGGTGGAGCGGCACCTTCTTGTCGCGGAAATAGGCCTCGGCGACGAAGAGATCGGCTTTGCGGCCGAGATCGACCAGGGAGTCGGTCCATTCGGTGTCTCCGGAATAGGCGATCACCCGTCCCTCAACCTCGAACCGGTAGCCGAAGAACGGTCCGCGCGGATTGCCGTGGGAGACGCGGCAGCCGGTGACCGTGACGCCGTCGATGTCGGCGGGTGTCTTCGGCTCCAGCTCGACGAGCCGCGTCTCGAACTTGCGGAACACCGTCGAAGAGCCTGGGAACGCCGTTTCCAGCGCCCGCACCAGCCAGTCCTCGGTGCCCGGCGGGCCGACCACCGTCAGCGGCTCGGTTCGCTTTGAAAAGAACTGGGCATCGAGGATGAAAGGCGGCAGGCCGCCGAAATGATCGGCGTGGAAATGGGTGACGAAGATCGTCCGGATGGCATTGAGGTCGACGGCCTGGCGCTTCAGCGCGACCAACGAGGTGGCGCCGCAATCGATGAGGAAATTGGCGCTGTCGCCGGCAACATGAAAGCAGGTGTTGAAGCGGCCGCCACTGCCAAAGGCATCGCCGCAGCCGACGAAGCGGAATTCCATGGTCTTCTCCCCCGGTATCGCCCCCTTTGCGGGACGCCTTTCGGGGCAGTCTACCAGAAACGCACCGGCTTGCCGCGCGACGGCGTTGTCACCTCGCCCTCCCACATGACGCGGGCGCCGCGCACCACCGTGCCGACCGGCCAGCCGGTGACGGTCATGCCGTCATAGGGCGTCCAGCCGCTCTTCGTGCCCATCATGTCGTCGCGGATCGTGACCTGGCGCTTCAGGTCGAGGACGGTGAGGTCGGCGTCGTAGCCGACGGCGATCCGGCCCTTGCCCTTGATGCCGAAGAGGCGGACGGCACCGGCCGAGGTCAGGTCGACGAAGCGCTCCAGCGACAGCCGTCCCGCGTTCACATGATCGAGGAGGACCGGCACCAGCGTCTGCACGCCCGGCATGCCGGACGGGCTTTTCGGATAGGGGTTGGCCTTTTCTTCCAGCGTGTGCGGGGCGTGGTCGGAGCCGATGACGTCGGCAACCCCCTGCGCAACGCCCCACCACAGGCCCTCGCGGTGGCGGGCATCGCGCACCGGCGGGTTCATCTGCAGCCGCGTGCCGAGCGTCGCGTAGAGGTCGGCGGCGAGCGTCAGGTGCTGCGGCGTCACCTCCACGGTGGCGACGTCCTTGTTGTCGGCAAGGAAACGGATTTCCTCCGCCGTCGTCACATGCAGGACGTGGATCGGCGCGCCGGTCTCGCGGGCGATCTTCACGAGCCGCTTCGTGCAGCGGATCGCCGTTTCCTCATCGCGCCAGACGGGATGGGAAGACGGGTCGCCCTCGATCCGCTCGCCCTTGCGCTCCTCCAGCCGGTATTCGTCCTCCGAATGGAAGGCGGCGCGGCGGCGGGTCTTTTCAAGGATCGCGCGGACGCCCGGATCGTCCTCCACGAGGAGATCGCCGGTCGAGGAGCCCATGAACACCTTGATGCCGGCGGCGCCCGGCAGGCGCTCAAGTTCGGGAATGTCGGCGACGTTATCGTGGGTGCCGCCGACCCAGAAGGCGAAGTCGCAATGCATGCGGTCGGTGCCGCGCGCGACCTTGTCGGCGAGCGCCTCGGCGCTCGTCGTCAGCGGATTGGTGTTCGGCATCTCAAAGACCGCGGTGACGCCGCCGAGGACGGCGCCAAGCGAGCCGGTCTCCAGGTCCTCCTTGTGCTCCAGGCCCGGTTCACGGAAATGCACCTGGCTGTCGATGACGCCCGGAACGATGGTGAGGCCCGCGCAGTCGATCACCTCGCCCGCTGCGGCCGCATCGATCGTGCCGATAGCGGCGATGCGGCCGTCCTTGACGGCGATGTCGCGGGCGCCGATGCCGTCGTGATTGGCCACCGTCGCGTTCTTGAAAAGGGTGTCGTAGGTCGCGGGCATTTGGGGCTCCTTGGCTGTCCGTCCGGTTATAGGGGCGCGGGCGGGCGGCGCCAAGCCGAAGCGGGCGCCTTGTGCTGATCCCGGCCCGGCCCTATCTCTTCGGCAACAATGAGAGGCGGGGATTCGGGGTCAAAATGGCATTCTGCGAGTTATCCAATCGAGCCGTGGTGCGGATTTCCGGCGAGGAGGCGCACCACTTCCTCCAAGGGCTCGTCACCAACGACATGGGCGTCGTCGACGCTGACGGCGCCGGCTTCGGCGCGCTGCTGACGCCCCAGGGCAAGATCCTGTTCGACTTCCTGATCGCGCGCGACGGCGACGGCTATCTGTTCGACACGCCGAAGGCGACGGTCGCCGACCTCGTCAAGCGCCTGACCTTCTACAAGCTGCGGGCCAAGGTCGAGGTCGCCAACCTGTCCGACAGCCACATGGTGGTGGCGTTCTGGGGCGTGGACGGCGCGCCCGACGTCGTCGGCACCGTCTTTTCCGACCCGCGTCACAGCGGCCTCGGCTACCGCGCCATCGTGGAACGCGACGGGTCCGCGCCGAATGGTGATGCCGCCGACATTGACGCCTATACCGCGCACCGGGTCGCCGTCGGCGTGCCGGAGGCCGGCGTCGATTTCGACTATGGCGAGGTGTTCCCCCACGACGTCGACATGGATTTCCTTTCCGGCCTCTCCTTCGCCAAGGGCTGCTTCGTCGGCCAGGAAGTGGTCTCGCGCATGCAGCATCGCGGCACGGCACGCCGGCGCGTCGTCAGGGCGCGCGCGGAGGCCGCGCTGCCGGCGCCGGGAACCGCCATCACTGCCGGGGAAAAGGCCATCGGCAGCCTCGGCTCGGTCGCCGGCAATGACGGCCTTGCGCTCGTGCGCCTCGACCGGGCCAAGTCCGCGATGGACGCCGGCACGCCGCTCCTTGCGGGTACGGCCGAGCTGACGCTCGCGATCCCGGACTGGGCCGGCTTCAGCTGGCCGGGAGCCGACGCGGAAAGCGCCTGACGGCGGCAACGAGACGGGGATTTTGTCCATGGCCGACCGCGCCGGCGCTCCGCCCCGTGCCTGGCAGCGCATGCTGTCCGGGCGCAGGCTCGACCTGCTCGATCCCTCGCCGCTCGACGTGGAGATCGAGGATATCGCGCAAGGCATCGCCCGGGTTGCGCGCTGGAACGGCCAGACGGTCGGCGCGCACGCCTATTCCGTCGCCCAGCACTCGCTGCTGGTGGAGGCGATCGCCGGGCGCATGGAGGCGGGGCTTTCGGCCAGTGACCGGCTCGCCGTGCTGCTCCACGATGCGCCGGAATACGTCATCGGCGACATGATCTCGCCGTTCAAGGCCGTCATCGGCGGCGACTACAAGGTGGTGGAGGCGCGGCTCCACGGCGCCATCCATCTGCGCTTCGGCCTGCCGGCGAAGCTGCCGGGCGCGCTGACGAAGCTCACCAAGCGGGCCGACATCGTCGCCGCCTATTTCGAGGCAACGCTGCTCGCCGGCTTCGAAGAGGCCGAGGCGGCAAAATATTTCGGCCGGCCGAACGGCCATCCGCTCGACAGCGATCCGTCCTGGCGGGCGCTTTTGGAGCCCTGGCCGGCTGATCTGGCGCAGCAGCGGTTCCTGGAGCGCTTTTTCGCGATCGACGCGGCACGCTGAAAATGGTTGTCCACGCAGATGTTACCGCTTCGGCGTGAATAGGCCTTGCCAGCAGCGGGCCGGGCGTCAACACTTAAATGGTTCAAAGGTGACGCGAATGATTCATGTCTGTCCCCTTTCGCGGATCGACGAGACCGTGAAGCGCACGGGCGCCAAGCGCCTCGTCACGCTGATCAATGCCGGCACCCCGGTGCCGCGACCGGCTTCGATCGCGCCGGAGGATCACCTGTTCCTCGGCTTCAACGACATCACCGACTGCCAGGACGGCATGACCGAGCCCTGCGAGACCCATGTGCGGGAGTTCCTGGATTTCGTCGGCAGCTGGGACCGGGCCGACCCGATGGTGATCCATTGCTGGGCAGGCGTCAGCCGGTCGTCGGCCGGTGCCTATGTGGCGGCCTGCGCCCTCAATCCGAAGCGCGACGAGGCGATCATCGCCCGCCGGCTGCGCCGCGCCTCGGCCAAGGCGACGCCGAACGCCCTTTTCGTTGCCATCGCCGATCAGGTGCTGAAGCGCGAGGGGCGGATGACCGCAGCGATCCAGGAGATCGGCCGCGGCGCCATGGCGTTTGAAAACGACCCGTTCGAGCTTCCAATCGATTGACGGCGCCCTGCTGCTGGTAGAGCATCGGTAATCGGACCCTTTGGACCGGCATGGCGGAAGAGACCACCCTGGCCCCCCTGAAAGCCGCGGAAAACGCGAGTTCCGGCGCGCGCATCGAAATCGGCCTCAACGCGGCGATCGTCGCGGTGGAGGACCCGACGCCGCTGATCCTCGTCGTCGGCGGGTGCGATCCTTCGGGAGAGCCAGAGAGCCTTCCCTACGGCCCGTTCGATCCCCTCACCCACCGCACGTTCGAAATCGGCCTTCGGTCCTGGGTCGCCGAGCAGGCGGCGCTGAAGCTCGGCCATGTGGAACAGCTCTACACCTTCGGCGATCGCGGCCGGCATACGCTGCAGCAGCGGGGGTCCAACCCGCACGTCGTCTCCGTCGGCTATCTGGCGCTGACCCGGCCGGAGCCGCAGGCCCAGCTCGGCTTTGCCCGCGAGGCCGCCAACTGGCGCTCCTGGTATGCCTATTTCCCGTGGGAGGACTGGCGCGCCGGGCGGCCGGCCGTGCTCGACCAGACCATCCTGCCGCTGCTGCGCGACTGGGCGGCAGAGCCGCCCGCGGCCGGCGCGCCGATGCGCGCGCTCGGGCGCATCGAGCGGCTCCGGCTTTCCTTCGGCGTCGACGGGCCGCCCTGGGACGAAGAGCGGGCGCTCGACCGCTACGAACTCCTCTACGAGGCGGGGCTCGCCATGGAGGCGCGGCGCGACGAGCGCCCGGCGGCGCTGAGACGCGACGACATTCCCGCGCTCGGCCGGCCGATGCGGTTCGACCACCGGCGCATCCTTGCCACCGCCATTTCGCGTCTGCGCGCCAAGCTGAAATACCGCCCGGTGGTGTTCGAGTTGATGCCCGACACCTTTACCCTGACGGAACTGCAACGTACGGTGGAGGCGATCTCCGGGCGCCACCTGCACAAGCAGAATTTCCGCCGGCTGGTGGAAAAGACCGCCCTCGTGGAGCCGACCGGGGCAACCAGCGACCGCACGGGCGGGCGACCGGCCGCCCTCTTCCGGTTCCGGCGCGAGGTGCTCCTGGAGCGCCCGGCGCCGGGCCTCAGGTTCGGATCGGCGGGGGCCTGAGGCCGACTAGAGCATTTCATGCGATTACGGAATCGCCCGAAACGCTCTAGCTTGTTGTTTTGATGCGTATTCTTATCCGAAAACCGGTTTCCACTTTTCGGGAATACGCTCTAGGTCACATTCTGCACGTCGACGGTCGCGATACGATCGCCTTCGCACATGATGTCGACCTGCGTATAGCCGGTCTCAATCTTCTTGTCGTAGCGAACCGGCTTCCAGACCCACACCCGGGGCCAACCGCCCGGCCGCTGACACAGGAACAGGTTGAGAATGAGGATTGTCGGGTTTATCCCTTGGGGTTCGGCCGGCACAAGCAAGGGATCGACGCCCGGATTGGCAACGTAGACCTCGCCGGTGATGTGGAAATAGTCGGGCAGTGGCGGCATCAGGTCGTTCCACGCGAACAACTCGCGGGTCTTGGCGTCCTTGCACGGCAGGCAGCCGGCCTCTTTCGCTTCATCGGACATCGGATCCCTCCCTGAATGTATTTTATATCGGCAATATATATCTATCAGAATTGCTCGTAAAGATTGCGCGCCCGGCAAGCACCGGGCGCGCGGATCGGCCCGCCCCAACGGACGGACCACATCAACGGATTTCGCCATCCAATCGGGCGACTTTCCAAATGCCTGGAATGGAGACCCGTGCCGAGCCTTGCCCTGGCCGCTATATTTCCACCACCGTGCGGCCGCGGACCTTGCCTTCCAGGATTGCGCCGGCTTTGTCGATGACGTCTTCCAGCGAAATCGTGGTCGTCAGGGCTTTCAGCTTGTCCTTGTCGAGGTCGCGGGCGAGACGGTCATAGGCCTCGATCCTCAGCGGCTTCGGCGCCATCACCGAGTCGATGCCGAGGAGCGACACGCCGCGCAGGATGAAGGGGGCGACGCTGGTCGGAAGATCCATGCCGCCGGCAAGGCCGCAGGCGGCGACCGCGCCGCCGTATTGCGTCATGGAAAGGACGTTGGCGAGGGTGTGGGTGCCGACCGTGTCGACGCCGCCGGCCCAGCGCTCCTTGCCGAGCGGGCGCGCCTTTTCCGACAGCTCCGCCCGGTCGATGATCTCCGTCGCGCCGAGGTCCTTCAGATAGTCGCCCTCCGCCGGCCGGCCGGTGGAGGCAATGACGTGGTAGCCGAGCTTGCCGAGCAGCGAGATGGCGACGGAGCCGACGCCGCCGGCCGCGCCGGTGACGACGACCGGGCCGCGGTCGGGCGTCACGCCGTGGCGCTCCAGCGCAAGGACGCAGAGCATTGCCGTATAGCCGGCCGTACCGATGGCCATCGCCTCAAAGCGGGTGAGCCCCTCCGGCAGGCCGATCAGCCAGTCGGCCTTGACCCGGGCCATGCCGGCAAAGCCGCCCATATGGGTCTCGCCGACGCCCCAGCCGTTGAGCAGCACCTCGTCGCCCTCAGAGAACTCCTCGCTCTCCGACGACACCACCGTGCCGGCGAAGTCGATGCCCGGGATCATCGGGAACCGGCGCACCACGGGCCCTGCCCCGGTGACGGCAAGGCCGTCCTTGTAATTGAGGGTGGAGTGGCTGACCTTGACCGTGACGTCGCCCTCCATCAGATCGTCGATCCCGATCTCTTTCAGCGCCACCGACTGCTTCCTGGTCTCCTCGTCGCGGGTGACCACCACTGCCTTGAAGGTATCCACGTCTGCCGTCCTCGCCTCTGGAGTTCTGACCTGGCCCCTTGTTTGCCCGTTATCCCGGCGCCCTGCAAGGGTCGACGGCTGCAACTGGCCGCACCAAAGCGCCGTCCGTTCGCCGGCGAGTGGCGGATTTCCGGGAATTTTCACCCGTCGGCCTCGCCAATGAACCGCTTGCCGGGTGCGGCGCTTTCGGACTTTAAAAAATCGGTAAGGTACCCTATATTAGGCTCCGAGTGAGCATAAGCTGACGGCACCCGGCATTCTGCCGGCTGTTTTTTCCACCTACTTATGCTCAAAACGAGTATATTTACGATGGAGGCCCCGATGGCGCTCGCAACCCTGATGCCTACCGGCGCGAACCGGACCCTTCAACGGGCTCCGAAACACGACGTCCTGCCGATGCCGTCGCTGGAATACACCGATGCGGTGGCGAAGGAGACGGCGCATCTCTACGAGCGCGTCAAGGACGTCGTCCCGGCGATCGAGTGGCCGTTCTTTGCGCCCTACATCAAGGCCATCAACGACCTCAAGGCGGCGCGCAACGCCGTCATCCTGGCGCATAACTACATGACGCCGGAGATCTTCCACTGCGTTGCCGACAAGGTCGGCGATTCCCTGCAGCTCGCCCGGCTCGCCGGCGAGACCGACGCGGACGTCATCGTCCAGTGCGGCGTCCACTTCATGGCCGAGACGTCGAAGATCCTGAACCCGGAAAAGACCGTGCTGATCCCGGACATGGAGGCCGGCTGCTCGCTGGCCGAGTCGATCACCGGCGCCGATGTCCGGCTCTTGCGCGAGGCCCATCCGGGCGTGCCGATCGTCGCCTATGTCAACACCTCGGCCGAGGTGAAGGCCGAGGTCGACATCTGCTGCACCTCGGCCAACGCCGTGCAGGTCGTCGAGAGCCTCAACGCGCCGAAGGTGATCATGTTGCCGGACCAGTACCTGGCCCAATACGTTGCCAGCCAGACCGATGTGGAGATCATCTCCTGGAAAGGCGCCTGCGAGGTCCATGAGCGGTTCACCGGCGAGGAGCTGCGCGCCTATCGCGAGACCGACCCGAACCTTCGGATCATCGCCCATCCGGAATGTCCGCAGGACGTCATTGCCGAGGCCGACTACACCGGCTCGACCTCGCAGATGACGAAATGGATCGAGGACCACAAGCCGTCCAAGGTCGTGCTGGTCACCGAATGCTCGATGGCCGACAACGTCGCCGCCGACATCCGCGACGTGGAGTTCGTGCGGCCGTGCAACCTGTGCCCGCACATGAAGCGGATCACGCTGGCGAAAATTCTCGACTCGCTCGTCCATATGCGCGAAGAGGTGGAGGTCGACCCGGCCCTGATCGAGCGCGCCCGCGCTTCGGTCGAGCGGATGGTCAATCTGAAGAGCTAACGGCAGCCCGGCTGCCGCGCTTTCCTGGGAGTGGGGCGCCGCTGCGGCGCCTCACGGCGAGTACCCGGACGCGCAACATGATCGAACTCTACGAAAAAAGCACCCATCCGCCGGCCTCCTGGAGCGGCATCGACGATGTGGTGATCATCGGCGGCGGTCTCGCCGGCCTGTTCTGTGCCCTGAAGCTGGCGCCGCGGCCGGTCACGCTCCTGTCGGCGCGGGCAATCGGCGAGGGCACCTCCTCGGCCTGGGCGCAAGGGGGAATTGCCGCGGCGGTCGCGGAGGGCGACAGCCCGGAAAACCACGCCCGCGACACCGTCACCGCCGGCGCCGGCATCGTCGCGGAGCGCATCGCCCGGCTGATGGCGAACGAGGCCCCTGCCCGCATCCACGACCTCCTCGCCTATGGCGTTCCCTTCGACAAGGACCTTGAGGGCCGGCTGCAGCTCTCCCGCGAGGCCGCCCACTCCTACCGGCGCATCGTACGCGTCGAAGGCGACCGGGCCGGCTGGGCGATCATGGACGCGCTCATCCGCACCGCCCGCGCCACGCCGTCGATCCGCATGCTGGAAGGCTATATCGCCGAAGAAGTGGTGCTGGAGGGCCGCTACGTCGCCGGCGTCGCGGCGCGCTCGCGCCATGCCAGCGGTACCGTGTTCTTCCCGGCCCGCGCCGTGGTGCTGGCCAGCGGCGGCGTCGGCCACCTTTATTCGGTGACGACCAATCCGGTCGAGGCCAATGGCGACGGCGTCGCCATGGCGGCCCGCGCCGGCGCCATCCTCGCCGACTGCGAGTTCGTCCAGTTCCACCCCACCGCCATCGACATCGGCCGCGATCCGGCGCCGCTCGCCACCGAGGCGCTGCGCGGCGACGGCGCGACCCTCGTCAACGGCGCCGGGGAACGCTTCATGGCGGGCGTCCACCCCGATGCGGAACTCGCCCCGCGCGACATCGTCGCCCGCGCGGTCTTCGAGGAGGTGATGAGCGGGCGCAAGGCGTTCCTTGACTGCCGCAAGGCGATCGGCGCGCATTTCGCGGAGAAATTCCCGACCGTCTACCAGACCTGCGTCGACGCCGGCATCGATCCGGCCAGGGATCCTATCCCGGTGGCGCCGGCGGCGCATTACCACATGGGCGGCGTCCTGACCGACGCCAATGGGCGCACCTCGCTCGACGGCCTGTGGGCCTGCGGCGAGGTCTCCTCCACCGGCGCCCACGGCGCAAACCGCCTCGCCTCCAACTCATTGCTGGAAGCCGTCGTCTTTGCCGCCCGCATCGCCGAGGACATCCAGGGCCTGTTGCCGACGCCGAAGACGGCGGCCTGGATGCCGCTGAAGCCTGTCGCCGAACTTGGCGAAGAGGCGATGCCGGACGCCAAGATCGTCGACCTGGCGCGCACCACGATGATGGAAAATGTCGGGGTCGTCAGGAACGCTGACGGCCTGAAGCGGGCGCTCGCCGTCTTTTCCGCGCTGGAGCGCGGCTGCCGCACCACCGCCGTCCAGCACATGCTGACGGTCGCCCGGATCATCGCCGCCGCCGCCCTTGCCCGCAAGGAAAGCCGCGGCGGCCATTTCCGATCCGACTATCCGCAGACCGATCCGGCACTCGCCCGGCGCAGCTATTTGACGCTGGAAGACGTCGAGACGATGGCCGCGCAAGCCCCCGCCGCCGACGGCACATTGGAAAAGATCCGCAAGGAGATGGTCGCGTGACGCAATCCGACGAGAGCTTCCTGCCGGAGTTGCCGGCGCTGTTCGTGGAGCGCGCCGTCGAGGCAGCCCTGCTTGAGGATTTCGGCCGCGCCGGCGACATCACCACCCAGGCGACAATCCCGGCGGGTGCCCGTGCGACCGCACGGCTCGCCGCCCGCGCCCCCGGCGTCGTCGCCGGCCTCGACCTTGCCGAGACGGCGTTTCGCAAGCTCGACCCGGACGTCGATTTTCGCCGTCACCTTACCGATGCCGCGGACGTCGAGCCGGGCACCGCGCTCGCGGAAATCTCAGGCTCGGCGCGGGCGCTGCTTGCGGCCGAACGCACCGCCCTCAACTTTATCGGCCACATGTCCGGCATCGCCACGGCGACCAACCAGTTCGCCCGGCTGATCGCCCACACCAGGGCCCACATCGTCTGCACCCGCAAGACGACGCCGGGGCTCCGGGCGTTCGAGAAATACGCCGTTCGCTGCGGCGGCGGCCGCAACCACCGCTTCGGGCTCGACGACGCGATCCTCATCAAGGACAACCACATCGCCGTTGCCGGCGGCGTCGTTGCCGCGATCGAGCGCGCCAAGGCCTTTGCAGGGCATCTCGTCAAGGTCGAGGTGGAGGTCGATACCCTGGAGCAGCTTCAGGCGGCGATGACGGCGGCGCCCGATGCGGTGCTGTTCGATAACATGACGCCCGACACCATGCGCGAGGCCGTCGGCATCGTCGACGGCCGGGCGATCACCGAGGCCTCCGGCGGCATCACCCTGGAGACGGCGGTCGCGGTCGCCGAGACAGGCGTCGACCTTTTGTCGAGCGGCTGGATCACCCATTCGGCCCCGGTCCTCGACCTCGGGCTCGATATCGTCATCGATTGATTTTTCGGGGTGGCGTCGGCGGTCGTGGTCAGCAGGCGCTGATCGGGCCGCTTTCTGGATTGCCGCGTCGGCCTACCGGCCTCCTCGCAATGACGCCCAAATGACTGAGAAACCGTCATTGCTGTGCAAGTTCACGAATTCGGTGATGGGTTTTCGGTTTTCTTTTGATCGGCGAAGGCCTTTGGGGGGATGTTTCCGATCGCCTGG